>JBOGEB010000005.1:0-58301 GCA_050743125.1 Egibacteraceae bacterium
AAAACATACGACGATGGCTTGACGAGTCGGTCGCGTCGCGTCCCGGAAAGAGGCTCCGACCTAAAAGGCTCTTCGCGAGCGGAACCCGACGCGACGCGACCTCCCACAACAATCTCAAACACGTTCTCAGGTCGATTCAGTAAGTTCACACGCTGCTTTTTTGGCATGTTGAAACCAGGGAATTCTCCGTCACCAGGGAATCGCACCTATGCGTGCGCTCCCTGGCACGAGCGGGTTGCGCGAGCGCGTAACAGGCCCGAAACTTCAGGGAAATGTTCGGGACACCCCCTGGCCGTACCGTAGGCTCCGGTGGTGACCGCCTTTGTCGTGTCCGCGACGGTCAGGTGGTTTACCTCCTGACCCCAACAGCGGCTCGGGGGCCTCGTCCGCCCGCCGTTTCAGGGGGCGGGCCTCCCGGACCTTCGCGAGGTGGCCCGCGAGGGCGCACGACCGCAGCGGTTCGCATCGGCATGACAAGGAAAAGGAGCAACGTTGGGGAACTCGCCAGACGACGTCCTGTCACAGATGTCAGATGAGGGAATCGAGTTCATCGATTTGCGATTCTGTGACCTGCCAGGCCTGATGCAGCACTTCACGGTCCCGGCGCACCAGCTGACCGCAGATGTATTCGACGAGGGCCTCGGATTCGACGGCTCGTCGATCCGGGGATTCCAGGAAATCCAGGAATCGGATATGCTCTTGATTCCGGATCCGGACACCGCGGTGGTCGACCGATTCCGCCAGCACCCGACTCTCAACATCAACTGCTTCGTCCGGGACCCTGTGACCGGAGAGTCCTACACCCGCGACCCGCGCTACATCGCGAGCAAGGCTGAGCAGTACCTGCGGGGGACCAACATCGCCGACACGGCTTACTTCGGCCCTGAGGCAGAGTTCTATATCCTCGACGACGTCCGGTTCGACACCACTCAATACTCGTCCTATTATTACCTTGACGCGGTCGAGGGGCAGTGGAACTCGGGCAAGGACGAGCGACCGAATCTCGGGTACAAGCCGCGGTACAAAGAGGGCTATTTCCCGGTTCCGCCGATGGACCACTACCAGGACCTGCGCTCGGAGATGGTCGCCGAGCTCGAGCGCGCAGGGGTGACGATCGAGGTCCAGCATCACGAGGTCGGCACCGCGGGTCAGGCCGAGATCGACATGCGCTTCGACACGCTGCTGCGGATGGCCGACAAGCTGATGCTCTACAAGTACATCATCAAGAACGTCGCACGGAGGCACCTCAAGACCGTGACGTTCATGCCCAAGCCGATCTTCGAGGACAACGGCTCAGGGATGCACGTCCACCAGTCGCTCTGGAACGGCGACGAGCCGCTGTTCTTCGACGAGCAGGGCTATGCCCAGCTATCGGACATTGCCCGCTGGTACATCGGGGGGCTCCTGTCCCACGCCCCATCGCTGCTTGCGTTCACGAACCCGACGACCAACAGCTATCGGCGGCTCGTCCCGGGCTACGAGGCACCAGTCAACCTCGTCTACAGCCAGCGGAACCGCTCCGCCTGCTGCCGGATTCCGCTGTACTCGCGCTCGCCAAAGGCGAAGCGCATCGAGTTCCGTGTGCCGGACCCATCATGCAACCCGTACCTCGCGTTCAGCGCGATGCTCATGGCCGGCATCGACGGGGTGAAGAACAAGATCGAGCCGCCGGATCCGGTCGACAAGGACATCTACGATCTTCCGCCCGAGGAGCTCGCGGAGCTGCCGGGCGTGCCTGCCAGCCTCGAGGATGCGCTCGCCGCACTGTCCGACGACCACGACTTCCTGCTCGAGGGGGGGGTCTTCACCCAGGACGTCATCGACACCTGGATCGAGTACAAAATGGCCCATGAGGTGTCGGCTATCCGCCTCCGCCCCCACCCACACGAGTTTCACCTCTACTTCGACATTTGACGCGGTAAGCCGCTGGCCAGCGGGTTCAGCCCTCAGTCGAGGTGCAGACGGACCTCGGGCTGCCCGGGGAAGCGGGCAACCAGCTCAAGCTCCCCACCCATGGCCTCGACGTAGGACCGCAGCGTCGAGACCAGCACGTCCGTTTGGCGCTCGATCCGCGAGATCTCCGGCTGAGGCTTGCCAGCTGGGCGAGGGAGGCGTGATAGGCCTCGATCTCACCCTGTGCCTTCTCGTCAGCGGCGCGAGCGCGCTCTTCATGATCGACGTTGCGCTCGAGCTCGGCTCGCAGCCTGCTCCATGGCTTGGTGCTCGGCATCGTCCCTCCTACGTCAGTCCTTCGTCTCGCGGCTCTGCGAGGTAGCGCTCGTACAGCTGCTCGGCGCGCGGGATGGCTTGTCGATGCCACGCTTGCCATGCGCCGCTCTTGTCAGCGCCGAGCAGGAGGACCGCGGTTCGGCGGGCGTCGAAGACGAACAGGGCTCTCAGGGCCGCAAAACAGCGCCAGCCACGTGTCTGATGACAGTCGTGTGATCCGTTTGAAAGCCGCTGACCTGTGGAGCGGGTGAGGGGAATCGAACCCCCATAGCCAGCTTGGAAGGCTGGAGCTCTGCCATTGAGCTACACCCGCGGGTGGTTCTGGATTCTACCGGCCGGTGGCATCGGTATCCGGTCGGGGAGGGTGGCCCGGGATGCCAAGCCCGTTCATCAGGCTCGAAAATCCACTGACCAGTGCCCTGGTCGGGACGGCGGGATTCGAACCCGCGACCCCCGGCTCCCAAAGCCGGTGCGCTAACCAGACTGCGCCACGTCCCGTACTTCATGCTCCCTGAACTGCGGAAACGCCGACCGGGGCGCTCGAAGTTCTGGAAACACCAGAATCGTACCCGCCTATGTGGACATCATCCTGTACTGCGACTTCATCCGCGCTCAGAAACTGCCCTGGGCGCAGCAGGTCACAGCGGCGCTGGCCCGGCTGCGGGCACTGCCCGCCGCCGTCCCTGCCCGACACGACCCCATCCGCCAGCCAAACCCCGCCGCACTGGCCTGCGCCGCCGATCCGAAAACACCAAAACCGGGTCGAACCTATTTTGCAATCCGATTCCGCCGGTTCGTTCGACCAAGGGACGCCTCAGACGTCGAAGTCGGCAAGGACGAGGGCGTGGTCACTGCCGGCGACTACGGCCTCGTCGTAGAGGTAGCGGACGTCGATCACCTCAAGGTCGGGGGTGGCCCAGATGTGGTCGTAGCGGACGGGGTGGGCGGGGCGGTGGGAAATCGCGAGGGGGCCGCCTGGCCGCTCCTCGCGGATGCGCGCAAGCTCCTCAGGGTGCCGGTCCAGGTGCCGGCGCAGCACGTCCTCCAGACCGTGGCCGGCGTCTGGGCCGAGCAGTTGATCTTCGCCAGACCCGCCCTCCGCTGGGGTGGGCCAGTGGAAGCTCGAGCGGCGAAAGTCCGGATGGTCGACCACGGGGGCGTTCGCGTCCATACCGAACAGGATCGGGCTGGGCTGGCTGGCGAGCCACTTGGCGATACCCGTGTGAAACGCGGGCGCCAGGTGACCGACACGACGGCTCACGGCCCGCCGGGCATGGAAGCTGCACGCGGTCAAGGCTCTGCCCCCGTGGATCCCCATCCGTGCGGCCACCGTGCGCCTGAGGAAACCGAGCAGCTCAGGGCCCTCCACCCCGAACGGGGCGTCGTCGAGCAGCTGAGCTGCCAGAAGGGTGGTGGTCGGCGCCCCCAGGACCGCGCAGCCCAGCCGGCGATCGCTGCCTCGCGGATCAGAGAGATCAGTGGACAGCGCCCCCCACGAGAACAGCCGCGACCGCTCATGGATCCGCTCGTGAGCCAGCTTGTGCGGTATCAGGGTGCGATAGACCGGGCGAGAGAGCTCCTGGAGCAACAGGAGATCGGGCTGGACCCGGCGCAGCAGCTCGACTTTGGCGTCGAGTTGCCCGGTGGGCCGGGAATCCAGGTTCCAACTCACCACGCGGAAACGCACCGCTGGGTCCCCCGAGTGCGAAGACGGCAGTCAACTCGCCATCATGACGGCGTGACGAGCGCCGTCAACCGCCTCCCGGCGCCGGTTCCCCTCCCGGGGCGTTCCATTCGGCGACACGCACGATCGGGGGGACGAACCCCCACACCGAGCCGAGCCGTCCCAGCTCGAAGTCCTCGCTGGTCCTTTTCTGATACGACGCCTCCAGGATCGGGCGTTCGTCAGAGCCGTAGCTCATCGCCATACATGGCTGACGATAGAGGCAGCTGGAGCAGTTCTCCCTCGTCGGATTGGGGTAGATCAGGAGCTGCGGATCGGTCATGTCGAGCACCTCGAGCGCCGTATGCACCCGGTGCTGTTCAAATTCGATTTCGCTTCTGGGGATCTGCGTACGGCGAAAGAGCCCGTTGTCCTGCTGCTTGATGAGGCCACTTGGTCCTTGGAGCACCTGGACGTTCATCGCGTCTGCCGGTGCGGTGTGCCCGCTCGGGACGTCCTTGCGCAGCTCGTTGTGGATCGTCCCTTCGATCTTGGCAAGAAAGCCGAGCTCCCAGGACCAGGATCGCGAAAGGCTCTGCTCGTCGATGAGGAGCTGATCGAGGTCGTCCCAGGGTGAGCTGACTACCCGGTGCTCGACGAGCCAATACAGCTCGTGCTCGTCCATGACCACCAGGTCGATCCGAACGCGGTAGCGAATGCCCCGCCCGTCGGGCGTCACCAGCCCGTCGTCCGGATTCCGGGGATCGGGGATGGCGACGTCGAATTGCGCCGCCACCTGGACCGGGGCAAACCGATCAGCCTCCTGCGCCCACAGGAAGTACCGCTCCAGCATCTCCCTGCCCAGACCGACGTGCTCGTCCCACTCCCGCTCCTGTATCGGAGAGAGATCGCAGTGCTGGGCGTAGGCTGCCCGCTGCCTCCGCATCGACTTCAGGAAGCCTTCCACGGCCAGCGGCCGAACGATCGCCCGGCCCCAGTCCCACATTCCCGGAAAGTAGTAGACGTCGAGCGCGTCATGGATCGCCTCGTCGAAGTCGAACACCCGCGTCGGCTTGACCGGCTCGTAGTTCTGCCGCTCACGGGCACCGAAGTCCCAGGCCCGACGGCAGTGCTTGAACAGGGTCCGCTCCCAGGGCCTGATCAGGTGGTCCATCGCTCCGCCTCCTGAGCTATAGATCCCGAGCGTATCGTCAGGGTTCGGGCCGGACCCACCGCTGAGGTCCTTCGTGGACACTTTGCCCCACCACCTGGTGCAAACTGTCCACGAAGCAGCGTTGCGAACATGCGCGGGTGCGGCGCGGCGTCGATGCGGTGCTGGGCGACCTGGGCGACGACGGAAGTAATCCGCCTGTCCGGACCACCCGCGGGTTCATGCATAGAGCATGCTCTGAATGGGAGGTGCATGATACCCTTCGGGCATGGCGAAGATGATCCAGGTGAGAGACGTTGATGACGCCGTCCATCGGGAGCTGCGGGCACGGGCGGCGAGGGTGGGGCTCTCGCTGTCCGAGTACCTGCGGCAGGAGCTGGAGCGGATCGCCGCCCGACCGCCGATCGGTGAGGTGCTCGCGCGTGCGGCAAGCCGGCCCGGCGGGGCCACGACCGAGCAGGTAGTGGCGGCTATTCGCGCCGTTCGTGACGGCCAATGATCGTCATCGACGCCTCGGTGCTCGTCGATGCGCTCGTCGGCGTCGATGCAGTGGCAGACGAGGCGAGAGGCCGCTTGACCGACGACCGCGACCTCCACGTCCCCCACCTCGTGGATATGGAAGTCACGAACTCGATTCGGGGGCTGCGGATCGCGAACGTGATCGATGAGACCCGGGCAGTCAGTGCGATCGACGACCTGCAGCAGCTCGACCTATCCCGCTATCCGCATGGACCGCTGCTGCGCCGCGTCTGGGAGCTCCGCGGCAACCTCACCGCATACGACGCGGTCTACGTGGCGCTTGCCGAAGCGTTGGAGACGGTGCTCGTGACCTGCGACGCTCGGATCACTCGGGCACCGGGACTGCGCTGTGACGTGCAACTGCTGGGTGCTGCGGGCCAACGATAGCCGCGCCCTGTGGCGTCGCCAGGCTTAGCACCCGGGTCGGAATAACGTTGTCGTTTGGGCGGTGTTCGCCCTTGTGGCCAGGGTTCGTCACGCATGCGTGACGAACCCTGGCCATATGACGATTCCTGGCCACAGCGCTGACATGCGTCACGCACAGTCAAAATGGGACGCTCACGATGACGCTGGGTCAGCCGCAGGCGGACGCGGCGGGGATCACTGCGACCAGCGGCCGGCACGCGCTCGAGGCGTGCGGCACCGGCGCCGCGTCACTGCACATCGGGAAAACAGCAACGTTATTTATGCCCAAGCCCTTAGCGCGTCCCGGGCAGCAGTGGCAGCAGGAATTTGCCGGTGTAGCTCTCGCCGATTTGGGTGACGTCCTCGGGGGCGCCCTCGGCGACGATCGCGCCGCCGCCGCCGCCGCCCTCGGGGCCCAGGTCGATGACCCAGTCGGCGGTCTTGACGACGTCGAGGTCATGCTCGATCACGATCACCGTGTTGCCCTTGTCGACCAGACGGTGCAACACCTGCAACAGCCGGCGGACGTCCTCGAAATGCAGACCGGTCGTCGGCTCGTCGAGGATGTACACCGTCCGCCCGGTCGACCGCTTGCGCAGCTCCGCCGCCAGCTTCACCCGCTGCGCCTCCCCGCCGGACAGCGTCGTGGCCGGCTGGCCCAGCCGCACATAGCCCAGCCCGACGTCGTTCAGCGTCTCCAGATGGCGCACGATCGGCGGGATGTTGGCGAAAAAACCCAACGCTTCTTCTACCGACATGTCCAGGACCTCGGCGATCGTCTTGGCCTTGTAGTGCACCTCGAGCGTCTCGCGGTTGTACCGGCGGCCCTTGCAGACCTCGCAGGGGACGTAGATGTCGGGCAGGAACTGCATGTCGATCTTGATCGTCCCGTCGCCCCTGCACGCCTCGCAACGGCCGCCCTTGACGTTGAAGCTGAACCGGCCCGGCAGATACCCGCGGACCTTCGCCTCCTGCGTGGACGCGAACAGCCGGCGGACGTGGTCGAACACCCCGGTGTAGGTCGCGGGGTTCGACCGCGGCGTGCGCCCGATCGGCGACTGGTCGACGCCGACGACCTTGTCGATCAGGTCGAGCCCGTCGATCCCACGATGCAGCCCGGGCGCGACCCGGCTGCTGTACACGTGCCGCATCAGGCCGGCGTGGAGGATGTCGTTCACCAGCGTCGACTTGCCCGACCCCGACACGCCGGTCACCGCGACGAACAGCGACAGCGGGAAGCGCACCGTGAGGTTGCGCAGGTTGTGCTCCCGGGCGCCGCGCACCACGAGCGCGTGTCCCCGCTTCGGCTTCCGCCGCTCGCGCGGGACCGGGATCTCGCGCTCGCCGGCCAGGTAGCGGCCGGTGATCGACCGCGGGTTGCGCTTGAGGCCCTCGAGATCACCGGAATGCACGATCTCGCCGCCGTGCTCCCCCGCCCCGGGGCCGATGTCGACGACATGGTCGGCGGCCTGCATCGTCGCCCGGTCGTGCTCGACGACGATCACGGTGTTGCCGAGGTCACGCAGCCGCAGAAGGGTCTCGATCAGCCGGTCGTTGTCGCGGTGGTGCAGCCCGATCGACGGCTCGTCCAGGACGTAGAGGCAGCCGACCAGCCCGGACCCGATCTGGGTCGCGAGCCGGATCCGCTGCGCCTCGCCGCCCGCGAGCGTCCCAGCGGCCCGGTCGAGCGTCAGATAGTCGAGGCCGACGTCGATCAGGAAGTCGAGCCGCGCCCGGATCTCGCGAAGGATCCGCTCGGCGATCAACCGCTCCCGCTCGGTCAGGTCGAGCGTGTCGAAGAACCGGCGCGTGTCGCCGATCGACTGGGCGCAGGTTTGGGCGATGCTCCGTTCACCGACCCTCACCGCGAGCGGCAGCGGGCGCAGGCGCGCGCCCTTGCAGGTGCGGCACGGCACCTGGCGCATATACTGCTCGACCTTCTCGCGGACGTGGTCGGAGTCGCTCTCCGCATGCCGCCGCTCCAGGTGCGGCACGACGCCCTCGTACGCCGCGTCGTACTCACGGCGCCGGCCGAACCGGTTCTGGTAGCGGACCCGCACCTTCGCCCCGTCCAGGCCGTAGAGCAGGGCGCGGCGATGGGCGGGGTCGATCTTCGACCAAGGCGTGGCCGGGTCAAAGCCGAGGTGCGCGGCCACCGCCCGCAGGAGCTGCTCGTAGTAGGTCGACTGCCCGCCGGTCGCCCACGGGAGGAGCACCCCTAGCTCCAGGGACAGCCGCTCATCGCTGACCACGAGCTCCGGGTCGACCTCCAGGCGGGTCCCGAGCCCCGAGCACGTCTCGCACGCTCCGTACGGGGTGTTGAACGAGAAGCTCCGCGGCTCGAGCTGGTCGAAGCTCAGGCCGTCGTACGGGCAGGCGAGGTGCTCGGAGAACGTGAGCATCTCGGGCTCTCTCTCATCGCCCGGCCGCGGCATGATCTCGACCTGGGCGATTCCCTCGGCGAGTTGCAGGGCGGTCTCGATCGAGTCGGCGAGCCGGCGGCGGATGCCCGGCTTCGCGACGAGCCGGTCGATGACGACCTCGATCGTGTGCTGCTCGTAGCGCTCGAGCTTGGGTGGGCTGGCCAAGTCGACGAGCTCGGGCGCGTTGGTCCCGGACGTGATCCGGGCGCGCGCGTAGCCGCGTGAGGACAGGTCGGCGAGCAGCGTCGCGTACTCGCCCTTGCGGCCCCGCACGACCGGCGCGAGCACCTGGAAACGCGTGCCCTCGGCCAACTGCTCAACCTGGTCGATGATCTGCTCGGCGGTCTGGCGCTGGATCGGGCGCCCGCAGGCGGGGCAGTGCGGCTTGCCGATCCGCGCGTAGAGCAGGCGCAGGTAGTCGTAGACCTCGGTGATCGTCCCGACCGTCGAGCGCGGGTTGCGGCTGGTCGACTTCTGGTCGATCGAGATCGCGGGCGACAGACCCTCGATGAAGTCGACGTCGGGCTTGTCCATCTGCCCGAGGAACTGGCGGGCGTACGCGGACAGCGACTCGACGTACCGGCGCTGTCCCTCGGCGTAGATCGTGTCGAACGCGAGGCTCGACTTGCCCGATCCAGACAGGCCGGTGAAGACGACGAGCGCGTCACGTGGGATCTCCAGCTCGACGTTTTTCAGGTTGTGCTCGCGTGCGCCGCGTACGTGCAGCGTGTCACGGCGGTCATGAGTGCTGGGCATGCGTGAGGACAGCGTACGGTGCCAACGGAAGAGCACTCATCGTACCGGCCTGGACGGACAGGCTCGCGATCACGGGCGGACACCGCGGTCACGACTAGGACGCCAGCCAGCTGGTGAAACCGGAGGCGGGCGCCCAGTTGAGCTGGCCACCCTGTCGCTGCGAGTACGGGTCATGGTCCTCGCCTCACCGACACCTTTGTCGTAGACTCAAACATATGTTCGGATCTCTGACAAAGGTACGCTCCAGGTGCCCCGCCTAAGCGTTCAGCGGGCTCTACCCTTTGGAGCCATGCCTACGACGGTCCCAACCTCCTCGGCGGATGCTGCCTTCCTCACCACGGACCTCGGTGCGCTGGTGGTCGGTGACTGCATGGACGTTCTCCGTGAGATCCCTGACAACAGCGTCGACCTCGTGATCACCTCACCGCCGTACGACGGCCAGCCCAAGTACGGCAACGGTGAGAGGTACGAGCGCGACTGGTACGAGGGTGCCTTCCTCAAGGTCACCGGCGAGATCTTGCGCGTACTTCAGCCGCATGGAAGCTTCGTCCTTAACTACCGGAGCAAGCGACACAGCGGCGAGCGTGGGACTCTGCAGTACGAGTTGGTCTTCTGGCTGCGGGACCAGGGGTTTCTATTCTGTGAGGACTTCATCTGGGGCAAGCCGTCTCCGCCACCAGGCCGCTTTAACCGCTTCCTGAAGGATGCGGTTGAGTACTGCTTCCACTTCGCCAAGACGCCACAGTGGCAGTTCTTCCCGCAGCAGTGCCTCACCCCAGCGCGCTGGGACCGCAAGGACGTCGAGCGACGCAAGCGTCTCGCCCACAACTACGTTCGCGCCAACGCGCCGTCTGGACAGGGCCGCAAGCGGGTCCAGGCTGGCCCGGACATGGTGCGACCATCGACGCTGCTCTCCATGGAGCCGGAGTTCGGGCCGAACCCCACGCGCCACCCGGCGCGCTTCCCCTTGGCTCTGCCCACCTTCTTCATCAACCTGCTCACGCAGCCCGGGCAGTTCGTGTTCGACCCCTTCGGTGGCACCGGCACGACGGGACTCGCTGCGGAGTTGCTGGGCAGGCAGTGGCTGCTCGCGGAGCTTGACGAGGAGTACGCGAGCGTTCTGGGCAAGCGGTTGACCACTCGTCGATAGCATCCGCTCCGTGACGACGCCGAACGAAGCAGCACAAGAGGTCGTGGCGACCGACGACTGGAATGCGCGCGTTGCCTTGATACGCAAGGTGCCTGAGAGCTTCGGCACCGCCCAACACGCGGTCGTCTACTCGACCATCGCGCGGAAGGCATACAAGTGCCTGCGCCGGGCGCTCGGGCAGCGGGGTGTGGGGCAGGAGCGCGCCGGCATCGAGGTAGACCGCTTGGTCATTTCCAGGTCGCGCCCGGCGGCCAGTCCGCCATAGGTCGGGAAACCCTCGGTCAGGATGAGCAGGTTGCGGCACCGCGCCTGGAGGGGAGCGGACGCGGGTGCGTTTGGACATCGCACTGCCGCGCCGAGGCGTCCTTGTCAACAGCGGCCGGCATGGTTGGCTGTGCTGCGGCCTCGTCGCTTGGTCCCGCGAGCAGTGACCTCAATGGGGAACCTACAAGCGGTGCAACGGACCCTAAGTGCCCGGGTCGAAGTAACGTTGTCGTTTGGGCGGTGTTCGCCCTTGTGGCCAGGATTCGTCACGCATGCGTGACGAACCCTGGCCATATGACGATTCCTGGCCACAGCGCTGACACGCGTCACGCACAGTCAAAATGGGCTGCTCACGATGACGCTGGGTCAGCTGCAGACGGACGCGGCGGGGGTCACTGCGACCAGCGACCGGCACGCGCTCGAGGCGTGCGGCACCGACGCGCCGCGTCACTGCACATCGGGAAAACAGCAACGTTATTTATGCCCAAGCTCTAACTACAAGACCTATCGTGGGCTCGGGGGCGCTTTGCCAGGTTGCCGAGTAGACGGGTGACGAGCGCGAGGCTGGCTAGTGAGACGGCGGCCCAGGCGGGCCAGCGAGCGAGCAGGATGGCGGGGGTACGGCCGGTGACGAGCGGTAACCGGTCGCGGACGATCGCCTGCTCGAACTGCACGGTGCGCTGGTGGACCCCGCCCTGGGGGTCGATGATGCCAGAGATCCCCGAGAGCCCGGCGTGAAGCACCCAGCGGCCGGTCTCGACGGCGCGGAGTTGGCTGATCGCGAGGTGCTGGCGGCTCATCGGGCTGTGGCCGAAGCTCGTGTTGTTCGTCGTGACGACGAGCGCGTCCGCGCCAGCGCGGACCTCGCTGTAGACGAGTTCGGGGAAAAGATTTTCGTAGCAGCTGACCATGCCGAGCCTTGCGCCGGCGACATCGAACACGCCCGGCTCGTTGCCGGGGATCTGGTCAGAGGGGACCTGCTCGAGCGGCGGGAACCCGCCGAGCCACCGCCGGAACGGCACGTACTCGCCGAACGGGACCAGCTTCCGCTTCATGTACAGGTCGGTGACCGACCCGTCCGGTGCGATCTGGACCAGCGCATGCCGCAGCGTCCCGGGCCGGGGGCCGTCCAGCAGCGCGTCCGCGATCAGCGTGTTGCCCTTGAGCAGCAGGAGGCCCTCGGCGACCGTGGCGCGGATCTGGGTGTTCTGCGGGTCCGTGTAGTCGTCGTCGAGCGTGTTCTCAGGCCAGATGGTCACGGTTGGGGGGTTGGCGGCGAGGGGACGCGTCGCTTCGAGCACCCGCCCTGCCACTTGGACGATCCTGTTGGGGTCGAGCCGCGCGACCGTTGGGGCGCCGGCGGCGCCCGTGAACTGCGTTTCGCTCGCCTGGACCGCCGCGATGTCGAGGGTACGGCCGCTGGGGGCCGGAGGTTCGCCGGCTAGGAGCACCGCCGCGACGAGCACGCTCAGCGCCACGAGCAGCGGCGTGCGTGCGGCGCTGAACACTGCGTCGGCGTCTGCACCGCCCGCCCGCAACGACCGGACGACCCGCACACCGGCCTCTTCGACGCACGCCGCGAGCGCAGCGAGCACCGCGCTGATACCGAGGACCCCAAGCGAGCGGGCAACGGGAAGGAACAGCCCGCCAGCGTGCTGCGTGTAGCCAAGCACGCCCCAGCCGAACCCGCCGAGCGGCCAGACGCTGCGAAGGGCCTCGAGCGCCACCCACAGCACGACCGCGAACGCCGCCCGTCCTCGGCGCTCGCCCCACCAACCGACGCCAGCGACGAACCCGGCGAGGGACGCGCCCTCGATGAGCACGAGCAACACCCACGCGATCACCCCGAAGGGAAAAAGCCAAGAGAGCAGCGGCCCAAAAAACACCAGGCCGGCAAGCAGACCCCAGGCGAGGCCGGCGCGCACCGCCCGCTGTTCCCGACCCACGTCGCGCGCCAACGACAGCAGCGGCACAAGCGCGACAAGACCCGTCCAGCCGAGGTCGAGCGGGGGATGACCGACGTAGAGCAGCCCACCACCAGCGACCGCGAGCGCCCCGCGACGCAGGCGCACGACCGTCCGGGCGGACGACGTGTCCTGACGTGTCTGCTCGACGCGGGTTGCCGACGCGGCCATCACCGCAGAGCCTGCCTATCAGGGTGTGTTGGAAAAGCGCGGTGGCCACAAGCCGTCCGAAACCGCACAGCTAGAACCAAAACGCGGCGGTTGGCGAACCAAGGTCGCGCCTCGTCGGGTGTGGCGACCGACCGCACCAACCTCCCCCACCACCCACCCTAAAGGAGCGGAACCCGACGAGGGGCGACCCCGTCAAGACCGTTCTCACACGCAGTCCAAGCAGACCATCCGTTCCTCGTCGGCCAGCTGGGGACGGCGCTTCACGAGGAAGCAGGACCGGCACGTGAACTCCCCTGCGCCGATCGGCGCGTCCGCGTTTCCCAGTCCGTCGCGTGGCTCGTCGTCGAGCCGGACGAGATCCTCATTGAGCCCCGTGTCTCGGGCCAAGAGGACGTCGAGCGCCTCTTCCTCCTCGTCCTCCTCGTCGTCCTCGTCGTCCTCGAGCCCGGGGCTCTCGTCGTCGTCTTCTTCCTCGTCCTCGTCGAGCACCTCTCCCTCGAGCCCTGCGTTGAGACCGGCGTCGGGTCCCTCGCCGAGCTCGACGTCGAGCCCGGCGTCAAGCTCGTCGGTCAGGTCATCGACGTGGAGGTCCTCCTCCATGTCCTCGTCGTCCAAGTCCTCGTCGATGTCCTCGAGATCATCGATGTCGGTGGTGTATTCGTCCGACTTTGTCACAGCGACAGACCTCCAGTGCGCGTCCCCATCCGGACCACAGCCTTCGAACGGACTCAAAGCGGCAGGCGGGCTTCCCGGTGTCCAGCCCGGATCAGGAGTCCGCAACGGTAGCGCGCGACCCCGTATTCCGCTTTCGTGGACTGGCCAGCCCCGGAGCGCGTGCTCCAGGGCTGGGCCCGGGCAAGCTGTTGGGGCCACCCGGCCGCGGGGGGAAGATCCAGGGCCGCCGTTGTCTACTGAGCGTGCCCGTTCCATTGCTGCCGTCCGGGGCGTTTGTTGCTCCGGCGACCTCAGGCTCTCGAGCGTGGCCCCCGACCACCCTCAAGGTGGGGGGCAGAGTAGGGCTCCGTGGGGGCGCCCGTCAACACCGAAGATCCCTGCCTGCCGGCGGTGGCTCTGCCACCTCCTCAATGGCGGTGTCACGGAGTCACCGACGAAGGCTCACCCAGGCGCCTCACCGCGGTCCAATCTGCGGTTCAATCTAAGGAGAACCCAGGTCGCCATGAACCACCTCGCCGCAGGTGACCGTGGCAAGGCAGCGCAGCGAGCGGGGATCATCGACGGCGAGCGGATCGGATGACCAGACGGCGAGGTCAGCGCGGGCGCCTGGGCGGAGGGGTCCGACGTGATCCTGCCCTGCGACGTAGCGCCCGCCGAGCGTGTGCGCGATCAGCGCCGCTCGGCGGTCAAGACCCCAACCGCCGCGGTGCCGCTCGGCGGCGACGACCGCGCCCCAGGGGTCGAGGGGCGTGACCGTAGAGTCCGACCCGAACGCGAGCCGGACACCCGCGCGGGCGAACCAGACGAACGGGTTCGAGTCTCGTGCCGCATCCGGGCCGAACCGGGCGGCGTACAACCCGTCGCTGCCTCCCCAGGCGGCGTCGAACGCCGGCTGGACACTCGCGACGACTCCGAGCCTGCCCATGCGCCGGATCTGGTCTGCGCTCGGCAGCTCGACGTGCTCGATCCGGTGACGGCATGCGCGCACCGCGTCGAGGCCGGCGAGACGGGTGGTCGCTTCGAGCGCCCGGAGTGCCTGCTCGATCGCGCGGTCGCCGATCGCGTGCACGCCAGCACCCCGGCCGGCCCGCGTGCAGGTGACGAAGAACTCGATGACCGCCTGGTCGGGGTGGAAGAGCTCACCGCAGGTGAGGCGGTCGCCGCACCGGTACGGGCTCGTCATGGCCGCGGTTCCGGTGCCGATCGAGCCGTCCAGGAAGAGGTCGCCGCCGGGCCGCAGCTCATAATCGTCAGGCGAGAGGCAGGCTCTCCACCGGTCGGGATCCAGCTCGGCCCACCAGGTCACGACCTCGACGGGCCACCGCCCCGTCGCCCACGTGATCGCGTCGTCCAAGCCGGACAGACCGGGGTGGCCCATCTCGTGGAGCGATCCGATGCCGAGCGCCGCCGCGCGCTCGCAGACTGCTCGCCTCGCCGCCGCGAGCTGGGCTGGCGGGAGCAGGCCACGCACCAGCGTCTGCGCGGCCTCTGACGCCGACTCGCGTAGCAAGCCCGTCGGAGTCCCGTCCGCGTCCCGGTCGACCCCCTTCAGTTCGAGCAGCGGCAGCCGCGCGAGCGTCCCGGGGTCGACGAGGCAGCTGTGCCCGTCCACACGAACGAGCAGCACCGTCCGCCCGGGGGCGGCGTGGGCGAGTTGGGCTGCTCGAGGCGGCCGCTGCTCAGGCCAGCCGAAGTCGTCCCAGCCGGTGCCGATGAGTACCGGGCTCGGGCGAGCCACGGCGTGGCTCATGAGCCGGTCGAGGCACTGTGCGGCGCTCGCCGCGCCGGCCAGATCGACACCAGTCAACGCGAGTCCCGTGGCGGTCGCATGCACGTGCGCATCGACGAAGGCCGGCGTCACCCAGGCGCCGCCAAGGTCGACCACCTGCTCGGTCGGGGGGGACTCCGACACGGCGCCCACCCAGGCGATCCGGTCGCCGTCGACGACCAGTGCCCGGACCGCAGCCGGCTGCGCGCTCTCAAGCGGCTCTGCGAGCGTGTGCACGCCCGCGGCGACCAGGAGCAGGCTGCGGCGCAAGCTAAGTACTCCGTGGCAGAAATACGGTGACGCACCGAGAGCGGCCCTGCGCCGCGCTCGCAAGGCGCGCCGAGCGCGCATACCCGGCCGGGCGACAAATGAGGAAGCGAGGCGCAACGCGGCGAGCGTGGATGCAGGGCCGCTCGAATGCCAGCGTATTTATGCCGCGGCGCAAGCTAAGACCGAATGTCGTCGGGGCCGTGCACGACCCGGCCGTGCACCATCGTGAGGACACAGCGCTCGGCGCGGTCGCCTTGGATCGCGAACGCGGCGAGATCGGCTCGCTGCCCTACGGCGATCGGACCGACGCGATGCTGCCGAGCGGCCCTCCGCCCGCCGATCGTCGCCGCCTGGAGTGCGGTGCTCACGTCGATGCGGAACTCCGGTCGGTGGTGCGAGACGGCGGCCGAGACGGTGGCCCACGGGTCCAGCGTCGAGGATGGGTCCGACCCGAACGCGAGCGTGATCCCTGCTCCGGCGAGCGGCCCGAGCGGGTTCATGCGCTCGGCGCGCTGGCGGCCCAGCCGCTGCTGGTACAGCCCGCCCCGGTGGCCCCACAACGCGTCGAACGTCGGCTGGACGCTCGCGACGACGCCGAGGGTCGCGAGCCGCGGGATGAGCGGCGGAGGCACGAGCGCGCAGTGCTCGAGCCGGTGGCGGACGGCGCGGACCGCGCGGAGGCCGAGCCGGCCCGCGACGGCCTCGAGCACCTCGGCCGCCTGGCGCACCGCCCGGTCGCCGATGCAGTGCAGCCCGACCTGGAAGTGGCGGCGGGTGGCCTCGATGAGAAAGGCGACGATCTCGGCGTCGGACTCGTAAAGGTGGCCGGCACCCGGTGCGTCGGCGTAGTCCTCTTCCAGCGCGGCGGTATGGCTGCCGAGCGTGCCGTCCAAGTGCAGCGCGCCGCCCACCTGCCGCAGCCCGCGCGCGGCGACGAAGTCGAGGTCGTCCGCGCCCCAGTAGCCGATGACCTCGATCGGCCAGTCGCCCTGCAGCCAGGCGTCGAAGTCGCGGGCGCCCATCTGGTCGGGGCCGCTCATCTCATGGACGCTCGCGATCCCGAGCGATGCGGCGTGCCTGGCAATGGCATACCGGGCCTGGGCGAGTTGGGCGTCCGGCAGCTCAGCACAGAACCAGCGGCGCGCGACGTTCACCGCCTCCTTGCGCAGCAACCCGGTTGGACGCCCGCTCGCGTCGCGCTCTACCCCTTCGGCCCGCTCGAGCGGCGCGGCCTTCAGGCTGATCCGGTCGATCACCGCCGAATGGCCGTCCACTCGGGTGAGAAGCACCGGCCGGCCACCCGCGGCCTGGGTCAGCTCGTCCCCGGTGGGTGGGCGGCCCTCCGGGTAAGACAGGTCGTCCCACCCGCTCCCCCAGATCACCTCGCCGGGCGTGATCTCGGCGATTGCCTGGACCGCCGCCAGGCAGTCCGCAACCGACCGGCACATCGTGAGATCCGCCCCGCCCAGCGCGAGCCCGGTCGCGGTGAGATGAGCGTGCGCATCGACGAACGCTGGCTGGAGCAGCGCGCCGGCCAAGTCGACGCGCCGGGCGCGGTTGCGTGGGGCGTCGTCCGGCTGGTCTCCCACCCACTGGATCCACCCGTCCTCCACGAGCACCACGCGTGCCTCCGGCAGCGCCGACGCGAGAGTCCGCACCCGGTCAGCGACCAGTAGCAGCGGTGGAGTCTCGGTACGCATCCTCCGATGGTACGTCTCGGCTACCGCCAACCGTCGTGAATTACCACTTAAAGCACCGAGCGACGGTAGGCAGTCGAAAGCGCGTCCGCGTACTCGTTCCAGCGGGAGCCCTCATGCGCGCGGATCCAGCGCAGCCGCAGCTCAGGACGTTGCTGTGCCTTGGCGTACAGCGCTTGGACAAGGTCGAGGTTCGCGATCGGCCCAGCCTTGCGCCGCCAGCCGTTGGCGGCCCATCCACGCGCCCACTCGTTGATCATCCGCACGCAGAGGTTGCTGTCCGAGTAGACCGTCGTGGGCGTGCCCAGCGGGACGAGGTCGAAGCCGTGGAGGAGCGCCGTGAGCTCCATCCGGTTGTTCGTCGTGCGCGGCTCGCTGCCGTATGCCTGGTCGACGATCTCTCCACCGACGACGTACACCGCCCCCCAGCCGCCCTGCCCTGGGTTCGGGTGCGCGCTCCCGTCGGTGAACACGCCGTCCTGCGGCCCGCCGTGGTGGCGCTCGAGCACCTTCGCGACGGGGAGGTCTTCCTCGACCGGCTGCTGGCCGCCGTTCTTGCAGGCTCGGCACTGCTTCGGCGTCCAGCCGGGATACCGCTGGGCGACGTCCTCGGGCAGCGTGAACGACGCGCCGCACTGCTGGCAGGTGAACTCAGGCATGGTCCTAACCCTAAGGGTCTTGGACGCTGAGCACGAACATCGGCGAGACCATCGTGAAGATGACCACAACGGCGGTCCAGATCTGCCGCCGCCGGCCGACCCGCTCGCCAGCGAACAGGTCGAGCAGGAACGCGAGGAGCAGCCAGAGGCTTGACACCGCCGAGCCGAGGCAGAGCGCGAGCAGCACGACGACGAGCCCCGCACGGCCGCCCAGCCCGATCACGCGGATCGCCAGGATCAGCCCCGCCGCGAGCGCCGCCCACGTCGCCAGCCCCGCCCACAACGCCCGCCGGACGATCCGGGTGTCCCGCGCACGATCCACAGCCCCGCCGATCATTTGAGCAGGTCGCGGGAGATCACCATCCGCTGCACCTGGTTCGTGCCCTCGACGATCTGGAGGACCTTGGCCTCACGCATGAGGCGCTCGACGGGGTAGTCGGTCACGTAGCCGTACCCGCCGAACACCTGCACGGCGTCGGTGGTCACCTGCATGGCGACATCGGACGCGAACAGCTTCGCCATCGCCGCGTAGCGGCCGAACGGCTCGCCAGCGTCACGGCGGTCGGCGGCCGATAGCCACAGCGCGCGGGCGGCCTCGACACTGGTGGCCATGTCGGCGAGCATGAACCCGACGCCCTGGAACTCGCCGATCGGCCGGCCGAACTGCTGCCGTGAGCGCGCATAGGCGACGGCGTGGTCGAGCGCCGCCTGCGCGAGCCCCGTCGAGCAGGCGGCGATCCCGAGCCGTCCTCCGTCCAGCGCGCTCATCGCGATGCGGAAGCCTTGGCCTTCCTCCCCGAGAAGGTTTCGGGCCGGCACCCGCGCTCGGGTGAACACGATCTGGCCAGTCGGCGAGGACCGCATCCCCATCTTCTTCTCGACCGGTGGGAAGCTCATGCCGGGTGTGCTGGCGGGCACGAGCAGTGCGCTGATCCCACGCGTCCGGTCGGGGGAGGTCCGGCACATCAGCACATAGAAGTCGGCCTCGCCCGCATGCGTCACCCACGCCTTCGTGCCGTCCACGACATAGGCGTCGCCCTGGCGCGCCGCGCTCGTGGTGAGCCCCGCGGCGTCCGAGCCGCTGCCCGGCTCGGACAACGAGTACGCGCCGAGCATCCGGCCGGCGGTCATGGCCGGCAGGACCTCCTTGCGCAGCTCGTCGCTCGCGTACGTCGCGACCACCCAGGTCGCGAGGGTGTGCACGGACAGGCCCAACCCCACGGTCAGGAACGCGCGTGACAGCTCCTCGACCACCCGCAGGCAGACCCCGTACGGCTGGCCCGACCCGCCGTGCTCCTCGTCGAACGGAAGCCCCGTCAGGTCCATCCGGCCGAGGTCGTCGAACACCTCGCGAGGGAACCGCCCGGCCTCCTCGTCCGCGGTCGCGCGCGGAGCCACCCGTGCCACCGCGTACGAGCGCACGAGGTCGAGGAGCGCCTGGGCATCCGCGGACAGCCGGCTCACATCGACGTCACCACCCGGTGCTCAGTCCACGTCATCGCCATCCGGCTCAGGGAACGACCACTACCCCCCGAGGCAGCTGGTTGAGCCGCTCGCAACCGACCTCGGTCAGCACGACGATGTCCTCGATCCGCATCCCGAACCGACCCTCCAGGTACACCCCGGGCTCGATCGAGAACGCCATGCCTGGCTGCAGCACAAGGTCGTTGCCGCCGACGATGTACGGCTCCTCGTGCTCCTCCAGGCCGATCCCGTGACCAGTCCGGTGGACGAACGCCTCGCCGTAGCCGGCTTCGGTGAGGAGATCACGGGCGGCGGCGTCGACCGCCTCGGCGGTGACGCCGGGCCGGACCGCCTCGCAGGCCGCTCGTTGTGCGGCCTCCAACGCGGCGTGCGCCTCGGCATACCCGGGCGGCGCTGGCGACCCCACCAGGTAGTCCCGGGTGCAGTCCGAGCAATAGCCGTCGAGCGTCCCACCGATGTCGACGACGACCGCGTCGCCCTCGACGAGGACACGGTCGCCGGTCTCGTGGTGCGGCGAGGCGCCGTTGGGCCCGGAGCCGACGATGACGAAGTTCACCTCCTGGTGGCCCTCGTCGAGGATTGCGTCGGCGATGTCCCGTCCGACCTCTGCCTCGGTGCGACCGGGGAGCAGGAACTCCGGAACCCGGGCGTGCACTCGATCGATCGCCTGGGCGGCGCGCCGAAGCGCGTCGATCTCGGCGGGAGCCTTGCGCATCCGCAGCTCACGGGTCACGGCGCTCGCCCGCGTCCACTTCGCCTCCGGCTGGGACGCCTGAAGGCCGAGGACGAACGCCGCCCACAGCCGGTCGCCCACGCCGAGCGTCGCGCCCGGCCCGACCCCGTCGAGCAGGCGCCCGACCAGGGCGAACGGGTCGTCCGTCTCACCGAAGTCGTGGATCGGCACGAGGCCGGCTGCGCTCGACTGCTCGGCGCGGGGCCGCTCGAGGCGAGGCACGACCAGCGCGTGCGCCCCGTCGGCGCGGACCACGAGGAGCGTGAGCCGCTCGAGCGGCAGCGCGTGGTAGCCGACGAGGTAGTACAGGTCCGCGCCCGGCCCGATGAGCAGCGCATCGAGTCCCGCCGCCGCCATCTGGCCGGTAGCCCGCTCCAGCGCATTGCGTTCTGGTTCGTTGAAAGAGATCACGGCAACGATCATACGGCCGAGTCCGCGACCTCATCCGAACGGTGAGGGAAAGCGCCCGCCACAGCCCAGCGGCGCTGCAACCTCAGCAGACCGACGTTGGCGGCGCGACCGACTCCTCCCGCAGCAGCGACCGCACCGCCGATGCAGGGACGGCCAATGCGTGATGGGTCGCGAGTTCGATCGCGTAGACGACCCCGGCGACCTCGCCGCGCCGGTCGATGACCGGGCCGCCCGAGTTGCCCGGCTGGGCGGTCGCGTTCAGGCGCATGACCTGGATGCCGTCGCCGAGGTTCGCGCCGACCACGTAGTCGAGCACGTCACCCTCGGCGACGGTCTGCTGTCCGCCGAGCGGGAACCCGGCCACCGTCACGTGGTCGCCGACCTGGGCGTCCCTCGGCGCGAGCGTGCCGACGAGCGGCAAATCGCCGTCGACCACGACGAGCGCGAGGTCGCTGTAGTACGTGACCCGCGACACCGCAGCCTTGAGGGACTGCCCGTCCCAGGTGTTCACCTGGATCTCGGAGGCGTTCGCAATGACGTGGCGGTTCGTCACGAGCGCATGCCCAGCGATCGCGAACCCCGACCCCGTCGCAACGCCGTCGCAGCCGCTGGCCCGGACTCGCAAGGTCAGCGCACGGGCGGCCCGCTCCGGCGAGTCGGCCCGCACGGTGACCGCCGCTGGGGCCTGCGCGGCGCTGTCCCCTGCTCCGGCCGCTACCGCGGGCGGCGGCGGCTCTGCCACCGGCGGCGGTGGCGCAAGGCACGCGGTGGCCACCAGCGCAAGCAGCGTGAGCCGCGCTACCCGCCAGCGGCCACATCGCTTCTGGCCAGGATTCGTCACGCATGCGTGACGAATCCTGGCCAGAAGGAGCTTTCGGGGCACGACACTACCCATTGATCGCCGTTTCGAGCTGGCCGTTGCTGACCTGCGCATTCGCGCAGGTCGCTGCCACCGCGTCGCCGTTACCCGCCCAGGCAGCCCACGGTGCCGGCTGGGTCACGCTCAGGGGCGAGGGTCGGCTCGCGAGCCAGTTCGACAGCCCGCTCACGCACGTGTCCACCTCCTGACCGACGCGCCTGGCGAGAGCGGCGATCTCAGCGAGCCGGTCGCGGTCTCCACGGACCGCCTCGCGCTCGTCCTCGACCCTCGCCTTCTCGGTTCCCAACGCCTGCAGCCGGCGCTCCAATTTGGCGACGTCAGCCTCGGAGCGCTGGAGTTGGCTGGTCACAGCCGCGAGCTGCTCGTGAGCCTTGGACAGGTCGTGCATGGCCATCGCCGCTCGCGCCTGAGCGTCACCCATCCGCGCGGCGAGCTCCTGCGTACGGATGACCCCGGTCTCCGCCCGGCCACGCCACGCCCGCCCGGCGCGGTACGTCAGGACGGAAGTCACCATTCCGGCGACGGCCAGAACCGCGAGCGCTGCGACCACGAACATGAGCGGTCTGTGCGCTGACCGCGCTTTCGGCCCGCGCTCGGCGCGTGAGGCGTCTTCCCGTCGGGGCAGCTCCCCGGCGAGTCTCTCCGGGATCCGCAGCGGTTCGGCGCCCCCGCCCGTCCACAACCGCGCTTCCACAGCCTGCGATGCGTGGCTCATCAGTGCTCTCCGCCTGTAACTCGTCCCGCCGGTCCCCGCGAGGCGTCAGTTCGGGAGCTGTCGCCTTACTGAAAAAAGCGTAAACATGTCCGTGTGTGATGTCTAGTGGTTGCATTTGTTCCTGCGCGCAAGGCGGTGATCCGCGCACGCCCTTGCGGCGGCCCTCGCCATGTGAGTAATTCCGTTGATGGGTTTAATGAGTGAACGGTCACGCCGGTGGGCAGTCAGATTTTTAAGCGCAGAGCGCGAGGGGCAAGACTGAACGTCGCCGGCGTGTAGCCGAGGAACTCGCCGTCTGCCGCGACGGGCAGCGGGCGAGGCGGGGCGAGATCGACGGCCGGCGACTGCCACTCGATGATCTGCGGGTGCGGGAGGTGCTCGCCGCGGAAGATCTGCTGAGTCATCAGGAACACCTGGCTGCGCTCGCCGGTGAACACCTGGACGTTGAACCTGCCGTCGTCCGGCAACGCGCGTGGGGCGATCTTCATCCCGGTCCCCGTGAACTGGCAGTTCGCCACCACGACCTCGGTGACGGGGACAGTGGCGCACGTGTGCGCGACGGTGACCGTCACCTCCTGCCGATCCAGGGCACGGATCGCACCGAACGCGGCGAGCAGGTGCCCGACCCGGCCGCTCCAACGTGGCATCCGTGCACCCAGACGGACGAGGTGCGCGCCCCACCCGACCTCGGCGACGTTCACGAACAACCGGCGGGCAGGCTCCCCGCGCGGGTCCACGAACTCGGCTACGCCTACATCGATCGGCATCGTCCCGTCGCCCGCGAGGTGCTCGGCCACGACCTCGGGTGTGCGGTCGAGGCCGAACGTACGCGGCATGTCGCCCTTTGAGCCGGACCAGGCCACCCCGAGGACCGCATCCGCACGCCAAGGGCTTCCGTCCTTGGTGAGCATCCCGTTCACCACGCCGCCGATCGTCGGGTCGTCCCCCGCCGCCACGAGGTAGCGCACCCCCTCCTCGAACGCCGCCCGCGCCGCCCGCTCGGCCTCGGCCGCCGACGGCGCCTCCACCACGTCGTGCTCCAGGCCGCGCTCGTCGAGCGCAGCCCGCAACGCTGGCAGCGCACGCCCCACCCCACCCCGGTTCACCCGAGAGCACACGATCACACGCAGCGGTCCAAACGGGCTCGTCATCGATGGCGGATGGTAGTGCGCCCGCCCCGATGGACCGAGCAGGCGGGCTGTGCGCCCCAACCCTCAGCACTCCACCGACGCGCCCAGCGCTGCGACAATCCGAGGGCCGGGTTGTCGAGGGACAGGACGCAGCGCGTTGGCATGCCATGGGAGCGTGCGCATGGGGAGCGCGGCAAGGACCTGGTTCAACACGGGGGCTCGCTATGGCTACAGGCCCGTGTACGCCACCACGCCGCGGAGGATCGCTTTGGAGGCGGCGCGGGCGGTGGCCGCCACTGCCGTGCCGGGCATGGCCTCACGGATCTGGCCGCACAGGTCGGCGGCCTGCTTGGTGTTGCGGACGAAGTCACCGGCCGTCATTTGGGTCTCCCACAGCGCCTCGTCGAGGTCGGCGCCAGCGGCCCAGCGCCAGAGCACGTCGGCGAAGCCCGGGTCGGGCGGGCGGGTGAGGGGGATGCCGGCGGCCTCCTCGCGCGCGGTCACGTCGGCCCACAGGTCGATGATCGCATCGACGGCCCGGCGGACGGCGGCGGACGGCAGGTGCGGCTCGGGGGCGTCTCTCATCCGGGTCTCGTAGGTGAACACGCTCGCGACCGCGGCGAGCGCCCGCTCGTCGAGATCGTCGAGAATCCCGCGGCGCAGCGCCTCGGCGAGCACGAGGTCGGTCTCCGCGTAGAGCGTCGCCAGCCGGAGGCCGTGCTCGGTCGGGGCGGGGGTGCCGTCGAGGTAGCCGAGATCGGTGAGCACCCCGACGATCCGGTCGAACTGCCGCACGATCGACGACGTCCGCCGCCGCACGTCGCGCTCGAGGCGCTCGGTCTCGGCCCGGAGGTCGTCGTGACGGCGCGCCCAGTCCTCCAACTCGGACAGGTCGGGGTCGCGGTGGACGGGATGGGCGCGGAGCACCGCACGGAGCTCGTCGATCCGCTCCCTTGTCCCGTCCTCGTCCCTCACCGGCCGTACCGCCTGTCCAGCCCTCGACGCGTCGACCCGGTGCAGGGCGCTCGCGACCGCCTTGCGGTAGGCGGGCTGGCGCGGTCCGCCCTCCTTCGGCAAGTCAACCCAGCCGACTGCCCTCGGGGGATCGTCGAACTCGCGCGGGCCCAGGCGCACGAGCCGCCGGTCGTCGGTCACCACTCCCGCCAGCGGCGTGCCGGTCCGCGACGACGTCCGCGAAACGACCGCCGCGAGGTGCCCCCGCCTCCCGGTCCCAGGCAGCCGCACGACGTCGCCGGGGCGAAGCTCCTCGACGGCCTCGGCGACGGCGTCGGCACGCCGCTGCCGGCGGTCGCGGGCACCGGCCGACTCCAGCCGGGACAGCTCGCGCCGGATCGCCCAGTACTCGCCGAAATCACCATGCGAGGACACCAGCCGGCCGGCGTAGCCCTCCAGCGCGGTGCGGTTCCGGGCGATGCGCTGCGCCTCGGCCCCCACCTCGGCGTCGGCCTGGAACTGTGCGAACGAGCGGGCGAGCAGCGCCTCGGCCTCGGCGCGTCCGTGGCGGCGGAGCAGGTTGACCGCCATGTTGTAGGAGGGCGCGAAGCTCGACCGGAGCGGCTCCGTGCGCCGGCCGACGAGCGACGCGACCGTGCGGAAGTCGATGTCACGCTGGCAGACGACGACGGCGTGGCCGACCTCGTCGAGGCCCCGCCTGCCCGCGCGCCCGGTGAGCTGGGTGAGCTGGCCCGGGGTGAGCAGCTCATGGCGCTGGCCGCTCCACTTCTCCAGCCGCTCGATCACGACCGTTCGGGCGGGCATGTTGATCCCGAGCGCGAGCGTCTCGGTCGCGAAGCAGACCTTCACCAGGCCACGGACGAACAGCTCCTCGACGGCCTGCTTGAACACCGGCACCATCCCGGCGTGATGGGCGGCGATCCCCCGCTCGAGGGCAGCGGCCCACCAGCCGTAGCCGAGGACCTCCAGGTCGTCAGGCTCGAGGTCCTCGGTGCGCTCGTCGATGAGCTGGCGAATCAGGGCCTGCTCCTCGCCGGAGGTCAGCCGCACTCCGTCCCGGACGAGCTGGTTCACCGCGGCGTCGCAGCCGTCGCGGCTGAAGATGAAGGTGATCGCCGGCAACCACCCTCGCCGCTGCAGCTCCCGCACCAGGTCGGACCGCCGAGGCGGGCGCAGCCGCACGCCGCTCGACTGCCGCCGGCCGCTCCGCGAGATCCGGTTCGTCGTCCCCGCCTGGCGCTCCAACATCAGGACGTCGGGGTTGGGGACCCCGGCGCGGGCCTTGAGCGCAGCGTCCGCCGCCTGGGCGTCCGGCCTGCGCCCCGCCTCCCTCGCGCGGCGGAACACCGGGTAGATCCGATCGTTCACCGCGTAATGGTGCTCGAGCGGCACGGGCCGGTGCTCGGAGATCACCACGTCGCAGCCGTCACGCACCGCGCGCAGCCAGGCGCCGAACTCCTCGGCGTTCGACACCGTGGCGGACAGGCACGCGAGCTGGACCGTGGCGGGGAGCTGGACGATGACCTCCTCCCACACCGCCCCGCGCTCCCGGTCGGCCAGGTAGTGGACCTCGTCGAGCACGACCGCGTGGAGGCCCCGCAGGGCCGGCGAGGCCTCGTAGAGCATGTTGCGGAGCACCTCGGTGGTCATGACGACCACGGACGCGTCACCGTTCACCACGTTGTCACCGGTGAGCAGGCCGACCGAGTCGGGGCCGTACCGGGCCGTGAGATCGAAGAACTTCTGGTTGGACAACGCCTTGATCGGCGTGGTGTAGAAGCACCTTCCACCCTCGCGCAACGCCCGCCACACCGCGAACTCACCGACGACGGTCTTGCCTGCGCCGGTCGGCGCGGCGACGAGCGCCGAGCGGCCAGCGAGCAGCGCGGTGATCCCAGCAACCTGGAAGTCGTCGAGTGCGAACCCGTACCCGGCGGCGAAGGCGTCGAGAAGGGTGAGCGCAGCGCCTGAGCGCCCGACGGTAGGCGGGGATCCTGACAGCGTCACTCGGCCAGCGCAGGGTCCCGTTCCGCGCGGCGCCGCCTGCCGCGCTCGACGAGCCGGGCGAACATGATGTTGCCCTCGTAGAAGATCAAAAGGGGGACGGCGATCGCGAGGTTGGAGATCGGGTCTTGCTGCGGGGTGGCGACCGCGGAGATCACGAACGCGCAGAAGACCGCGTGCCGGCGGTACTTGCGCAGCCGCTCGGCCCCCAGTACCCCCATGAGCGTGAGCATCGCGACCGCGAGCGGGAACTGGAAGGCGAACCCGAAGGCGAGCATTGTCTTCAGGAGAAAGTCGACGTACCCCTCCAGGCTGATCACAAAGTTGAAGTCCGGCCCGGCGAAGTACAGGAGGAAGCGCAGGCCGGACGGGATGATCCCGTACGCGAGCGCCCCGCCCAACGCGAACAGCAGCCCGGACAGGAAGATGAACGGCAGCGCGTAGCGCCGTTCGATCGGGCGTAGCCCAGGGGTCACGAACCGCCAGATCTGGTAACAGGTGATCGGCCCGCCGATCAACACCGCCATGATGGCAGCGGTCTTGAAGCTGACCAGGAACGGCTCGCTGATCCGGATGATCGACAGGCCGCACCCAGGGCGCTTGGGCCCCATCTGTTGGCAGTACGGCCGTTCGAGGAAGTCCAGGAGCCGGGTCCGCAGCAGGAATCCGACGACGAACCCGACCGCGATCCCGACCGCAGACTTCACGATGCGCTGACGAAGCTCTTGGAGGTGCTCGAAGAGCGTCATCTCCCCGCCGCTGACGTACTCGTCGTCGCGAGGGCGCGGCGGCCGCTTCTCGGTCGCGGTCATAAGTCCCTCGGCGCGGTGCCCCTCCCGGCTACGGCTGGTCCGCCGGCGTGGACGTCGAGGCCTTGGCCTGTGACTTCTCGTCGTCCGCGTGGGCCTCGTCCATGCCCTTCTTGAAGTTCTTGATGCTCTTCCCGATCGAGCTGCCCAACTCAGGCAGCTTCTTCGCGCCGAAGAGCAGGACGAGGAGCAGGATCAGCCAGATCGGCTCGATACCACTGAGATGGGGCATGGCGTCCTCCTCGTTGCGAGGATTCGAGAGCGTCAGCGGCAAGTCGACGCGCTGCGAGTGTATGTCAGCGCGACCTGCGCGGCTGTCGTTGTCGTGAGGCGGTGAGGCGTCCCGCCGACTCCGCCAGCGCCTCGAGCTCGGCCGTGGTCACCATCGTCCCCTGCCCCAACTCGTCCACGAGCGGCTGGATCCGCTCGGCGGTCGCGCGGACACGACCGGAAAGCCCGGAGACCGCCCGCCGCAGCTGGAGCCCCGCGACGAGCGTCCCGCCCACCGTCATCACCATGGCCGCGAGGGCGAGAACGACTACTGGTGTCACAAGCGCGGATCGTAGCTCCTCGTGGCCAGGGTCTCGCCCCCGAGGGCCCTGGCCACCGGAGCCGTCAGCTGCAAGTGCCCGTGAGCGCGACCAGGTCGTCGAACCAGTCGTCGCGTTCCAGCAGCCCGTGAAAGTCGAGAAGGTCGTCGTGGGTGATGGGTGGTCTGTCGAAGCGCTCAGCGAGCGAGCGCGGCTTCGGCCGAGGCGCGGCCTCGAGGGGCGTGGCCTTGAGCGACAGCACGTGGACGCCCCCTGTGATCAACAGGCGGACAGCCCGGTCGTCGGCCGGCTTGCGGACCACCTGGAGGCAGGACGGGCAGGTGAATGCGTAGAACGACGCTCCGCGTCCGGACCGGTCCACCCGCAGTTCGATCTCCCCCGGCATGAGTCCGACCTCGCCGCATCCGGGACACGTGGCTTTGATTGTGGTCATTGCCTCCTACCGCCTGTTCTGTTGTTGTCGGGGCTGCATGCCCCGCGCCGTCGCTTGCCACACCGCAGTGGCCGATTCTTGCCAGTCCAGGAGAGCCATCACACAAGAAGACGCGCCAGAGCCTCGTTCGGGTATGCCCTCTGAGGGTGATTTCCACCCCATGCGTTGTGACTAGTGCGTTTGGGCTTCGTATCGGCCGAGGGTTTCCCGGGCGAGCCGGGCGACCCGTGCTGTCAGTTCGGACGGCGCGACTACCTCCGCGTGCTCGCCGAGCCGCAGGAGCAGGCGCGCTATCCATTCGAGCTGCGAGGTGCGCACCGTGATACGTCGAATTTCTTGCGGCTGTTCTTCGACGCGCTCACAGACGACCCACTCCGCCACCCACCAGGCCGGGCGGCGAAGGTCGAGGACGACGGTCTCGTGCTCAGCGCTCGGCTCGTAGGCAGGCGACGCCCTCCGGCGCGGTCGATCCGCCGGGACGGGCTCGCCGGTAACCGTGACGGCGCGGACACGGTCGAGGCGGAAGTCTCGCGGCGCCCCCGCCAGCCGGCACCAGCCCTGCAGGTACCAGGCGCCGCGGAAGCCGGTGAGCGCCCACGGCTCGACGTCCCGCTCGGTCGTCTCGGCTTTCGACCCGGACCGGTAGACCACGTGGACGACCCGCCCCTGGGCGACCGCGGCGCGGAGCGCCGGCAGGTGCTCCTCGCCCGGGCCGGACAGGTCGATCGCAAGGGTCGGCGTGACCGAGCTTCCCAGCACCCGCTCGACCTTCGCCAACGCGCGCTGCAGCTCGGCGGACTGGCCAGGCCCGTGCACGCTCTCCAAGGCGCGCCCCGCGAGCAGCAGGGTCAGCGCCTCGCGGAGCGACAGTCGCAGTGGCCGGCGGAAGAAGTCAGCCATCCGTACGGTCACGCGGTCGCCGAAGATCGACACCTCGACGAGATCGCCCCCACCGTAGCCGGGGACCCCGCAGTAGCCGAGCACGTCGAGGTCGTCCGCCAGCTGCGCTCGAGTGGTCCCGAACCGGTCGGCGACCTCCCCGAGCTCCGCGCCTGGATGATCGAGGAGCCACGGCACCATGACGAGGATCCGCTCCAGCCGCGTGAGGGTGCGGGTGGGGCCGGTCATGTGCAAGCCTCGCCCGCCAGCGGAGCCTGCCGGCCAGCCATCCGGGTCAGCCGCCTCACGACCTCCGCGCGCAGCTCAGGGGGGCTGCGCACCTCGAGCTCCGGCCCGAACCCCAGCGCCCAGCCGACGAACTGCTCGGGATCCCCGACCGTCACGGTGAACGCCGTCCACCCTGGGGGCGAACCCCCGGCGTCGGCCCCCTCTACACCGGCGCCGCGTGCCTGGCGGGCGACGAGCCACGCGACGTCGGGCGCGGCGAGGACCCGGGCGGTCTCCGGTGCCCCCTCCGGCACGGCCGGGACGACGTCGTCGACGCCGATGTCGTCGGCTGGCGGGTCGAAGGCGCCGGGCTCGCCGACGAGCTTGACGGAACCGGCGATGCGGTCGAGCCGGAACGCGCGGCGGGCGTCTCGGTCGTGGTCATAGCCGACGAGGTACCAGCGCCCCCGCCGGTGCACCAGCGCGTGCGGGTCGACCGTCCGACGGGTGGGCGCTCGGCCCGGTGGCGCGTAGGTGAAGCGCGCAACCTGTCGGACAAGCTGCGCCTCCATGAGCGCGCTCCGGTGCGGCGCGTCGAGGGCGACCTCCACCGGGACCTCGCCGTGCGGGCGCGCCGCGTCCGGGTCTCCGGCGTCGACCGCGAGCTTGAGCAAGCCGGAGCCGGCCTCGTCGGTCAGGCCCGTGGCCCCGACCGCGATCGCGAGCGCCGCGAGCTCCGCGGGCTCCAGGCGCAGTTCGGGCAGGTCGTAGCGCAGGGGGTCGATGTGGTAGCCGAGCCGGTCGTCAAGCCTGCCCAGCGGCACCGTCTCAACGGGCACCCCCATCTCGCGCAGGTCAGTTTTGTCCCGCTCGAACATCCGGCGAAACGTCTCGGGGTCGGGCTGGCCGTAACCCGCGACCCGCGTGCGGATCTCGGCGGCAGGCAGGGGCCGGCGGGTTTCGCGCAGAGCGATCACCAGATTGATGAGCCGCTCGAGTCGGTCGGTCATGGTCTCACGGTGGAGCTGGTCCTGGCTGCTCGTACGGATGGCTCTCGCAGCGGGAGAATTCCCTGGGAATCGAGTCGGGGTGACTTCCCGGGCGGAACGCACATGTGAGAATAGAGTGAGCGCGGAATTTCGGGGGCGAAATCAGGCCAGGTTGGGGAGTGAGCGGACGCGACGAACTCCAGACCGTCGCGCCGAAACCTCGGCGCAAGAGCAGCTCTTTCGCGCCCGGCAGCCCCAAGCCTGCCCGGCCGTTGGGGCGCCTGGCCGCCGAGGCGCGGGTAATCGCGGCGAAGGCGGCGGTCGCGGTCGCCGCACTGCTCGCCTGGACCCTCGCCGCGCTGCGCGAGCTCCGCGCCCGAGTCGAGGCTCAGACCGCGTCATGGGCTCGGGCGGCCGGCCAGCGCGCCGCCGCCGCAGGCCGTGCTCTGGGTGCCGCCCGCGCGTGGCTGCGCCCGCGGGTCCGTGTGCTCCCTGCCCGCCTCCAGTGGAGCACGAGAACCGTGCGCGCCGAGGTGGTCCTGGGTGTCCACACGACGCGGGAGCGGCTCACCTCCGCGCGGGAGCGGCTCGCGCTGGCCGGCAATGCGCGAACCGTCGGTTTCCGGCTCACCGCGCCCCTCCAGCGGCTCGCCCCCGTGCGGCGGGCGCTTGACGATTGGGCGATCGCGGTGAACGAGCGACTCGGCGGGGTGCCGCTGGGCGGTATGCCAGCGGTGGCCTTTGCCCCGCCGGCCGTGCGCTGGGGACACGTGCGGCTCTTCAAGGGCGCGACGACCCCACCGGGGCGGCATCGGGCACCGAGTGCCCGGGCGTGGTCGCTCATCTGGCGGGCGACAGCGGTCACCGCTGGCGGGATCGCCGGAATGCTCGTCCTCGTGATGCTGGCGGCCTTGCTGCTGCCCATGGCGGGACGCAGCGCGGCCCGTTCGATGACGCTCGGAATCGCACCGGCCGAGCAGGCCGTGCTGTCCCACCTCGCTCAGCGGTCCGTGGTCTTCGCCGGGGACGGCAGCGTGCTCGCCGTCGTCCATGACGAGGTCGACCGGAAAGTCGTCGGGCTCAGCTCGATCCCGAAGCAGGTGCAGCAGGCGGTCACCACTGCCGAGGACCGGAGGTTCTGGGAGCACCGCGGCTACGACCCGGACAGCATCGCCAGGGCGATCCTCGCGAACTTCCGCGCGGGGGAGATCGTCCAAGGCGGGTCGACGATCACCCAGCAGATCGCGAAGAGCGCCGTCGGCAGCGAGCAAACCTTCGACCGCAAGCTCAACGAGCTCGCCTATGCGGTCGCGCTGGAGCGCGTGTTCACGAAAGAGCAGCTACTCGAGCGCTACCTCAACCAGGTGTACTTCGGCTGGGGCGCCTACGGGATCGCCGCGGCGGCCGAGGAGTACTTCGGCGTGTTCGACCCGGGCCAGCTGCGGGTCGAGCAGGGCGCGCTGCTCGCCGGCATCATCCGCTCGCCAGGACGCCTCGACCCGCGCCGCCATCCGCAGGAGGCGCTCGAGCGGCGCAACCACGTGCTCCAGGACATGGCCGATCTCGGGTACCTCAAGCGGGCCCAGGCCGACTTCATCGTCCAGACCCCGCTCGGGGTGGTGCCTCCCCGCGTCAACACTCCGGTCGACCCGTACCTCGTCGAGGCCGTGAAGCAAGAGTTCCTGGACCACCCCGCCTTCGGGCCCGATCGTCAGGCTCGCTCCGCGCTGTTCTTCGGCGGAGGCTTGCGGATCGAGACCTCGATCGACCTGCGGCTCCAGCAGGCGGCGCGGGACGTCGTGAGCCGGTACCTGCCGAACCCGAACGGCCCGACCGCGGCGATCGCCACGGTGGACCCACGCGACGGCCGGATCCTCGCGATCTACGGCGGGTCGGACTTCGATCAGGCGCAGTACAACCTCGCGACGCAGGGCCGCCGCCAGCCCGGATCGTCGTTCAAGCCCTTCGTCATGGCGACTGCCCTCTCACGGGGCTACCCGACGAGCTACCGGCTCGCCGGCAACAGCCCGTTGATCCTCCGGGGCTCGGGCTTGGCCGAGTGGTCCCGCCGGGGCGTGTCGAACTACGGTGGGGCCGACTACGGGCGCATCGACATGCGCACCGCGCTCGTGAAGAGCGTGAACACCGCGTTCGCGCAGCTCATCACGATCATCGGCACCGCCGGAGTGGTCGAGACCGCCCAGAGGATGGGCATCGACATCGACGAGGCGATGGGCGGCGTGCGCAACCCTGCGATCGCCCTCGGCGGCCTCCTGCACGGCGTCACCCCGCTCGAGATGGCCTCGGCCTTCTCCACCTTCGCGAACGGCGGCAGCCACGTCACGGCGTCGCTCATCAACAAGGTCACCGGCCCCGACGGCATCGTTGTCTACGAGCGCAAGCCCCAGCCCCAGCAGGCGCTGGCGCCCAGCGTCAACGCCACGGTGGTCGACGTGATGCAGCAAGCCGTCACCGAAGGCACCGGCACGAGGGCGCGGCTGAGCGCCTGGAATGCGGCTGGCAAGACCGGGACCACGAGTCGTAACGTGGACGCGTGGTTCGTCGGGTACGTCCCCGTCATGTCGACCGCGGTCTGGATGGGCTACCCACAGGGTCAGATCCCGATGCCGGGCCGCACCGGCGGATCGATTCCCGCCACGATCTGGCACGCGTTCATGAGCCGCGCGCTCGAAGGCGTCGCGCCGGTAGCGTTCCCCTCCACGGCGCCCGCACCGGGCGCGGTGGCCACCGGCGAGACGGTGACGGTCCCAAGCCTGGTCGGGATGAGCGACACGGAGGCGCTTCGCGCGCTCGCCGACGCCAAGCTGATCGCCGTCTTCAAGCCCGTCTCCTCAAAGTCCCCCACCGGCACCGTCGTCAAGCAGCGCCCAAAGGCCGGCTCGACGGCGCAGGCCGGCGACCCCGTCCGGATCAACGTGTCCAAGGGCAAGGACAAGCACAAGGACAAGGGCAAGAAAGGCAACGGCTGACGTCCGGTAGCGACCCCTAGCCGAGGAGGGTGAGGACGGCGGCGCGGTAAGTGGTGGCCCGCACGGGAGTTCACCTGTCGAGCTTGTGGCCAGGATTCGTCACGCATGCGTGACGAATCCTGGCCACAAGACGTCCGACATGTACGTGACCGTATTTATGCCGCGGGGTACTAAGTCTGGTGGCGGTGCCTCTACGGGACGAAGCGCCCACCAAGGGCGGCTTGGTCTTCCTGGATCGGAAGCTCTTGCATGAGGTCGACGGTCTCCAGCCGCCTCACGCCCGCGTACACCTGCTTGACGTGCTGCACGAAGCCCTGCGCGACCTGCGGACCGAAGAACGCGACCCCGCTGTCGAAGTTCCCCGCTGTAGCCAGTGACGGGATCGCGAGCACGGCGCGTTGCTCGCTGGCGCAGATGAAGCGCTCAGGCTCACGCGGGACGTCATCGACGATGCCGATGTGCAAGCCCGTACCCCCGCTCACTCCGTAGGCGGGACCGCGCAGTGCGAGCAGGCGGAGGAGATGCTCCTTGAAGACCTGGTGACGTGGCGGCCCGAACAGCAAGCGGTAGTGCACGAGTTCCGGCTTGTCGGCCAACACGCGCTCGATCTCGTTCAGGTACGGCTCGTCCCGCGATCTCGACCCCGTCATCGCCAGGTAGTGCTCCGCTCCCCGGACCACCTCCCGCATTTCCGCGAGGAGGCCGTGATGCGAGGTGATCAGCCGCAGGCCTGGACTGGTCGCATCTTCGGCCACGTGTCCACGCGCGGCCGAAGGGATCGACGGCTGGTCAACGGCTCTTGGTGGGGTGATGCCCAGCCGCTCGCAGTCCTCCCACTCGGCGGCCACGAGCGGGAGCATGGCACGGAGCATGCCCTCCGCCGCCAGCTCCCGCTCACAGCCCTCCACGAACTTCTCGTCAGGCCGCAGCACGGCGCGCTCGATCGCGCTGACCGTGGAGCCGACGAAGCCGATGCGCTTGCCCAGCTCCTCCTGGGAGACGACCGGCCTGGCGCGCAGGCGCAGGCGGAGCTGCTGCACCGCAGCGCCGAACAGGGCCGGCCAGGAGGCGTAGGGGTCCAGCAGCTTGAGCGGGCGCGGCATCGGTCCTCCTTCTCGCAGCTACGGGTGATCGCAATGGAATTCCGGTCAGAAATCCCTCGGTTTCAATCTCTGGACACCCGGGGCAGACAGCGGTTGGCTGGGCAGCGAGCTTACCGACCGCGGCGGGGGGGGCGGCTGGATGGTCCGTGCCCCCCGAATGGACGAACCCCCGCCCCCCGCCGCTCCAACCCGCACCACGTGGAGCAGCGCATGAGCAGTCATCTTGATCTCGTGGGGATGAGCGCAGCGGGAGGGGCCACCCGGGAGCAGCGTCGCAACCGGGTCGCTCGCATCCTCGCGGCGCTCGACCTGATGAGCGTCCACCAGATCCGCTCGCACGCCGAGACCGCAGGCATCGAGTTGCCGTACACCGACGACCCCAAGGTGCTCATCGAAAAGATCCGCCTCCACCTCATGGAGCAGGCAACCCCCCGCGGGCAGCAATGACCTGGCTGCGCGGTTTCAGACAGATATGACCGTAAGCGCACACGTACTGCGGGGACAACGCGCGGGCTTGCGGCCGGTCACGGTAGCCTGGCGAACGTGCCCGGCTCGACTGGCAGGAGGGTCGTTGATGGAGCACGACCACTCGATTGGTGAGCGGATCTGCTACTACCGCCGCCGCTTTGGCCTATCGCAGGTGGCCTGCGCCGACTTGGTCGGCCGCAGTGAATCATGGTTGTCGCAGGTAGAACGCGGCCTGCTTCCCATCGACCGGGTCTCGGTCCTACTCAAGCTCGCTCACGTCCTGAGGGTCGAGCTCGCCGACCTGCTCGGGCCGGCGCTCAAGCTGCCCCCGAACGGTGGTGGCCCTGGGAAGCTGCCGCAAGGAGTGCCAGCGGTTCGCCGGGCCATCATGCGACCGGACGGGCTCGGCGAAACGGCGGACGTCGAGCGGTTCGACGCGGTCGAGGTCACACGCCGAGTGGAGGCCGCGAATCAGGCGGTGACCACCTACGGACGCTACACGCAGGTCGCGTTGATGCTTCCGGACCTGATCGGAATCTGCCGCGCTGCCGCGCAGGCGTTCGAGGGACGCGATCAGGAGGTCGCCTGGGGCCTGCTGGCCAAGAGCTATCAGCTGGCGTCCGTCCTGAGCCGAAAGCTCGGCGATGCAGCTCTGGCCTGGATCGCGGCGGACCGGGCGTGCTCTGCGGCTGAGCGGTCTGGCGACGAGGTGCTGGTCGGATCCAGCGTCGGACGGTTAATCGCCGCACTGATGCTGGCTGGGCAGATGGACGACGCCGAAGCCTTGGCCTCGGAGAGGATCTTACGGCTGGGGCGCGGCTTGGACACCGCCGGACCCGAACGGGTGTCAACGTGGGGAGCGTTTATGCTCGCTGCCGCGATCTGCGCTGCACGGCGTGATGACCCCGCTTCCTGCCGCGAGCGCTTGCATGAGGCATCCAGTGCTGCCCGCCTGCTGCCGGACGGTTACGTAGACGGATGGACGCTCTTCTGCCCCACGAACGTAGCCCTGCACGAGGTGCATGCTGCTCACGATGTGGGCGATCCAGTCGAGGCGCTGCGCCTGGCGGATCAGGTCGACTTCGACGCGATGCCGTCACCGCAACGGCGGGCCAGGACCTGGATCGACGTGGCCCGGGCGCATGGGCTGCGCCGCAACGACGCCGCCGCCGTCGTCACGCTCCTCGTCGCGGAGCAGGCTGGGCCGGAGGAGGTCCGCTACCACGGCGCCGTCCAGGATCTGGTTCGGGTGCTGCTGCGTCGTGAGCGGAAGAGCGCGACGCCGGGGCTGCGGGCGCTCGCGGAGCGGATCAGCGTCGAGTAGCCGCAGAAATTCTGCGAATAGTTACGGGCAAACCTTGTAGGTCTGCACTCTGCGGGGCGCAATGCGGTGAGGCGGTTACGGTCCGCTCATGGACCGTAAGAACCTGATCATCTGCGTCATGTGGGTCCGATGAGCATGGCGGGCTGGCGTGACCAAGCAGCCTGTCTCGGTCGAGACGCGGAACTGTGGTTCCCGATCGGTAACACCAGCCCGTATCTCGACCAAATCGCCCAGGCCAAGGCGGCGTGTGCCCGCTGTGACGTGCGCTCCGAGTGCTTGGAGTACGCGCTGGACACAGGTCAGCACGACGGCGTGTGGGGCGGCCAGACCGAAGGCGAGCGGCGCGCATTACGGCGCAAACGGTGACGTGGACGTAACCCGCCGGACGGACAGACGGGAGGTTGACGGCTCGTGGCACTCGGCATCGAAACCTGAGATCGGACAGGAGACATGCACACGCAAGAACTCAACTTGGTGTCTTTCACTGAGGCAGATGATGAGTGGGTACAGCGGTTCATCGCTCTGCCAGCGACGCAAGCCTACGGTTTGTGCAAGTTCCCCGCCCCTCAACAGTATCGAGCGCACGTCGCCGCACTTCAGCAGCTCCCCAACGCACCCACTCCGGAGCGGCTGTGTGCGCTGGCTCAACGTGATTGGCATGTGAGAGGACAGACCGGGTGCATGTTCGCCCGGTTGGCCGCACGTGCGGCGGACACGCTCCGCTGGGACTATGTGGTCCTCAGCGCGACGCTGAGCGGCTTCGAGCCGGAGACATGCATTGCTCTGGAGCAACACCTCGATCGAAGTGTTGAGGACGCACGAACTCAGGTATTGAGCATCCTGTTCCCCGAAATGACTGGCGCTACCGAAGCGGTCGCTGGTATACGAGAGCTGGCGAGGAGGACGAAGTTTTGGCTCGAGCGTGACGAGGTAGCCGACTCCTCGCTCAGGCTTTATCTGCGTTACCCGGTCGGAGACTCGGGAGTGCAAGCATGGGTGATGGCCTTTGCGCCGTTCGACTTCGTGCCGAACACTCGAAGAGGGCCATACTTTGAGCTGGCCGTGCGTGTGAAGGAGAAGCCGGCTAAAATTTTTCACCGCCTCAATGAGGATCGCGCCGTCGCCCACCTCGCCGACGTACCCCTCGTGATGAGGGATAGATACTGGGAGCATCGGTGGTGGAGTACGCTGCGTCGAACAAGAATGATTCTGGCCGGCGAGCCTAACGACATCTCCGCTGCGAAAACAACGTTCGTCGTACCCATCAGCTTCCTGTAGGGGTAGACTCCCCAGCATGCATACGTTGGGCGCAACGCCCCTACACGTCAACTCCCTGTTCGCCAAGCTGGCGCACGGTCACGCCATGACTCAGGTTACGCGATTGGACTTGTGCCCGCTTGAAGGAATCAAGACAGACCTGAGTCCTTCCGGTAGGTCACCACGACAGGTCTTGATTGCCATGGCCAAGAGTCTTCGCGCGCAAGAGATAACGCCGGGGGATTCCCGAACGAACATTGTTCTCGACGGGGATTCCTCCGAAGCGCTCGCCTCGGGGGCGCTAGTGATGATCGACGGGGCGGCAATCCGCGTCACGTTCGCATGTGAGCCGTGCGCGCATGGGGCGCAGATGGCAGAGGTTCTCATGTCGCGCTTTCGCAGGATCGAACGATATCTCGGCGTGGTGTTGCAGGCTGGCGAGATCATCGAGGAGGACCCAGCCAGGATTCACGCTGGCGTCTTCGAAGCCGTGCCCTGTGACTTCAGAACACGCTGTACGTGGGCGCTCGACAGCATCCCACCCGGCCGTATCGTCACCTCGCTCGACTTCCTGACTGCCGTTGGGGCCGCGAGAAGTTATCTGCGCGTGCTGCCTCGATGGATGCAAGCTGCCTCGCACGCCGGCAGGCCTGCCCATCGCGTGCTGACCACACAGCTCGACGCCCCCTCATGGGCTCGGGATGCCGACGCGCTCCTGAGCGCCGAGGGACTCACGCGGGAGGACTACGCCGCTGCGCGCTATCCGCTCGCAGACGCGCTCTGGTTCGATCATCTGACCACGTGAGTCCGACTCGCGGCCCAGCGTAGCCGAGCCTGGCTGCAGGCCACCCGTAACAGCAGGGACGGATCCTGCGTCGACCAGTTGCAGCCTGCGCCGATCCGGCCGGCCGTCGTCCGGCCGCACGCGCGACGCGGCAACGGGCAAGCGGCGTGCCTTGGCGTCCGTCTCGCCGTGGACACCGTGACCAGAATCTTGGCCTCACCGACGGTGAGGCCGCTGGTCCCGCGGGAGCCGAGCCCGCGTGTCGAGGCGGCCGATGACGTTTTCCCTCGGATCTGAGGGAAAACATCACCCGAGACTGTCCGGTGAGCTGCTGGCCTGTCGGTTTCCTCTGTGGGTGGAGGAAACCGACAGCTCGGGCGGCTCAGCCACCCACGGATGCGTGACAAGAGCCGCCTATTGCGTGCGGGTGGGATGCTTGGTGCCGGCGTAGGTGATGTGCAGCATTCGGTGTGGGTCGTCGATGCAGTACCAGATGCATCCCCCCACCGGTGACCTCGTACTGCCACTGCTCGTACGACACCGCACCGACGACCCGAGTCTTGAAGTCTGCTTTCGGGCGGTGCATGCGGGTACGGGGCGCACCGTCGCGCGGGTCGGAGCGCCCCCGGCGCCTGGCGTGCCAACTCCTCCCATCCTTTGGCTGCCGAGTTGTCGGCGAAGACCAGGTCCCATTCATCCTTGCCAGGCGGCGGGGCGGCACGATCACCACATTTTGGCACGTCAAGAGACAGCGGAAGCCATGGGTTCGGGGACCCTGCCCGCTTGGCCCGGCAACGGACGGGTCAGTTCACGTGCCAGCTCTGGGTCGGCGTAGATCGCCGCTTTCTCTTGCCGTAAGTATTCGGTTTTCCCGTGTGTGTGAGGGGGACTGACCGGTGCTTGGGATCGTTGGGGTGGCCAGGGTGGGGTGAGGATGGGTCCGCGGTGGCGGACGGAGCCCTGATCTTGGCGGTCAGGGGTCGGGTTGGGGCGGGTCGGGTCCGGCGTCCGGCGTGTTGTCCCCGCTGGTGCGCTGGGCGGGAGCCGCCGCCCAGGGGAGGAACGCCTGCAGCGCGGCGCCCTCAGGGGCTCGCCCGCCGGCGGTCGCGCACGCGTTCAGGTAGTCGGTCAGGTAGGCCAGCGGGTTGAGCCCGTTCCTGGCGGCGGTCGCGGTGACGGTCCAGACCCGCCCGGCCAGCTCGGCTGCCCAGACCGCGCCGGAGCCGTAACAGTTCTTGCGTCCGACCACGGGGTTGCGCAGCTGCCGCTCGGCGGTGTTGTTGTCCAGCGGCGCGTCGGGATACTGCTCGTGGCGGGCCAGTCCGTCCCACTCGCGGTCCAAGGTGGCCAGCACCTTGACGGCCGGGGCGGAAAGGGCCGGGTCGCCGGTCTGGGCTTGGCGGGCCCGGTCGATCGCGGCGAGCGCGACGTACAGCTTGCCGATCCGCTCGACCCAGGCGGCGGCCCAGCCGCCCAGCGCGGGGTGGGCGTCGCCGGCGCGGACGAAGCAGCGGCGGATGTGCGCCCAGCACCACAGCGGCTCGACTCCGTCGAGAGCGCCGAACGCCTGGTAGACGGTGTCCAAGTCGGAGCTGAGCAGCAGCGCCCGCCCGTCGGGCAGCGTCCCAGCTCCCAAGTCGACGCCCAGATGGCCGGCCAGGACTTTGGCGGCCCGGGACGGCTCGATCCGGAACACCGTGGTGTCCGCTCCCAAGAACACCCACAGCCACCAGCGGTGGTTGGCCTTGCCGTCCACGGTTTCGAACACCTGCCAGCCGGTCTCGTCGGCGTGCAGATGCCCCGAGGCGGCGTTGCGTGCGCGGACCGCTGCCTCCAGCGGGGCCAGCAGCCCGCCCAGGGCTTTCAGCGTCCCGACGAGACTGCCGTCCGCGACGTCGAACCCGTCGAGGCTCAGCGCGGCGGCGATGCGGCGCAAAGGCCGGCCCAGCACGTATTTCTCGACCAGCAGCCGCGCGAGGAACCCGGCGGACAGACGGCCCTTGGCGATCGGTTCGGGCGCCGGCGGGGCGGACAGCACCCCACGCACGGGGCAGCGGCAGCCACGCCGATAGGCCGGCCGGCGGTGCACCACCCGCCTGACGTGCACCTGCCAGTCGATCTGCTCGCAGGTCTCTTCCCCGAACGGGGCGTAGAGCGCGCCGCAGCGCGCGCAGGCCAGCTGCTCGGCGGGCAGGTCGTGGACCGCCTCGGTGGTCGGCAGATGCGAGCAGCCCCGCCGGCCGTGACCGCCCGAGCCCGGCTGCTGACCGCGTCTGCGGCGCGCCGGCTGGGCCACCGGCCCGTCCGCGCCGTCCGTCGCCTGAGGCGCCTCGGCGCTCGCAGGCGACGGCGCCTTCTCCGAGGACTTCCCGAACACCAGCCGCGACAGCGTCGCCACCCTCTCGGCCAACGCGGCGACCTGTGCCCGCAGCTCCTCGTTCTCCGCGGCCAGCCGCTCGGCCTCCGCCCGCCAATACTCGGCTCGCTCCCAGACGGCTCAAACGGGCTCATCACCGCAGAACACACAATCCAGACTCGCGTGTCCAGCATCCCCAACGCTGCACGACCGCTCGACCGCACCAGCGGAGGGCTCAACCCCGCCCAGCGTGCCGCCGAACACCCGCGTATAGCCTCGACCAGCTACGGGATCACCGAATACTTACCTCTTGCCATTCCCGCATGAGCTGTGACAGGGGCGCGTACGTCCCGATCTCCGCCCATCCCGCGACCATTCGTAGGAACTCTGCAAGAAATTCCTCCTGCGCGTGCGCGGGGAGGAAATCGAGCCAAGAGATCGATTGACGCAGGGCGTTGAGCAGCGCCGCTCGTGCTGCGTCATCATGCGCCGCATTCGTCAGCAGGCGGGCGACGAGGGCTATGCCGCTGTCACGATCCTGACTGTGACCCTGCAGCGACAGACACAGCGACCGCACGCCACGCCTCCGCAGCACCACGTCACCGTGGTCGAGACGCGCGATAACGTCCTTCGGGTTGCGGAGGAACGTGCTCAGGGGCAACTCCTCGACGGCCATATCCCCAAGCCAGCAGTTGACGCCTGGCCCCCTGCGCGGGCTACATGCTGGCGATGAGCTTGTCGACCCGCTCGTCCTGAGACTTGAACGGGTCCTTGCAGAGCACAGTGCGCTGCGCCTGGTCGTTGAGCTTGAGATGCACCCAGTCGACCGTGAAGTCACGCCGCCGCCGCTTGGCCTGACGGATGAACTCCCCACGCAACCGGGCGCGGGTGGTCTGCGGCGGCGTGCTCCGAGCAATGTCGATCTCCGCGTCGGTCGCGATCCGGTCGGTCCGCCCACGGCGCTGCAACAGGTAGTACAAGCCACGCTCGGTGTTCACGTCGTGATACTGCAAGTCGAGCATCGCGATCCGCGGATGCGACAGCGGCAGGCCACGGCGGGCACGGTAGTCGTCGATCAGATGGTACTTCGCCGCCCAGTCACACTCGCGGGACAGCTTCAACGGGTCGTCCGCGAGCGTGGACAACACCCTGCCCCACTCCGCCAGCACCCGGTCGGTCTCCGGGTCCGACCCCGAGTGGTCGATGAACTGCGAGACCCGCTCGTAGTACTCGCCCTGAATCTCCAACGCCGACAGCTCCCGGCCGCCGGCCAGCTTCACCCGCCGCTGACAGCCCATGTCGTGGCTGATCTCACGGATCGCCCGGATCGGGTTGTCCAGCGTGTGGTCGCGCATCACCGCGCCCGACTCGATCATCCGCAGCACCAAGTCGGTCGTGGCGACCTTCAGCCACGTCGCGTACTCGCTCATGTTCGAGTCACCGACAATGACGTGCAGGCGGCGATACCGCTCAGCGTCGGCGTGCGGCTCGTCCCGGCTGTTGATGATCGGCCGGCTGCGGGTCGTCGCGGACGACAATCCCTCCCAAATATGCTCCGCCCGCTGCGAGATCGAGAACACCGCGCCCCTGGGCGTCTGCAGAACCTTGCCGGCGCCCGCGAAAATCTGCCGGGTGACGAAGAACGGGATCAGCGTGTCGGCCAGCTTCTGGAATTCCCCGAACCGCGCAACCATATAATTCTCGTGGCTGCCGTACGAATTACCCGCCGAGTCCGTATTGTTCTTGAACAGGTAAATCTGCCCCGCGATCCCTTCCTCGTGGAGCCGCTGCTCGGCCTGCTCGACGAGCCCCTCAAGAATCCGCTCCCCGGCCTTGTCATGAACCACCAGCCCCCGGACCGTGTCACATTCCGGAGTGGCGTACTCCGGGTGTGAGCCCACGTCCAGGTAAAGCCGTGCTCCGTTCTCAAGGAACACGTTCGACGAACGCCCCCAGCTCACCACCCGCCGGAAGAGGTAGCGCGCGACCTCGTCCGGCGAAAGGCGCCGCTGCCCCCGAAAGGTGCAGGTAACCCCGTATTCGATCTCGAGTCCGAAGATGCGGCGCTCCATGACGGCTCCCTACGCTCGCGAGGACAAGAGAGTGCGATCCGGCAATGGCCAGTGTAAGGCGGGACGCTCCTGGTGAGCGGGACAGGGAGCGCTTAAATGGATGCGACTTCTGCGGCGGAGCGCTATCCGGAGACCTGGAACGTCTCCATGACCCGATCACGGGCGTTCTCATCCCTCGGCGCCACGCGGGCGACCTGCACCATCACGAGGTGTGACGGCTTCTTGGAGGCGGCGACGAGGGTCTCGATCCTCGCACGAGGTTGACCACAGCCGGTGTACGCGTCGATTGCCCCAGCGTAGAGGTTGTCGTTGAATGGTCTGCGACCCACATAGGTGCATTCACCTGGCAAGATCCGTAGCTGGTCGAGCACCTGGTCCACCGTGCGGGCCGACCCGAGCGTCTGGGAGGCTGCGAGCACGGCGAAAGGGCGGCTCCAGGGTTCGGCCGCCGGGCCTTCCAGAGCGGCCTCCAGCCGATTCCCGACCTTCTTGCCGTTGATGATCCACACCGAGGACCGGACCGCCGACCACTCCTCCGGCACGATCATCGAGAGCTGGCCGGACTCGTCGGTGAGGGTGCGGAACCCGGTGTAGATCGCGTCACGGTTGCTGGCGGGCTGCTCCACCACGACCGCGGGCGGCGCCTGGTCCGCTGCAGACGGAGCGCGCCGGCTGCGGAGCAGTTGGGCGGCGACCAGGACGGCTGCTGCTGCGAGGAGCGCCAGTGTCGCGGCTGTCACGAGGCGCCGCCGACGCTGGTAAGCCAGGCGCGCGGGCGCCACGAGCGCCGGCCACGGCTCGGGCTTCGGCGGCACGGTTTCGGGCCATGGTTCGGGTGACACGAGCGCGGTCAAGGGCTCCGGTTCGGGTTCGGACGGCGTGAATGCGGACCACAACTCCGGTGCTGCGGCTTCCGGTTCGAGTTCCGGTTCCAATGCCTCCAGCTCTGGCTCAGGTTCCTCCTCCTCGGACTCGGGTTCTGTGGGCTCGGGTTCTGTGGACTCGGGTTCTGTGGACTCGGGCTCGGCAGGCGGCGGCACGGTGGCCTCATGGAGGGCCTGGCAGGCATCTTCGGCAGCGCGCTCATCGACCACGGAGTCCGTCACGGCCAGACCAAGAACCTGCTGGACCTGCTGGATCGCGGCGGTCAGGTCCCGAATCGAGGCCGGACAGAAGGCGTGGTCTCTGGCGAGGCAGCGCTCGATCAAACCCCGGACAGGGGCCGGGACCTCACAGCGCTCGAGGACGTCCTTCACCTGCTCGTCAGGGGCCTCGGTCGCCGTGAGGAGCGTGAACATCGTCGAGGCCAGCCCAGTGAGGTCGTCATCGACGGACGCTGGGAGAGTGCCGTTCATGAGCGCTTGGACGTGCCGGAACACGGCCCGGTCCAGGTCGGCGAGCTGTGGCTCGCCCGAGGGCGACACGAGGATATTGTCGGCACGCAGGCGGCCGTGGGCGACGCCCGCGCGGTGGGCGGTTTCCAGCGCGCCGCCAATCTTCACCGCGACCTCGAGTACCTCGGCGCACGGCAGGCGACCGTCCGCCGCCACCCACTCGCCGAGCGAGCCCTCCTCCAGCAGCTCGAGGAGCAGATACGTGGGTCCGTTGGCTACTTGACCCGACCCGTAGACCGTGACGACGTGGGGATGCTGCGACAAGGTCCGCAGCGCGCGCACGAGCGAGCCGCTGCACTGGCAGCCGGCGGCGTCCGCGTCCCAGTCAAGAAAGCGCAGCGCCACAGCGCGGTCTTTGGACAGCTGGCGGGCACGGTAGAGCGTACTGCTGCCGCCGAGCGGGGCGATGTGCAACAAGCCCGGAAGCCCGAGCGTCCGTATGGCGTCAATCCCCATCCACCCTCCGATGCCCCGGCTGAGCAGTTCAGCGGTCTAACGAGGAGGTTCCCTGCACCCAACGAAGGGGGCAGGATGCCCGGGCGACCACGAGAAACACAGACTAGACCGAACCGGTCATTTTGAACGGTATCTTCACCCGGTCGGGACACGTCATGGCGCCAGCGTCCACGGCGGTCGGTGATCCCAGCGGCTGGGAGGTGACGAGCTGGGCTCGCGCGTGACCGCAGCACACGCCAAGGACCGCAAGGTGCGCGGCGAGCGACACAAGCCCGGATGCCCCCAGCGCTCCCCGAGCGGCAAATGACCGCACGCTGGGGGTTAAGGAGTACGCACCCGAGGGTCGCGAGCGCCCCTGCGCCCCGGGTACGCCGCGGACGCCGCCCGCACCCTCATCGCGCCGGGCGCTTCCAGACGCTTGCGAGCGTGTTTGAGAATGACATCAGAGGAGTCGCGTCGCGTCGGGTTCCGCTCCTTTTAGTAGGGGCGGGTGGGTGGGGAAGGTTGGCGCGGTCGGTCGGAGCCTCTTTCCGGACGCGACACGACCCTGTTGTCAGGCGATCGCCGCAGGTTCCTTCAAGGGTGGGTGGGTGGGGGAGTCCCCCACACGGGGCGGCCGACACCGCGCTCCGCCTCGCTTCGCCCCCAGGGCAAGGCTGCGGTTCTCAAACACGTTGTTAAGCCTGGAGCGCTGCGGCGACAGCAGCGGTGTCGAGGCGGAAGAACTTGCGCCGGCCGCGACCTCGGTCGAGGCCGGCGACCTCCAGGCGCTCAGCCGCGATCGTGCGGTCCTCAGCCCCACCGAGCGCTCGGCGCGCCGTGAGCAACGCGGCTGCTCGGCTCATGTCAGCGGAAAAATCGCGACCGAGGCGTTCGTTGATCGCGTCCGCGTCGCCGCCGATCGCGATGTACCCCTTCTCGTCGGTGATCGAGCCGTCGTAGAGGATGTGGTACAGCTCGACGTCCTCGGCGCTCAGCTCAGCGACGAGCAGCTCGACCTCCCACGGCTTGTCGGTCCCGGCGAACACACTGCCGATGAGGTTCGAGTACGCGTTGGCGAGTGACCGCCCTGTGACGTCCATGCGGGCGAACTGGTAGCCACGCAGATCAGCGGTCCTGATCCCCCACTGCCGGAGCGTCTCAAACTCGTTGTACTTGCCGACAGCGGCGAACGCGATGCGGTCGTAGATCTCGCTGACCTTGTTCAGCAGCGACGACGGATTCTCGGCGACGAACAGGACGCCCTGGTCATAGGTGATCGCCACGACGGACTTGCCCCGACTGATGCCCTTACGGGCATAGTCGGCCTTGTCCTTCATGATCTGCTCTGGGGGAACGTACGGCATCCCCATCGGCATAGCTCTCTCCCCCTGTTGCGTTAGGGGCCCGGAAAGTTCCAACGTTGCCACGGAGCCCCACCCTGCGCTGGGCAGGGCTGGTTCGACATACTAAGGCCGTATGTCGAAACCGGGCCAGAGTCGGTGCCCTGAGCGGGTTCCGCTGGTCGTCCTTACGGCCCCTCCGCATAATTACCGTGGCGTGGTACCTCTCGGCCGACGCTGATACGTCACCGAAATTGTGCGCCGGGGCACTTAGGTTTGGAACGGTGAGACGCCCGGTGACCTTCGTCGGCGACTCCGCGACATCGTCCTGTAGGAGTTTCGACACATGTCCTAAGTACTCCGTGGCATAAATACGCTGGCATTCGAGCGACCCTGCATCCACGCTCGCCGCGTTGCGCCTCGCTTACATACGACCTCCGGGTATGCGCGCTCGGCGCGCCTTGCGAGCACGGCGCAGGACCGCTCTCGGTGCGTCACCGTATTTCTGCCACGGAGCACTAAGGCTGGCGACGCGAGCCGATGACGGACTCGACGCGGGCCGCGACGATATCGTCGTCAAGCTCGCGGTAGCCCTCGGCAGCGATGACCACAACAAGCGGATAGATCCCCCGTACGAGGTCTGGGCCTCCAGTGGCCGAGTCCTCGTCGGCCGCGTCCCACAGCGCCTCGATGGCCATGTCGACCCCGGTATCGCGATCGAGCCCGTCACGGTAGCGGGCTTTCAGCGACCCGCGGGCGTCGCGTCCCCCCGATCCGGTGGTTGCGAAGTGGCGCTCCTCGTAACGGCCGCCGATGGCGTCGAACTCGTAGATCCGGGCGACATTCTCGCGTGGGTCGTAGCCAGCGAACAGCGGGACGACGACCAGTCCTTGCATCGCCATCGGCAGGTTCGTCCGCACCATCTGCGCGAGCTGGTTCGCTTTGCCCTCGAGCGACAGCGGCCCGCCCTCGATCTTCTCGTAGTGCTCAAGCTGCAGGGCGAAGAGCTTCGCGAGCTCCGCGCCAGGGCCCGCTGCTCCGGAGATGCCGATCGCCGACCACGAGTCGGCCTCGAACACCTTGCGCATGTCGCGCTTGGAGATGACGTTCCCGGTCGTGGCGCGCCGATCCCCAGCCATGATCACGCCGGTTTGATACGTGAGCGCAACGATCGTGGTGCCCTCGACGTGCTCGACCGGGCCGCTGAACGTGCCCGCATAGAACTCGGGCGACAGTCGCCGCAACAGCGCGGAGAAGCTGGGGACGGCGAGGTCGAACGGCTGTGGATACGTGAGGTCGGATCGGGAGATCCTCACTCGCCGCCCTTCTGTACGTAGTTCTTGACGAACTCCTCCGCGTTCTCCTCGAGCACTTCGTCGATCTCGTCGAGCAGGTCGTCGATGTCGGAGGTGTCGACCGCCTCAGCGGTCTGGGTGTCGGCGACCTCCTCGTCGCTTCCTTGCTTCGTTCGCTGGCGGCGGACCTGGCCGGCGTCGCTGCTCATCGTGCTCCTCTGCATGGGTCGAGCGTGTCCTGCCGATGTCGAGTGTAGCCGCCGGACGCACGACCTCTCGCTCCGGCCGGATGCGCGCTTCCGGTCATATTCTGCTGAGTGCACACCGCTTATCCACAGATCGGGATGCCCACCCACAGACCGTAGGCTGGACGTGCCGTCAGCGGATGCGGTATGGAGGTGACAGATGGGATCAACGGCCCACGGCGGCCTCACGTACGCCGACCTGCTCGCGTACCCGGAGGAGAACTGGCCCAAGCGGGAGCTGTTCGACGGGGAGCTCGTCGTGAGCCCGCCGCCGGCGCCGCGCCATGCGCGGGTCCAGTTCAGGCTCCTGGTGGCGCTAGCCCCGTGGGCTGAGGCGACGGGGGCAGACGTCAGCCCGGGGTGGGACTTGGAGGTGGCGGACGGCCTGGTCATGTGGCCGGACGCGATGGTGGTCCTGGCCGAGCGCGTGCACTTGGTCAACGCGCGTCCGTCACCTGTCCCGCCAGACGTCGTGGTCGAGATCTCCTCCCCGTCTACCCGTCGGCGGGACCTCATCCGAAAGCGCGCGGTCTACGAGCGGTTCGGTGTGCCGGAGTACTGGTTCGTCGACCTCGACGAGGACCGAATTCTTGTGTTCCGGCTCGAGGACGGCCGCTACGGAGAGCCGGACATGTTCGCCGCCGGTGACCTGTTGGAGTCCAAACACCTGCCTGGCTTCGCTGCGCCCGTCGACCGCCTGCTCAATCTCACCTCGTCGGGCGAAGGGCGATCTCGGGAAGGTTGACCAGGCCGAAAGGGCTGAGATAGAGGTTTTCCACGCGCGTGGCGGCGACGAAGCGGTGGTGGTAGGTGAACAGGGGGACGATCGCCTGGTCACGGCCGAGGGCGAGGTCCTCGACCTGCTGGTAGAGGCCACGGCGGGCGAGCTCGTCGGTGGTGGCACGGGCCCGGTCGATGAGGGTGTCGACCTCCGGGTTCGCGTAGCGCAGGTAGTTCTGGCCGCCGGAGGACGGCGTCGACCGGGAGTCGAACAGCGGGGAGAGGGCGGCGTCCATCGTGGGGTACTCGGCCGCCCAGCCGAAGCGGAACATCCCGGCCTCGCCTGAAGCCAGGATGTCGAGGTAGGCGCCGAACGACCCGCCCGGCGGCGAGGGCTCGGAGCGCAGCCGCAACCCGACGCCGACGGCCGCCAGGTCCTGGCTGATCCGCTCGGCGACCTGCTCATGACCACCGCCGCGGTTGAACCACAGCTCCAGCTCGGTGACGCCGCGCTCGGCGAAGATCCTTCGCGCATCGGCCGGGTTGTGCTCGCAGGCGCCGCACGCGTGGTCGCGGGCGCCGGGGATCGGCGGTGGCACGGCCGCGCGCGCGACCGAGACGTTGCCCTCCAAAGTTGCGGCGCGCAACGCCTCACGGTCGATGGCCATGCTGACCGCGCGGCGGACCTCGACGTCGTTGAGCGGCGGGCGGGTCACGTTGAAGCCGAGGAAGTAGAGCACCGGCGTCGTGCCGAGCAGCAGGCCAGGGCCGTGGTAGCCGTCGTCCGAGCTGGCGGGGAACTGCCGGGTAGCCTCGGCCAGCGCGCCAGCCGGCAGCGGCGCGAAGTCACGGCGGCCCTGCTGGAACGCCAGGTAGGCGGTGTCGGGGTCGGAGATGGGGAACACCACCTCGTCGAGGGCGGGAGTGAGGCCATTGCGCCAACCGTCGAACCGCGCCACCCGGATGAACTGGTTGTGCGCCCAGGTGCCGTCCATCCGGAACGGCCCGTTGCCGATCGGCCGCTGCCCAAAGCCTGCCCGGTCGGCCTGCCAGGCCGCGCGCGGGACCGGGCCGAGCGCCGGATGCGCGACCACGGCCGGGAAATCCGCCCTGGGGCCGACGAGACGTACCCGGAGCGTCCGGTCGTCTCCCACGGTCACGCCGGCCAGCTCCGCCGCCTTCTTCGTGCGGAGCGCGTCGTATCCCTGGACGTCGCGGAGGTGGTAGCCGGCGACGCCCAGCCGCACGGCCTGCTCCCAGGCGAGCTTGAAGTCGGCCGCGGTCACCGGGCTCCCGTTGTGGAACGTGGCTCCCGGGCGAAGCGTGAACGTCCACTCGTCGGGCGCCGTCGCGGTCCATGACGTGGCCGCCGCTGGCACCACCCTGAGCGCGGCGTCGTAGGCGGTCAACGAGTCGAACAGCGCGTCGACCACCGCGAGTCCGTTCGGCTCGGTGGCGGTGGGCGGCATGATCGCCGAAGGCTCGGCGATCGCGTATCGGAACGTGCCGCTCGCGGCGACAGCCTCAGAGGGCGTCACCGGCGCGACTGGCACGAGTGGCCGGTCGGTCGGCCTGGGGAGAGCCGGCGGAGACTGGCAGCTGGCAAGCAGCGCCACGAGGACGAGCAGCGCCGCCGTCGGGCGCGTGCGTGCCCTCACCCGGGGGTCAGGGCTGAGCGAGACGGAGTGCGAGCACCACCGTCGTGACGGCGAAGACCACACCGGTGACGACCGTAAACCGGTCGAGGTTCTTCTCGGCCATGGTGGAGCCCGTCAGGCCGCTCATCGCGCCACCGCCGAACATCTCCGACAGCCCGCCGCCTCGTCCCGCCTTCATCAGGATGAGCAGTATGAGCGTGAACGACACGAGGACGTGCACGGCCACGACGACGACGGTGAGAATGTTCACTGGATGACTCCGAGAGCCCGAGCGGAACGAGCGAGGTGATACTACCGGGGGCGCGTGACGAGGAACACCCCGACCTGTGGACCGGAGTCGTACAGGGTCCACAGCTCGCGGGCGGCCACGTCGGTGCGCCGGTACTCGTACGGCGCGTACCCGTCCGCGGCCCAGCTGTGGGCGCGGGCGGGCTCGCTCGCCCCGATCCGCTGGCTCAGCTGCGCGGGTGTCTCGACGCACGGGCACGGCATCGGCACGCCTGTCGCGGCGGTGAGATCGTATGCGGTCGCCTGTTGGCTTACCGCAAGGCGGCCAGCATCGGGGGCCGCTACCGCGGCCCGCGGTGTGAGCGCCCGGAAGGTCGCGAACGCCGGTGACTCCACCGGCCCGTCGGGGGACGGCAGCAGGTAGCCGAACGACAGCCCGTCGACCTGGCGGTCGACCGCGAGGTACGAGGGCACGACGACAGCGGCGCTCAGCGCGAGCACAAGCACGCTCGCCGCGAGCGCGACCTCGGCCCGGCGACGCAGAGGCGAGAGCACGGGCACCGCGCCGATCAGCCGCTCGACCCGGGCGGCGAGCGCCTTCGTCGTCTCCGAGGCGGACCGCGCCAGCCGCCGGCCAGTGGGGTCGAGCCGCTCGGGTAGCGGGGCTCCGACCGGCGCGAGGCGCAGCGGTCCGGCCGCTGCGCACGCGACCCGTGGCACCGGGCGCCCCTGGCTGCAGTCCCAGACCTTGAGGATGCTCGACGCGAGCGCGACTGGGCGGCGGGTATAGGTGGTGGCGAGATCGTCGGCGCTCTCCTCCTGCTCGCTGCGCAGCCAGCGGGCGGCGAAGTGCAGCGGCGGGAGGAAGAACGCAAGGTCCCGGACGGCCCCGACGGTCAGGCCGAGCAGGGTGTCGCGTCGGCGGATGTGGGCGAGCTCGTGCGCGATCAAACCCTCCAACTCGTGGTCGTCGAGCGCGTCGAGCAGCACGGGGTCGACCGCCACGACCGGCCGCCTCGTGCCGATCGTGAACGCGCCGCCCGGGCACGAGGCGAGCAGCACGAGCCGGAGAGATCGGACCCGCATGCGCCCGGCGAGGTCGGCGGCGATGGCGTCGAGGCGCGGGTCGGCGGCCGGGGTGGCCCGGCCAAGCAGCCTCCGCGCGGCGACGACCCCCAGCAGCCTCCGCGCGAGCAGGGTCGCCGCGACCACCACGTAGACGATGAACAGGACGCTCAGCTCGCGCTGGGACACCGCGACCCCGACCAGGTCGAGCAGGCGATCAGCCGGGGTAGCGCGCGACGTCGCGATCACCAGGTGCGGCAGGAAGCTCTCCCCCGCCGAGGCGAACGCCGCGCCGGCCGCGGTGAGCACCGGCGCGAGCACCAGCAGCCGCCGTGCCCGGCTCGAGCGGATCAGCCCGCCGCGCACGGCGAGCGACACGAGCCCCGCCGCCGCGAGCGAGCCGAGCAGCGCGCGCACGGCGAAGGACTGGGTCATGAGGTGGAGGAAGATCCCCTCCGCCACCCCCGACGGCCGGGGAGTGGGCAACTACCCCTCCTGCGCGCGCAGCTGGTCGATCCGGGTACGCAGCGCGCGCATGACAGCCGGATCGGCCTCGTCGTCGAGCTTCTGCACGAAGTAACGCACGGCCGGCTCAGGGAAGGCGTCGAGGAGCCAGTCCACAACCGACGTGACGGTCGAGCGGGCGTACTCCTCCCGGGAGACCGTCGGCCGATAGCGGTGCGCAAGGCCCGAGGTGTCCCGTGCCAGCAGGCCCTTCGAGGCCAGCCGCGCCATGGTCGTCATGATCGTGGTGTAGGCGAGGTCACGGCGCGGAGAGAGCTCGGCGTGCACGTCGCGCACGGTCGTCTCCCCCAACTCCCACACGGTCTCCATGACCTCGGACTCCAGCGGCCCGAGCAGGCCCTGGATCTGGTTGCGTCGTCTACCCATGACTGCTCCTGGACGTAGCCTCGCCTGATCTTACCCCGGCCGGCCGCACAGCTCGTGGCACGGACGTGCAGTAACGCCCTCGATGCGGACCGTACGTACGACCCGGGCGCATCAGCTGCTCATGCGAGCGCACGTGCGGGCGGGAAACCCAGCCGAGGCGTTGCGCGTATACGACCGCTGCCGGACGTCGGCGCAGCGCCTGACTGCCCTTGGCGAGCGTGAGAGGCGGTTTGCTCACCAGGACGCGGAAGGGGATCATGGTCGTCGATGAGCGGACACGGCACGGGCTGTTCGACACTGATGGAGCGTCTGCCTCCGATGGGATGGGCGGACGTGGCCACAAGGCGGGATCTCGACGCGCTCGAGAAGCGCCTGCGGGCCGAGATGGCCTCAATGCGGCACGAGCTGGTCGGGCTGTTCCAGGCCGAACTCGCTCGGGTGGAGCTGGCTCGGGCGGTGACCGCCCAGACCCAGACGTTGATGTTCACGCTGCTCAGCGCATGGACGGGCATGGCAGCGCTGGTGTTCGCGATCGCCCACCTTTGACGCGAAGCTCATGGTCGGACCCTTAGGGTCCGCGAGCTGCTCCAGGCCAAGCTGCCTTCCTGCCGAGCGTCCACGGGCTCCGCTGTGCGCCTTCGGCAACGCTGGCTACAGGTGGTGGTAGCGGGCATTATCACCGCGAAATCGTCGTGGCCGAGGTTGGCCGACAGCTCAAGCAGGCACCCGGCGCCCCCGCCTGCGGCTTGGCGTTCGCCAGGCTCCCACTGCGCACCCAACCGCCCCCGATCGACCCCGCTTATTCACAGCCCGCGTAAATCACCGTTGAATCTTGTCAGGACTGGTGCAGAGTGAGGGGCGGTTGCTCACTAGGGCGAGGAGGGGGATCATGGTCGTCGATGAGCGGACACGGCACGGGCTGTTCGAGCAGCTCATCGCCGTGTTGGGCGAGGAGCACGCAGTGACGCTGATGGAGCATCTGCCCCCGGTGGGATGGGCGGACGTGGCCACAAAGCGGGATCTCGACGCCCTTGAGGAGCGTCTCCGGGCTGAGGTCAGCCGTCTCGACGAGCGCATCGGCGCCGAGATGACCTCGATGCGGCATGAGCTGGTCGGGGTGTTCCGGGCCGAGCTCGCGCAGACGGTGGCGGCCCAGACGCAGACGGTGGCGGTCCAGACGAGGACGTTGATGTTCATGGTGCTCGGCGCGTTGACGGGCATGGCGGGGCTGGTGTTCGCAGCTACCCGCTTTTGAAACCGACCTCGGCTACCGTCTCTACAGCCTGTGGTGTCTGCAGATGACGGCGAAGTCGTCGGGGTCGAGGCTGGCGCCGCCGACGAGCGCGCCGTCGATCTCGGGCTGGCGCATCAGGCCGCGGACGTTGCCCGGCTTCACGCTGCCGCCGTACTGCACCCGCACCGTTTGGGCGGCGTCGTCGCCGCAGCGTTTCGCGACCCAGCGGCGGACCACGCCGCACATGTCGTTCGCGTCCTCGTCGGTGGCGGTCCGGCCGGTGCCGATCGCCCAGACCGGCTCGTACGCGACGACCATGCCGGCCACCTGCCCGGCGTCGACGCGGGCCAGGCCGGCCTCGAGCTGGCCGACGACGACCTGCTCGGCCTGGCCGGCCTCGCGCTGCTCGAGGCTCTCGCCGACGCACATGATCGGGGTCATCCCGTGGCCGAGCACCGCGCGCACCTTGCGGTTGACGACCTCGTCGGTCTCGCCGAACAGCGTCCGCCGCTCCGAGTGGCCGCAGACCACGTAGACGACGTCCAGCTTGGCGAGCATCGCCGGGCTGACCTCGCCGGTGAACGCGCCGGCGGGCTCCCAGTGGCAGCTCTGCGCGCCGAGCCGGAAGCCCATGCGGTCGCCGGCGATCAGCATCTGGATGCTCCGCAGCGCCGTGAACGGCGGGATCACCGCGATCTCGGACACCTCGTAGTCGCGCGGGTCCAAGTGGTACGCCAGCCGCTGGACCAGGCTGATCGCCTCCAAATGGTCGCAGTGCATCTTCCAGTTGCCGGCCAGCAGCGGCTTGCGGGTCACTACGCATCTCCCCTTCGAAGCGCGGCCACGCCGGGCAGGTCGACCCCGGCGAGGAACTCCAGCGACGCGCCTCCCCCGGTCGACAGGTGGCTGACCTGACCGGCCAGGCCCAGCCGGCGGACCGCCGCCGCGCTGTCCCCGCCGCCGATCACGGTGAAACCGGGACAGGCAGCGACCGCGCGGGCGACGCCCTGCGTGCCCCCCGCGAACGCCGCCCACTCGAACACGCCCATCGGCCCGTTCCACAGCACGGTCTGCGAGTCCCCGATCATCCCGGCGAACCGGGCGACGGACTCCTCGCCGACGTCCAGGCCCATCCACCCGTCGGGAATCGCGTCAGCGGCGACCCGCCGGTAGGCGGCGTCAGCCGCGAACGCCTCGGCGGCCACCACGTCCACAGGCAGCAGCAGCGCGACCCCGCCCGCCTCGGCGCGGCGGATCAGCCGCGCCACGGTGTCGAGCTGGTCGGACTCCACCCGGCTCGCGCCCACCCGGCCGCCGGCCGCGGCCAGGAACGTGAAGCACATCGCCCCGCCGATCAGCAGCCGGTCGACCCGGCCCAACAGGTTGTCGATCACCCCCAGCTTGTCCGACACCTTCGCCCCGCCCAGGATCGCGGTGAACGGCCGGGCCGGCTCGCCCAGCAGCCGCGACAGAGCGGACAGCTCCTTGGCCATCAGCGACCCCGCGACCGCGCGCTCACAGCGCGCGGGGACGCCGACGACGCTCGCGTGCGCCCGGTGCGCGGCGCCGAACGCGTCATCGACGTAAACGTCGCCAAAAGCCGCCAGCTCGGCCGCGAACCCCTCGTCGTTCGCCTCCTCACCAGGCTCGAAACGCAGGTTCTCAAGCAGCGCCACCTCACCCTCACCGAGCTTCGCGACCGCAGCGGCCGCCTCAGAGCCGACCACGTCACCCGGCGCGGCCACGTCGGCCCCGAGCAGCTCCCCCAGCCGCGCCGCGACCGGCGCGAGCCGCAGCTCCTCCACGACCCTGCCCCTCGGCCGGCCGAGATGACTCATCACCACCACCCGCGCCCCCGCCTCGCGCAGACACCGGATCGTCGGCAGCGACTCCTCAACACGCAACGTGAGTAGGCCGGCCACTAGAGCGAGGCTTCGCCTACCCTGCGCGCCTGCCGTGAGAAGTGAGGGGGAACGATGTCCCTGCCACCGGGGTAGCCTCGTCTCATCGGTGCGCCGGCACCGCTGTCCTGGTGCGCACGGCGGAGAAGGCGCCGGTTCTCGACCGTTCGGAGGTGCCCGATGGCCACACCGTCCCCTATCGGTGAGCGGCTTGCCCGGCTGCGGAACTTCCGTGGGCTTACCCAGGAGGAACTCGCTGAAAAGGCCGGGATCAGCGTGGACGTGATCCGCCGGCTCAAGCAGGCCAGGCGGAAGACGGCCCGATGGAGCACGCTGACCAAGCTCGCAAAGACGCTGGATGTCGAGCTTTCAACACTAGTCACGCCCCCATCGTTGCTGGAAAGGTCGCACGGCGACAGCAAGTCGGGGCTGCTGGAGATCCGGTGTGCCCTCACGGCCTCCAGCGAGCTTCCAGGGATGGACGACTATGCCGAGGACGACGAGGTGCCGTCGTTGGACGAGCTGGGGCGGTCCGTTGCCCACGCGTGGAAGGTGTACCAGTCGGGCGAGTTCTCGACCCTGAGCACGCTCCTGCCCACCCTCATCACCGCCGCTCGGCGAGCCACTCGTGAATACGACGGCGATCAGAAGGCTGCTGCATACTCCGCCCTGGCGACTACGTACAACATGGGGGCTGGGGTGACGGTGATGCTTGGCCATGAGGACCTGGCATTCACTGCGGTGGAACGGTCTGTTGCCGCTTCCCGCCACGCCGACGACCCTCTGTGTCACGCCGCTTCTGCGGTCTTCCTGTCCTGGATTCTGCTCAAGCAGGGTCGATACGACCAGGCGGAGCGCGCCGCCGTCACGATGGCCGAGAACATCGAACCGAGTTTCACCAAGGCGCCGTCGGAGGAGCTGGCGACGTTTGGAAACCTCCTCGTCAATGGCAGTGCCGCCGCCGTTCGCGACGACCGTGGGGAGCGCGCCGACGACTTACTCAGCGTGGCCCGTGCCGCCGCCGCCCGCGTTGGCGAGGATCGCGTGGAGCAGTGGTCGGTGTTCGGTCCACGGGTGGTCGGGATGTATGCGGCGAACAACGCCGTCGAGCTGGGCGACATGGAACGCGCCCTTCATCTGGCCGAGCAGGTTCCACCAGCCGTCGGCGTTGTGCCCGTTACATGGGAGGCGCGGTACTCACTCAACATGGCGTACGCGCAAGTCGAGCTGCGGCGCGATACCGAAGCCGTGGACTCGCTCTGGCAGGCACGGACGGTGGCGCCCGAGTGGATCAAATACCCCGTTCTCGGACACTGGGTCGTCCGCGAGCTGCTCGACCGTGGTGGCAGACGCCGCGAGCCTCGGCTGGCCACGTTGGCCGATCACTTGAAGGTAGTGGTCTGAAGGGCCTGGTGGGGCGTAGCGGCCCAGTTCCGCTGTCGCTCATGCGCGAAGTAGGGCGGTATGAGCACGCTGCCGCGTGCCCCGGCCTGTGGATGTGCCGTGACGGTAGAACCCGTGGCAAAGGGGCGTAGAAGTGAAGGCAAGACGGCCCTGGGCCGTCACTTACCGTCGCTTTAGCCTCCTCTTGTGTGCGAGACCCAGCCGCTCACGGGCGGTAGAAAGAAACGAGTGATGAGCCAGACCGGAGCAGCGGCGACAACATGCGGTTGTGGTGCGACGGCCGCTCGGCGGCACGCGTGGGCGAAGATGGAGCGGTTCGAGCGGGCGCGCTTGGACCGCTACTTCACTTGCGTCATCGACGGCCTCGGCGTCGGTCAGCCGCTTGCGGTATTCGTCGTGACGCACCTGCTCCCGGAACGGCCGGCGTTCCTGCGCGCCGCCGCCCGGGTCGCCGACGTTCGGGCAGTGCTGCCGAAGCCGAAGAGCCTGGACGGCGAGGCGCGCCGTGAGATCGAGGGCTGGCTGTCCTGCGACGAGCTGTCCCGCGATCGGTTCGCCGACCCAGAGACCGCCGTCGCCTACCTGGAGCAGCGGGCCAACGGCGAGCGTGTCGCGTTCCTCGACGTCGGCGGCTATCTCGCTCCGTCGCTGCGAGCGGTGTGCTCGGCCTTCTCCGGGGAAATCGTGGGTGTCGTCGAGGACACCGAGAACGGACTGCGTCGTTATCTGGATCGGGGCAAGCCGCCGTGCCCGGTATTCAGCGTGGCCCGCTCCCCGCTGAAGGAACCCGAGGACTACCTCGTTGGCCAGTCGGTGGTGTTCTCCACGGAGGCGCTGATCCGCTCCCGCGGCGGCATCCTCCAGGGTGGCGCGGCGTGCGTGATCGGGTTCGGCAAGCTCGGCTCCTCGATCGCGCGGACCCTGCACGCCAAGCACGTCCGCGTCACCGTATACGACCGTGACCCGGTACGAATGATCCATGCGTTCTCCCAGGGCTTCCGCACGGCCTCGACCCTCCGGGAGGCGCTGGAAGACGCCGGGGTGGTGATGTGCGCGACCGGCAACCTGTCGCTGCGCGGCGACGACTTCACGCGGCTCCGCAACGGCGCGTACGTCGCATCCGTGACCTCTTCGGAGGACGAGCTGGATCTCGACGCGCTCGACGAGCTGTACGAGCGGACCCCGGCCGGCGAGCACGTCACCCGATACTCGACCACCGGGCACTTCTTCTACGTGCTCAACCGGGGCAACGCGGTCAACTTCCTGCACGGCGCCTGTGTCGGCGCGTTCATTCACCTCGTGCAGGCCGAGATCCTGGCCGCCACCGCCCGGCTCACCCGCAACGACCTCGAGCCCGGCTTCCACGAGGTGGACGCCCAGACGAGACGCCGAGTCGCCGCGACCTGGCTCGACTGCTTCGCTCGGTAAGGGAGAACGTGACCGTTCACGCTGACGAGATTCTCGACGCGACGTCCCGTTACCTCGGCCGCCATCCCGAGGAGGCCGGCCGGCTCGCGCTCCTGCTGGAGGCGGCCGGCGACCGGCGCGACCTGTCCAGCCGCAAGGCGACGCCGGGACACGTCACCTGCGGCGCCCTGCTCGTCGATGACCGGGACAGGGTGCTGCACGTCTACCACCGCGCGCTCGGCCGCTGGCTTCTTCCCGGCGGGCACGTCGAGCCGGCCGACCCAAACCTGCTGGCCGCCGCGTTGCGCGAGCTGACCGAGGAGACCGGGATCCCGGCCGGCGACGTGGCCGCCGTCGATGAGTCACCGGTCGATATCGACGTGCACCCGATACCGGCGAACGCGGACAGGGGCGAGCCCGCCCACTGGCACGCCGACTTCCGGTACGCCTTCCGGCTCCAGAGTGGCGGCGGCGTGCGGCTGCAGATCGAGGAGGTCACCGACTACGGGTGGCTCGACGCGCCCCTCTGTCCGCGCCTGGCGGCCAAGCTCAGCGCGCTCCCCCTGATCGACTTCGACCGCACCCTTAAAGGCGGTGGTGTCTGCAGATGACGGCGAAGTCGTCGGGGTCGAGGCTGGCGCCGCCGACGAGCGCGCCGTCGATCTCGGGCTGGCGCATCAGGCCGCGGACGTTGCCCGGCTTCACGCTGCCGCCGTACTGC
>JBOGEB010000006.1:0-32707 GCA_050743125.1 Egibacteraceae bacterium
CTCGTCAAGCCATCGTCGTATGTTTTTGTTAGAGCTGTTGCGGTTTCGGCGGCCAGGGGCTGGGGGAGTCCCCCATAGACGGCCACCGAAACCGCGCTTCGCTGCGCCCGCGAGGCAAGGCCGCGATTCTCAAACACGTTCTAAGGCTCGCACAGGTTGGCCGCGGTTGCATACGCACGCGGTCACTGTTGGCGTGATGTCGAGCGCTGGAGACGCGGGCTGGGCCTCTCCTCGCCGTCACCGTAGTGCGTCCACACGGCACGTTGCGGGGAGGAGGTTTCGATGCTCTCTTTGTCGAACGCTTTTTTGATCCGGGTGCGGAGCTCGCGGCTCACGTGTGGCTGGCGTCCGGGCTGAGTCTTCACGGCGAGCCGGAGCGTGATTGCGTCTGACGCGAAGTTCTGGACACCCCAGACCTCCGGCTCCTCGAGGATTTGCGATGACCAGCGGTCGTCCTTCCACAGCTCGTCTGCAACCTGCTTGATCACTGCCGACGCGTGCTCGATGTCGGTCTCGTAGGCCACACCGATGTCGATGACCGACCGTGCCCAATCTTGGCTCTTGTTACCCACCGCCCGAATCTCGCCATTCGGTACGTACCAGACGGTGCCGTGCACGTCACGAAGTCGGGTGACGCGCAGCGTGATCGATTCGACGTGGCCACGGACCGGCTTCGACCCCTCGCCGAGGTCGATGAGGTCGCCCACCCCGTACTGGTCTTCGAGCAGAATGAAGATTCCGGAGAGGAAGTCCCTCACCAGACTCTGGGCGCCGAAGCCGAGCGCGACGCCGACGATCCCGGCGCCAGCGATCAGCGGGCCGATCTGGAACCCGAGCTGGCCGACGACGAGCATGAATGCGATCGAGGAGATCAGCACCGTCGACATGCTGCGGAGCACCCCGCCGACGGTTTCGGTCCGCATCGAGGCGCGGGCGAAGTCTATTGGCCCTGTGTGAGCCAGCGGCCCGCGCGTGCGGAGCGCGCCGAGCCTGGCCAGGCCTTGTTCCGTGAGGTCGCGGATGAAGCTCCTGATGACCCGGCGGACGAGCAGGTTGAGGACGTACGCGACGACGCAGATCAGAACGCTGTGGAGCACCGTCGGAACGATCGTGCCCGCGAGGACGGCAGCCCGGTCCGGTGCGAAGCCGGCGAACAGGTCACAGACTCCTGGCGATCCGCTGTGCGCGCACGCGGGCGTTTGAGCCAGAACAGTGGCTGCGGACGTCGAGGGGATCATGACCAGACGACTCCCATGCTCCGTGTCGTAGGTACGGTCCGCACCGAGGGCGTCACCTGCGCGCCGGATGACCGAAGGCGTCCTCCGAACCTCCTCACCACGTCGGGCGCGACAAGCGCACAGCCGCTCGAGCGTACGTAAGGACTTGGGCGGAAATACCCTTTCCAGATCCGCTGAGCGCTACACCTGTGAGCTCAGCCGTGCTGTGCAGGATCGGACCGAAATGCCGGGCCAACCTGGACAAGGCACGTGCTCGTCGTGAGACACACCGCCACGAGGCCCATCGTGGGCACGGGCATTATGCCGATCCTGCGCGCTCGACGACGTGGACGCAGGCGTCCCAGACGCCAGCGTTCTGCGCCTGGCGCCCCGCTCGGTACGACGAGCGCACGAGCGGTCCGGACTCCACGTGGTCGAAGCCCAGCTCACGGCCGTAAGCGGCGTAACGGGCGAACTCGTCTGGCGGGACGTAACGTGCGAGTGCGAGGTGGCGGTGCGTCGGCTGGAGGTACTGGCCGATCGTGAGGATCGCGGCGCCGGCTTCCCGTAGGTCGCGCATCGCCTCACGGACCTCCTCCTCGGTCTCGCCCATGCCGAGGATGAGGTTCGACTTCGTCGCGCAGCCAGCCGGCAGCCACGCCTGGGCGCGGCGGAGCAACTGCAGGCTGCCGTCGTAGGTGAACGCTGGGCGGGTGTGGCGGAAAAGCCGCCGCACGGTCTCCAGGTTGTGGGACAGGATCTCCGGCGCGGCGTCGGTGACCTGCCGGAGCGCGTCGGGGTCGCCGCGGAAGTCGGGGATGAGCAACTCGACCCCACAGGAGGGGAGGAGCGCCTTGATCCGGCGGAGCGTCTCCGCGAACAGCCACGCGCCGCCGTCGAGCAGGTCGTCGCGGGCGACACCGGTCACGACCGCGAAATTCAGCCCCATCGCTGCGACGGCCTCGGCCACGCGGCGTGGCTCGTCGGTGTCGTACCCCTTCGGCTTGCCGGTCGCGATGGCGCAGAACCCACACCGGCGGGTGCAGTCCTCGCCGCCGACGAGGAAGCTCGCCTCGCGGTCCTCCCAGCACTCGTGGATGTTTGGGCAGGCTGCCTCCTCACACACCGTGTTGAGCGCCAGCCCGCGCATTGTCTGCTTGAGCTGGCGGTAGTTCGGGCCGGCGAGCGGCACCCGGCGTTTCAGCCACGGCGGCTTTCGCGCAGCGATCTGCGGCACTCCAACGAGGGTCAGCCGGGTCGCGCGCTCGGGAACGATCGAGGTCATCGGCCTTGAGTCTACGGGCCGATGCGCCATTCGGGGCCTTGCCTGTCGGGGCGTCTCTCCGGAGTTGTCCACGCCGACGTCGGCTGTGCGTCGCTCTGCCACCCGCTTGGGTGATAGAACTGGGACAGATACATCCCACGGGTGGGGGAGTGGTGATGGACAGAGCGTCACGCAGGCTGGGAGTCCTGCTCGTGGTGTCGGCCCTGCTCCTCGCAGCCTGCAGCGGTGGAGGCCAGAGGCTGGCAGGCAAGCCGGTCGAGGGCGGCACGCTCGTCTACGGACTCGAGCAGGAACCCAGCATCCTGAACCCGGTGACGCGGGATGACTTCTCCGCAACGAAGGTGGCGCTCACCATGCTCTACCCGTTATGGCGAGTGACGCCGGATTTCCGGTATGAGCCACTGCTCCTCGACGGTGAGCCCCAGGTGAGCTCTCCAGGCGAGCTGCCCTTCACCGTCACGTACCGGCTGAAGAAAGAGGCGAAGTGGAGCGACGGGGTGCCGATCACTGCTCAGGACGTCAAGTTCACGCTCGACACCTGTCTCAATCCTGACTTCCAGATCGTCTCGCGCTTGGAATGCATTGACGTCGAGCGTACGAACGTCATCGATGACAAGACCATCCAGTTCGTCTTTAAGCGGCCCTTCGCGCCGTGGCGCAACCTATTCGCGTTCTCCGACGGGGTCATCCTCCCCAAGCACGCATTGGAGGGCGAGGACTTCGACAAGGTCTGGAACGACGCGATCGTCAACCCCAAGACCGGCCGGCCGATCGCGAGTGGCCCGTTCATCTTCAAGGAATGGAAGAAGGGCCAGCAGGTCACGGTTGTGCGCAACGAGCGCTTCTGGGGCCACATGCCGCACCTTGACCGGATCGTGTTCCGTCCTGTTCCGGACGTGAACACGCTGATCCAGCAGCTCCGCGGAGGCGAGATCGGCGCGATGGACCTCCAGCCGCAGCTCGGGATCGTCGAGCAGATCGGAGGGCAGCCCGGGTTGAACCTACAGGTCAACCTTGGGCCGCAGTGGGAGCACCTCGACTTCAACTTGACCCGTGGCGCACTGTCCAAGCCGTTCGTCCGCCGGGCGATCGCGATGAGCATCGACCGCGCGCAGATCGCCGAGGACCTGCTCGGCCCGATCTCCCCGGGGGTCAAGCCGCTGAACAACGTGATCTGGATGACGAACCAGCCAGAGTACAAGGACAACTGGAGCGACGAGATCGGCTTCGACCCGAGGGGCGCCGTCAAGCTTCTGGAGACCAACGGCTGCACGCGGGGTTCGGACGGCATCTTCTCGTGCGGTGGCCAGCGGCTCGAGTTCGGTTTCGTCACGACGGGGGGGAACGAGCTGCGCGAGCTGACGTTCGAGGTCATGCAGCAGCAGCTCCGGAAGGTCGGCATCATGATGAACGCCGACTTCGGCGAGGCCGGCACGACCTTCAACCGGCTGCGCGCCCGTGACTACGAGACGTTCCTCTTCGCTTGGGTCGGTGCGCCGGACCCGTTTACGGGCGACACGATCTGGCAGTGCGCGAAGACCACCGGGCCGCAAACCCAGAACTACACGGGGTTCTGCGATTCCAACGTCGATCGGGTGATGCAGCAGCAGGTCCAGACGCTGGATCCCGACGAGCGCGCGCTGCTCTACAACCAGGCCGACGACTTCATCGCGAAGAGCGTGCCGATCGTGCCGCTCTACCAGAAGCCTGTATACCTCGCCTGGAGTGACGACCTCACCGGGTTCGAAAACAACACGACCCAATGGGGGCCGACGTGGAATGCCGAGCAGTGGACGAGGCTCCAGCGCTAGTGGTCTTTGAAGCCGGAGTTTTCTGTGTGAAGGATCGCGGCCGTATGCGGCCGGATCCTCCACACAAACGGCCGGAACACTCAAGACAACATCGGCGACGCTCCACGAGGTGCGGGGAGGACACGCACCATGCTCACGCTCGTCGGACGCCGGCTGCTCTCCAGCCTCCCCGTGCTGCTGCTCGCGACTGCCCTGATCTTCTTCGGCGTCACGAGCGTCGGGGATCCGCTCGCCGCGCTCCGCCAGCGACCCGGAGTCTCACCACAGACCATTGACAGCATCGTCGCGCGCAAGCACCTCGACGAGCCGGCGTCCGTCCAGTACGGGTACTGGCTGCGCGACGCGGTCACCAACCGGTTCGGCACGACGCTGTTCAGCGAGCAGCCGATCTGGCCACAGCTGCGGCGCGCGCTGTGGTTCACGCTCCAGCTTGTGCTCACCGCGGAGGTCGTCGCGCTCTTCGTGGGCGTCGGGCTCGGCGTGCTCTCGGCGAAGCGCCAGTACTCGGTGCTCGACTACTCGACGACGACGGTCGGCTTCCTCGGCCACTCGATTCCTGTCTTCTGGTTCGCGCTGGTCCTCCAGATGGTCTTCACGAACCTGTTCCGCGCGACCGGCGTCCGGATCTTCTACACGGCGGGACTCAGCTCGCCGGAGGTGGGCACTGGGCTCGCCTTCCTCGTCGACCGGGTGCAGCACCTCGTCCTGCCCGTGATCACGCTCGCGTATGCCAACGTGGCGCTCTACAGCCGGTACATGCGGGCGTCCATGCTGGAGGTGGCGGGCGCGGACTACGTCCGGACCGCGCGCGCGAAGGGCTTGGAGGAGCGGCTCGTGACCCGCAGACACGAGGTCCGCACCGCGCTCATCCCGATCGTCACGCTCTCAGCGATCAACCTCGGGTTGGTGTTCGGCGGCGCGATCGTGACCGAGGCCGTGTTCTCGATCCCGGGGATGGGGTCGTTCTTCATCGAGGCGCTGGGGGAGCGGGACGCGTACCAGATCATGGCGTTCCTGGTGGTCAGCGCCCTGTTCATCATCGGGGGGAACCTCATGGCAGACATCGCCTACGGCTACCTCGACCCGAGGATCCGCCAGAGGGTCGGAAGGAGGTCTCCCGACGACTATGGCTGAGCCTGCCGCTGAGATTTATCGGGAGGGGGTGCGGTTCGCGGCTCGCAGCCAGTGGCAGCTGTTCCGTCGGCGGTTCGTGCGGCACAGGCTCGCGATGGCGAGCCTGGTGGTGCTCCTGGTGACCTGTGGCGCGGCGCTGCTCGCGCCGCACCTCGCGCTGTACGGGTTCAACGAGCAGGATCTCGCGAATGCCAGCCTGGCGCCGACGCTCCGTGGGGGCCACATCTTCGGCACCGACCGACTGGGCCGCGACTACCTCAGCCGCGTGCTCTACGGCACCGGGACGACGGTCCGAGTCGCGTTCGTGGTCGCGCTGCTTTCGACCGCGATCGGCACGACGGTCGGGGCGGTCGCCGGTTACTACGGTGGGTGGCTGGACAGCCTCCTGATGCGGCTCGTCGACCTCGTGCTGTCGCTGCCGTCCCTCGCGGTCCTGCTCATCGCCGCTGCGTTTCTCGGGCAGGGGTCGCCGTTCCGCGTCGCGGTGATCCTTGCGCTGCTGCTGTGGACGACGATCGCCCGCATCGTGCGGGGCGAGTATCTGTCGTTGCGGGAGAAGGAGTTCGTCGAGGCGGCGTTGGCCGCGGGCGCGAGCGACGCGCGGATCATGCTCCGGCACATGCTCCCGAACAGCCTGGGCCCGATCATCGTGAACGCGACGCTCACCGTCGCGCTCGCGATTCTGCTGGAGGCGACGCTGTCGTTCCTCGGGTTCGGCATCTCACCGCCGACCCCGGCGCTCGGCAAGCTGATCGACGACGGCAAGGGCGCGATGCTCACCCAGTGGTGGCTCGTCGTCATGCCGGGCCTGGTGATCGTCGTGCTCAGCCTGTGCGTCAACTTCATCGGCGACGGCCTGCGTGACGCGCTCGACCCGAAGCAGGCCCAGTGATGGCGGCGCTGGTCCTGTCCGTACGCGGCCCTCACCGTCGAGTTCGACAGCCCTGACGGCATTGTGCGTGCGGTGCACGTGTGACCTTCGACGTCTGCTCGGAACAGACGCTCGGGATCGTCGGTGAGTCGGGATCGAGCAAGACCAGTGACGGCCCTGTCGATCCTCGGGCTGATCCCGCAGCCCACCGGGCCGTATCGTCGATGGCGAGGTCCTCTACGGCGACGTCGACCTGCTCCGACTAGGCCAGACCGAGCTTCGCCAGCTCCGGGGCACAGACCTCGCGATGATCTTTCAGGACCCGCTGACCTGCATGCACCCCGTGCTCACCGTCGGTTGCCAGATCCCCGAGGCGCTCACAGCGCACGACCCTGCGCTGGATCGGCGCGCGGCGTGGGCGCGGGTGGTCGAGCTGCTCGAACTGTCGGCGTCCCCGACGCGCGGGCGCGGGTCGACCAGTACCCGCACGAGTTCTCGGGCGGGACGCGCCAGCGGGCGATGATCGCGATGGCGATGGCGAACCAGCCGCGGTGCCGCCTGTCGGCGGGGCGACAGCGGGCCCCGGGCAGCAGTCGGCGCGCACTTCACGCGGAGATCGGCGTCCCAGAGGCATCATGATCCCCGGGGCCGAGGATCGGAGGTCGTCTTGCCTTCTGCCGCGATGACGATTTGGTGCCTAACCAGCGCACCTGCGCACGGTGCTGCGTTGTCGGTGAACCTCAGCGGCTCACGGCCACGAGACCGAGGTCGGCAGGGCGTGCGGGCTGGAGCGGGCGGTCGAGGGCGTCGCCGAGATGGGCGACGAGCCGGCGACGGACCTCCTCCAAGGCCGTGTCGATGCCGAGCGACGCCAAGGAGCAGACGCCCGCATCGTCGATGCCGCACGGGATGATGCCGTTGAAGTCGGCTAGGTCCGTGGTCACGTTGAAGGCTAGGCCGTGGGTGGTGATCCCGCGGCGGACGCGGACGCCGATCGCCGCAAGCTTCGCGTTGCCGACCCACACGCCCGTCCGGCCCGCAACCGGCTGGGCGTTGACGCCGAACGACGCGGCAGTCCTGACGCAGGCCTCCTGGAGCGCAAAGACGTAGGAGCGCACGCCCCGTGGCTGCGCGAGCCGAAGGATCGGGTAGGCCACGAGCTGACCCGGCCCGTGATAGGTGAGGTCACCGCCACGGTCGACCTCGACGACCCGGATGTCGGGCCGGGTGCCGCGCAGGTTACGGGCCAGGTCGGCGTGCCGGCCGGCGGTGTACACCCGGTCGTGGATGAGGGTGAGCAGGACGTCGTCGATCGCGTCCTCGTCACGAGCAACTGCGAGGACGCGCTGCCAGCGCCACGCATCCTCGTACACGACCTCGCCCGCCCAGACCGACAGCACCTTACGGATTTTCTCCCCGGCGTGGACTTCGACGCTCCACTAATAGCCGATCTCCGCGGTCCAGTCGTGGGTCTCGACGACCTCCTTCACGGCCGTGACGAAGCGCGCGGCGTCGGCGCCGTCGATCAGCCGGTGGTCGTAGGTCAGGCAGAGGTACGCCATGTCGCGGACCGCAATCGCCGGTCCAGTAGCGAGGTCCTCGACCACGACCGGGCGCTTCTGGATCTTGCCCGTGGCGAGGATAGCGACCTCGGGGTAGTTCAGGATCGGCGTGTCGATGAGGACGCCGCGGCTGCCGGTGTTGGTTATCGTGAACGTCCCGCCCCGCAGGTCGGAGATCTCGAGCCGGCTCCCGTCCTGAGCGCGACCGCGGGCCTTGTCTGCGGCTACGACGATGGCCCGCGCGAGCCCAGCGAGCGACAGGTCGTCTGCGCCCTTGATGTTCGGGACGATCAGTCCTTTGTCCGTGTCGACCCCGATGCCGAGGTTCACGTAGTCGTGGTAGGTGACCTTGCCGGACTCGAAGTCGGCGAGCGCGTTGACCTTCGGGTGGTTGCGAATCGCGAGCACCGTCGCCCGGCACAAGAACACGAACGGTGACAGCGACACGCCCTCGCGGGCGCGGAAGTCGTCCTTTATCCGGTCGCGGAGCCGCATGATCCCGGTGGCGTCGGCCTCCTGCACGGTCGTGAGCTGAGCCGAGGACTGCAGCGACTCCATCATCTTCGCCGCGATCCGCTGCCGGATCCGCGACAGGTCCTCGACCCGGGTCCGCTCGTCCTCCGTGAGGGTCGAGCGCTGGATCGCCTGCGGCCCAGGGCGAGATTCAGTGCGGGATCCAGCGCTGGGCTCTGAAGTGCTGGGTGGGCTCTCGGGGGGCGCCTTCAGCGTCGCCTCGACGTCCTCCCGGGTGATCCGCCCGCCCAGACCCGACCCCGAGATCTGCGCAACGTCAAGGTCGTGCTCGCGGAGCTGACGCCGCACGAGCGGCGACATCGGCACGCCGGCGGACTCGTCGTCCCCGTCCGGTTTCTCGGGTCGCTCGGTCTGCGGCGACGCAGCCGTCTGGGCGGCGGGTTCGGTTTGGGTTTCCGGCTCAGGCGAGGCAGCTGCTCGAGGCTCCGCCGCCTCTTCGTCAGGCTCACTGATGATCGCGACGACAGTGCCGACGTCGACCGTCTCGTCGATTTGGACCTTGATCTCCTGGAGGATCCCGCGGACGGGGGCGGGGACCTCGGTGTCGATCTTGTCCGAGCTCAGCTCGAAGAGCGGCTGGTCGGCATCGACCCGCTCGCCGACCTTGACGAGCCACGCGGTGATGGTGCCTTCGGTGACGCTCTCACCGAGCTCGGGGATCCTGACCTCAACTGCCACGGCTGTGCTCCTTGCTGGCTGATCGGTGGGGGACGTCTCGCGTCCTCGGCGCCGCACGGCGGTCTTCGGCCCGCCGAGCCGGCGGCGGGAGCCACCGGTGTCGGCGTCGGCAGTGGGGGCATTGCGTCGCGGTCGACGGTGCTCGGCCATTGCTGTCGTCTCTCTGGCGCGAAGCCGCTACCCGTGCAGAGGCTTGCCCGCGAGCGCGAGGTGGGCCTCACCAATCGCCTCGGTGAGGGTGGGGTGAGGGTGGATGAACTCGGCCACCTCGGTCGGCAACGCCTCCCAGTTGTAGATGAGCTGCCCCTCCGCAATCAGGTCGGTGGCGTGCGGGCCGATGATGTGGATGCCGAGGACGCGACCGCTGTCCTTGGCGGCGAGCACCTTCGCGTGCCCGCTCCCGCGCATCATCATCGCACGGGCGCTGTGAGAGAACGGGAAAGTCTGGGACTCGTACGCGATGCCCTGGTCGCGGAGCTCCTGCTCGGTGTAGCCGACGGCGCCGATCTCAGGGTGGCAGTAGTAGACACGGGGCACGCCCAGGTAGTCGATCGGGCGGACCCGCTGCCCGGCGGCATGCTCGGCGACGAGGAAGCCCTCCTGGAACGAGGCGTGCGCGAGACCGAGCGTCGGGATGACGTCGCCGATCGCGTACTGGGCGCCGCCGTCCCACGCCACCCCCGTACGGCAAAACTCATCGACGACGACGTAGCCGTTCTTGTCGAGCGAGACGCCCGCGCCCTCGAAACCCATGTCCTCCGACACCGGGCGGCGCCCGACCGCGACCATGAGGAGGTCGCCCTCGAAGGACTGCCCGCGTTGCGTGTGCGCACGCACCCCGTCGTCGCCGTGCTCGACCTTCGTGACCTGATCGCCCACCAGGACGGTCACACCGGACTTCTTGAACGCCCTCGCGAGCGCCCTCGACGTGTCGACGTCCTCGCGCGGCACCAGGGCGTCGAGCGCCTCGATGACCGTAACCTCCTCGGCGCCCCAGCCGTGCCAGACGGTCGCGAACTCCACGCCGACGGCGCTCGCGCCCAGGACGATCGGCCGAGAGGGCACGCGTTTCAAGGTCATTGCCTCGTCGCTCGTAATGATCACCTGCCCGTCGATCTCGGCGCCTTCGACGGGCAGCTGCCGCGGGGTGGAGCCGGTGGCCAGGACGAGCGCCTTCGAGGCAGCCAGCGTGCGCTCGCCCTCTTCGGTCGCCACGACCAGGGTGCGCGCGTCATCCAGGCGCCCGGTCCCGGCGACTGTCTCGACCCCACGGGCCTTCAGGGTGGCCTGCAGGCCCTTCCAGCTCGCATCGACGATCCTGTCCTTATAGCCGAGCACCTTGGTGACATCGACGCCGTCGAAGCTCGCCTTCACGCCGTACTGCCCGGCGGTCCGCGCGTGCTCGGCGACCTCGGCTGCCTGGAGGAACGCCTTGGTCGGGATGCACCCCCAGTGGAGGCAGGTCCCGCCGACTTTCGCCTTCTCAACCAGCGCGACCCTCATGCCGAGCGTCGCCGCGCGTAGCGCGCACGAGTAGCCTCCCGTACCGCCGCCCAGCACAACCATCTCGTAGGTGTCCGGCATGGGCCGCTCCCCTGACTGCCTCGGCATCTTCCGGAAGCATCCTAGTGGTCCGAGCTCGGTTGTACGCTCGCGCGCATGTCGCCTCTCCGGCGTTCGCCGCTGCACGAGCGGCATGTGGCGCTGGGCGCCGCGATGACGCCGTTCGCTGGGTGGGAGATGCCACTGGACTACGGGAGCGTCGTCGCCGAGCACCGCGCGGTCCGTGAGAGCTGCGGGGTCTTCGACCTCTCCCACCTGGGCGCGCTCCGGGTGACCGGCCTCCCGGCGGTGACCGCCGTTCAGTGGGCGTTCACCAACGACGCCGCGGCGCTGGCGGTCGGGCGCGCTCACTACACGCTCTGCCTCGACGACCGGGGAGGGATCGTCGATGACCTGCTCGTGTACCGCCTGGACTGGGGCTTCTTCGTCGTCCCGAACGCCGCGAACAGCGCCGCCGTGTTCGCGGTACTGGAGGCCGCGGTCGCAGAGGCCGGCGCCTGCGAGGTCACCGACGTCAAGGAGGGCATGGCGTGCCTCGCGGTGCAGGGTCCGCGGTCGGCGGAGATGATCACGAGCGCGGGGGTCGACGTCTCCGGGCTCGGCTACCTCGACTGCCGGCCGCTGTCGCTCGGTTCGGCGCGCATGCCGCCGGGAGCTGGAGTCCTCGCCCGGTCGGGGTACACGGGCGAGCGCGGCTACGAGCTCTTCACGCCCGCAGCGCTCGCGCCTGCGCTGTGGAATCGGCTCGTAGAGGCCGGGGCCCGGCCCGCAGGGCTCGGCGCCCGCGACACGCTCCGGCTCGAGATGGGCTACCCGCTGCACGGCAATGACATCTCGACCGCGACCTCCCCGGTCGAGGCCAGTCTGGGCTGGGCGGTCAAGGTCGGCGCGCCCTTCCGCGGTCGCGGCGCCTACCTCCGCGCGCAGGCGGACGAGCCGAGCCGCCGCCTGTGGGGCCTGCGCGCGACCGGCCGCGGGATCCCCCGCGCGCACTGCGTTGTCCAGCAGGGCGGACAGGCCGTGGGGGAGACCACCAGCGGGACGTTCTCCCCGACGCTACGGGTCGGCCTGGCGCTCGCCTACCTCGACGCTGCGGTGACCGAGGGCGTCGAGGTCGAGATCGACGTCCGCGGAAAGCCCCTTCCGGCCCAGGTCGTCAAACCGCCGTTCATCGACGCCGACCCTCGGGGGTAGGTCCGGACCGTAATCCCGAGTTCAAGTTCGGTGCAAAGCAGGAGGTTGCGAAATGAGTTGTGGCGAAACCAGGCCATCGTCCGACGTGCCTGCCGGAGCGCCTGGGAAGACGGCCTCAAGATGCGGGGTCGGCTTTGCGACAGCCTGGATGTGCCCGTAGCCCGTGCTGCGGGGGAACGCCTCTGCGGCCTCTTGTTCAGGACCGCACTGCCGCCTTCTTGTCGATGGCCGCGCGGTACAGCCCCTCGTAGGCGCTGGCGACGGCCGGCCAGTCGTACCTGGGCCGCACGAACTCGCCGCCGGCGTGGCCAAGGCGTCGAGCAAGGTCGTCGTCGGCGAGCACGCGCAGCACGTGATCGGCGAGCTGCTCGGCGTGATCCCCGATGAGCAGCTCCTTCCCGGCGACGGCGTCGACTCCGCGCGCCCCGAGCGGCGTGACGACGCAGGGCACGTCAGCGGCCATCGCCTCGAGCAGCTTCGTCTTGATGCCCGTGCCGCTCTGAAACGGACCCACCCAGACGCGGCTGCGGACCAGCTCGGCGCGCATGTCCTCGACCTCGCCGGTGACGGTGACGCCGTCCAGCTCGCCGAGGGCGAGCACACGCGGCGACGGGTCACGCCCGGCCAGGACGAGGTGTGTGGCCGGGCGCACCGCCCGGACGAGGGGCAGGACCTGAAGCGCGAGGTACTCGACGGCGACGACGTTCGGGGCGTAGCCCATCGCTCCGTGGAAGATGATCCGGTCGGGGTCGACCGCTGCGGTCTCATCGGGCGCGTACGCACCCGCGTCGAAGCCGATCGGGATGATCTCAAACGGCAGCGTCGGATCGAGCGCCCGCAGGGTCTTGAGGTCACCCGAGTTGCTCACCACGACCCGGTCCCAGCCCCGGTAGCGGACGGCCTCGAACTTCATGATCCGCTTCGCGTCGGCGCGGAACAACGGGGCCTTCACCGAAGTGGTGGTCAGCGCCCGGGCCTCGACGTTCAGGTGCCAGGTGTCCATGAGGTTGAGGACGCACGGCCGTCCACCAAGCTCCGGCAGCAGGCCCGCGAGCTTGCCCGGGCCGACGTGGACGACGTCCGGTCCGAAGCGCTCGAGCTCCTCACGGAGCGCCTGGCGCAAGCCGCGGACGAGCCGCTCGGCCCGTGCCGGCCGCTGCAGGGCGGTCGCGAGGGCAAGGTCGGACAGGCTCCCCGCGAGCTTCGGCTTCGCGTAGGGGATGATCCGCCACTGGGCCTCGGCGGCCGGGTTCGTCCGCTGGTCGGGCATCCGGTACCCGATGAGGCGCACCTCGTTGCGCTTGCCGAGCTCCGGTACCAGACCCATGAGCTGCCGGCGGTAGCCGGTGGTCGTGGGGGGCAGCGGAACATCGGACGCGCAGATCAGGATTCGCATGACTCCTCAACTTTTGGTCAAATCCGTCTCTCGGTCTCTGTCGAGCCAAGGTGATCGTGGCGTGCGCCGCCTGCCCCAACGCTGCCCGTAGGCACGCCACACGGCGGCGGTGGCCTCGCGGCGGACCTGATCCGCCGGTTTGGTTGCGTCGATCACGACGCCGCGCTGCGCCCGCTGCGCGAGCGCCCGGTAGGCCCGCCGCTCCGCCTCGAGCACTCCCGGGTCCTGCTCGCCCTTGCGTTGGTGGAGCACGGCGCCGGGAGCGTCGAGCACGACGACGAGGTCGGGCGCGGGCACGCAGTGCCCGACGAGCCACCGTCGGGCTCGGCCCAGACGGCCGAGCGGCCAGCGGGGTGGGAGCAGGGCGTCGGTGACGTAGCGGTCGAACACGACGAGCCGGCCGCGACTGCGGTGGTAGGCCCCCTCCAGCCACCGCCTCCACAGCGCACAGACCCGGGCCGCGAGGCCGAGACCGGGGGGAAGCGCCCGCTCTGGCCGGCCCGCGAGCCGTTGGTACGGGCCCATGTACACCGTCCGTGTGGGGAAGGCGAAGGTCTCGCGTAGCCCCTGGACCAGCATCGACTTACCCGCGCCGTCCGGCGCCAGCACCGCGACGCCGAGGCCGCGGCGGTAGCGCAGCCGCAGGAGCCGCCCGGCCCAGCGGCCGACGACGGCGGCGGACGCGCGGCGCCAAACCGCCGCCCGTACGTGGCGCCGCCAGCTCATCGCGAGCTGCGGGCCGAACGCAACGAGCGCCTCCCAGTCGCCGTCCCGCGCGAGGCCGAGCAGGCGCGCGGCTGACCAGGCGGGCGGGCAGGACGCATCCACGCGTGTGGCCAGCGGCCCGCCCGTGCCGGCTGCCGCGGCGAGCTCACGCAGCCGGATCACGCTGTCGTGTGGGACCGAGCCCTTGTCGAGCAGCCGGTGGAGCAGCAGCGCCCAGAAGGCGTCCTCGTCGTCTAAGACGGCCAAGCGCCCCTGGCGGCGGCGGCGCTCGAGGCACGCGGCCTCCGCGCCGGTCGGGAGCGCGAAGCCAGGACCGAACGCGAGCTCGGTCACCACGTCGAGCTTCACCCACCCGTCCCTCACCGAGTCGTAGCCCATGAAGAAGCGATGCGAGCCGTAGCCCCAGGCGGGGACTGGCACGAAGCCGAGTTCGCCCACCGCGTGTCGCAGGCGCGACAGGTCGATGGGAGGCACGAGCAGGTCGACGTCACCTGACGCCCGCTCCAGCAGCGCCTCGCCGCGCAGCACGCACCAGCGCAGGCCTTCGCGGTCGAGGGCCTGGAAAACCGCATCCACCATGGGGTGCGGCACCACGTCGGGGTAACCCCGCACGACTGCCCCTCCTCAGAACGTGTTTGAGAAGTTCCGTCCGCCGATTGCCACGTTATTTGATTATAGCTGATGTAGTTTCGGTGGCAAGGGCCCCACCCGAAACCACGCGCCGCACGCCTCATGGTCCGCGTTTCCCAAACACGTTCTCTACAGGTGCGGCCCGGACCCCGGCGATCGGGGACACCCCCCGAGTTCCCCTGCTCGTTCCCCGGCTACACGAACTCCACCAGCGTAGGGCAGCACGATCTGTTGGGGTACCTGACCACTAGGGTAAAATTTTGCGCACTCGTTGATCGATTCAGACTGGTAACCTCCTTTCGAAGAAAGCTTTCAGACGGGGAGCGAGGCTCGTTGCATTGCGGGTAGGGGGATGTCGAGATGGAACGTGTGTTGGTTACCGGAGCGGGCGGGTTCATCGGCCATCATCTCGTGACCGAACTCAAGCAGCTCGGGTACTGGGTGCGTGGCGTCGACCTGAAAGCACCCGAGTTCACCGAGGTCGACGCGGACGAGTTCGAGCTTCTCGACCTGCGGCGCAGGGACGACGCGCTCCTCGCGATGCGCGGTATCGACCAGGTGTACGCGTTGGCCGCCGACATGGGCGGTATGGGGTTCATCTCCAGCAACCACGCGACGATCCTCCACAACAACGCGCTGATCAACCTCCACACGATCGAAGCGGCGCGCATCCACGGAATCCGCCGGTACCTCTACTCGTCCTCGGCGTGCGTCTACCCCGACTATCTCCAGGTCGATGCCGACGTCGCCCCGCTGAAAGAGGAGAACGCCTACCCCGCCAACCCGCAGGACGCCTATGGCTGGGAGAAGCTGATCTCCGAGAAGCTGTGCGAGTACTACGCCAGCGAGTACGGCATGCAGGTGCGCGTCGTCCGCTTCCACAACATCTACGGACCTTACGGGACGTACGACGGGGGACGCGAGAAGGCGCCGGCGGCGCTCTGCCGCAAGGTCGCGAAGGCTGATCCGGGCGACGTGATCGAGGTTTGGGGCGACGGGGAGCAGACGCGCTCGTTCTGTCACGTCGCCGACTGTGTCGAGGGCATCTACCGGCTGATGCAGTCCGACTATGACCAGCCGCTCAACCTCGGTACCGACCACATGGTGTCGATCAACGAGCTTGCGCGGGTCATCATCGAGATCTCGGGCAAGCGGGACCTCGAGCTTCGGCACATCGACGGCCCCCAAGGGGTCCGGGGCCGTAACTCCGACAACACGCGCTTGCGCGAGATCTTGGGGTGGGAACCGGACATCGCCCTCGAGGAGGGACTCGTGCCCACCTACCGTTGGATCGAGAAGCAGGTCCGTGCATAAATGATGCGTAGGAGACGCTGGTGGGTGGGGCTCGGGGGAGCGCTCATTGCGGTGCTTGCCTGGGTGCTCATGCAGCCCACCCTGTCCTCCGGCACCCCGCCCGCTCCCGCCCCCGCGAGTCTGGGCGGGCTGACCCTCGTCACAACCAGCGCCAAGGGCGTGAAAGCCAACGGTGAGAGCGCCTCGCCGTCGCTGTCGGCCGACGGGTCGCGGGTCGTGTTCCTGTCATCGGCCACGAACCTCGACGCTGCCGACCCCGACCACCTGTACGACGTCTACGTGAAGGACCTTGGCAGCGGCGCGGTCAGGCTCGTGACGGCCAGGCAGGACGGGGCGAAGGCGAACGGTGAGAGCGCCTCGCCGTCGCTGTCGGCCGACGGCACACGGGTGGTGTTCGTCTCCACCGCAACGAACCTCGACCCGGCCGACCGTGATGCGCTGCCGGATGTGTACCTGAAGGATCTTTCGACCGGCAAGCTCGTGCTCGCCTCGAGCGGCAGCGATGGGCGCAAGGCCGACGCCGGCAGCGAGCACCCGGCGCTCTCGGCGGACGGGTCACGGATCGCGTTCACCTCGCGGGCGCGCAACCTCGACCCGGCCGATCAGGACGACGTCGCCGACGTCTACGTGAAGGACCTTTCGACCGGTAAGCTCATGCTCGCCTCGACGAGCCGCGCGGGGCGCAAAGCCGATCTCGACAGCATCAGCCCAGCGCTCTCCGGCGACGGGCGGACGGTCGTGTTCGCCACGGCCGCGAGCACCCTCGACCCCGGTGACCGCCCGGACGTCTTCGACGTCTACGCAAAGAGCCTGGAGACCGGCGGGTTGACCCTCGTGTCAGCGGCAGGCGGCGGAATCGGCCCGCAGGACGAGAGCCGCGAGCCGGCGCTGTCGGCCGACGGCAAGGTCGTCGCCTTCACCGCCGGTGCGATCCCCTCGAACTCCGACGACACCGCGATTGCGAACGTCTTCACGCGGGACCTTGCCACCGGCAAGGTGACATTGATCTCGACACCCAGGGATACCGCCACCGGGGGTGCCACCACGGCGAACGGCTCCAGCGGCGACCCCGCGATCTGCGCGAACGGGAACGTGGTCGCGTTCACGACCTCGGCTACGAACCTCACCCCGAGCGCGTCTGGCCCCGAGGTGATCGTCAAGGACCTGTCGAGCGGCGTCAGGACTCTAGGACGCGGAGCGACCCAGGGCAGCGCTCCGGCGGTGTCCGAGGACGGCCGGACGGTGGCGTTCGTCTCGTCTGCCACGAACTTTGCTTCCACCGACGCCGATCGGCTCGCAGACATCTACGTGGCCCGCTGGCGCGACTCCTGCCGATAATGAGCGGCCGAGGACGAGGGGGCAGCCTCGGGCCAGCGTTGTTCTGGGGCGCGGTCGGTACGCTCGGCTACACGTACGTGGCGTTCCCCGCAGCGGTGTTCGTCCGCGGGGTTGTGGGGCACCGACCGCACCAGACCGGTGCCGGCGCTCCCCGGGTGACGGTCATCGTCGCGGCGCACAACGAGGCCGAGGTCATCGGCAGCAAGCTGGACAACCTCCTCGCCGTCGACTACCCCTGTGACCGGTTCGAGGTGATCGTGGCCTCCGACGGTTCCGACGACGGCACCAACGAGGTAGTCGCGGGATTCGCCGAGCGCGGGGTGCGGCTGCTCGCCCTGCCGCGGGTTGGCAAGGCGACCGCCCTGAACGAGGCCGTGGCCGCCGCGACCGGCGAGATCGTGGTGTTCTCCGACGCGAACACGCTCTATGCGCCCGACGCCATCCGCGCGCTCGTGCGACCGTTCGCTGACCCACAGGTCGGGGGCGTCGCTGGCGACCAGCGCTACGTGCGCGACTCCACAGCCGCGGCGAGCGCCACGGGGGAGCTGCGCTACTGGGACTTCGACCGGTTGCTGAAGATCGGCGAGAGCCGTGCCGGCCACGTGATCTCGGCGACCGGCGCAATCTACGCGGTCCGGCGTGGGCTCGTCGACCACGTGCCGGACGGGGTGACCGACGACTTCTTCGTCTCGACCGGCGTCATCGCGCACGGCAAACGGCTCGTCTTCGCGCCTGACGCCGTCGCCTACGAGCCCGTCGCCGCCACGAGCAAGGTCGAGCTGGGCCGCAAGGTGCGGATTATCACAAGGGGCCTGCGCGCGGTGGCGGCCAGGCGGGCACTGCTCGACCCGCGTCGGCACGGCTTCTACGCCGTCCAGCTGTTCTCGCACAAGGTGCTGCGCCGTCTCATGGCCGTTCCGCTGATCAGCGTGGCGGTGTCGAGCCCTCTGCTGTGGCGCCGGGGCCGGCTGTATCGAGCGGCTACCGTCGCTCAGGTCGCTTTCTATACGGCCGCGGGTCTCGGCCTGCGCCGCAAGACGACCTCGCCACCACCCGGCCCCGCCGGCCGAGTGCTCGCGCTGCCGGCCTACTTCGTGCTCGTCAACGCGGCCTGTCTCCGCGCGGTCTGGAACCTCCTCCGCGGCACCCGCATCGACCGCTGGGAACCCCAGCGCTGAACAAGGCGGACCGTCTCGACTGGCCTGTGCCTACACCACGTGAGTCGACACACCCCCGGGTAATGGTGAGTGCCCGCGCCCGATCTGGCGCGGGCACTGCGTATCGACGCGCTACTGCGGGGTCACCACGAGCTGGGGCGGGTTCGCTCCCTCCCGGCTGCTGTAGTAGACCGAGTTGGTGCTCGAGGTCTTGAGCGCCTAGCTGTAGGTGCCGTTGCCGGTGATGCTGCCGAGCAGGATCTCCACGGTGGTGTTCGCCGTGTTCGCTGACGTGCTGCCGAGCGCTGACCCGACCAGCGGTGGCCGGTTGCTGTACGTGATCCCGGTCTCGGTCCAGGACGTGTTCGTTACCTGGAAGGCGCTGCCGCCGTCGGGGCTCGGGTCCGTCACGAACAGCCGCAGCTTGACCGTGGCCGGCCTACTCAGCCCCGTGACCGCGAACTTGAAGTAGCTGAGGTACTCGGGACTGCCCGCTCTGACCTGTAGGGGATTCCCGGTCCCGTAGTTCGCGCTCGGGCTCCCCGAGTTCACCTTGGCGTCCGCCGTCGGCGTGAACGTGAGCGTCCCACCGCCGCCACCGCCGCCGAGCGGCAGGTAGGCGTGCCAGTAACGCTTGGTGGTGTCGTTGGTGGCGAGCACCACGAGCCCGGTGCTCGAGTCGACCGACTGCTTCGTCGAGGTCGCGTTGTTGATGTCGTCCTCGGTCCCGTCGGTCATCACCGCCGTCCCCTTCCCTGGGGGGAAGGAGATGTTGGCGAGCGGCGCGCTCTTCACATAGATGGATCCACCGCTCTCAGGGGCGGTGGCGAACATGTAGACCTGACGCGCGCTTTTGTCGATCATCACGATCGGCCGGGTGTGAGCGTCCTGCTTCAGCCCGTAGGTGTAGGACTTCCACTTGTCCATTGCCTGGTCATACTCGAGCAGCAAGGTCAGCGGCTGGGCGTTGTTGGAGAACGAGGTTTTCACCGCGGCGTAGACCTTGCCGTTTGTCTCCTGAAGCGAGCGCAGGCTGATGTGGTCGTCAGCAGTCCCTGGCGCCCCACCCGAGGCGACGCGGGTCTGCGCCCAGGTGTTGTTCGGCTGCCCGTCCACGTGCACGCTGTAGTAGACGTTCGACTTGGTCTGGTTGCTCCACACCACGACGATCTTGTTGCTGCCGTACGACACGAGCGAAGAGATGTCGTCTGTCGCTACGGTCACGTCCGAAACCGGCAGCACGAACGGGGTTCCCCAGCCGGTGCCGTCAGCGTTTGCGCTGTTGACGTAAACGGTGTTGCTCTGGACCCATGTCGCCCACAGCCGGGCATTCGATCCGGTGTTCTTGTCGATGACGAGCGTCTCGGTCTTGACGTTGTTGATCTGAGTCGGGAACCCGGCGTCGAGCGTGTACCTCTTGCTCGCCGAGCTGTAGCTGTAGCGGTACAGCCGGCTCGGGGTCCCGGAGGCCGGCGACTCGCTGAACACATGCGAAGCCACGAACAGCTTGGAGCCGTCCCACAGCACGTCAGCCCGGCTGTTCGTCCGGTCGTCGAGTGCCGTTCCTGTGTCGATCCACTTCTGCGACGACGTCGACCGGTCGAGTTTGAAGATGTGGAAGTCCTGGCTCGTGGTGTCGAACATGCTCGCCCACCACAGCCCGTCGTTGAACCACAGCTTGCTTTCCGGTTTGGAGCCGCTCGGCGACCCGCTCGCGCCACTGAACGACGGGCCCTCGTAGCCGACGTCCCCGGCTGCCGCGTCCGCCGAGGTAGGAATGACGACCGACGTCACCGCAAGTGCAACCACCACGATCCACGCGCGCGCTTGAAAACGAGTCGCGCTATTAGCCCGCGACATAGCTATCCTCTCCCCCCAGACAGCTTTCTAAGCTGTCCCGAAATCGCCCGTCACTTTAGTGGCTGGAGCGCTAAATCCCCCGCATCTCCTGCCCATCGCCAGGATGGCGTGCGCTTGCCTAGTTGCAACCTGTTCTAGAGAACAGGCTGACGAGCCCCGGCGCCTTCTGCTGGTCGATGCACCGGATGAGCAACCTCACGTAACGGCCGCGGTGCAAGGTCCGCTCCGACAGCGTCTTTGCTTCCTTCAACGACCGGTGCATCCAGCAGGTGTAGAAGAGGGGCTCGACCATGCAGCGCGCGAGCACCACCTTGGCGCAATATCGCTCCACCGCCGCGCAGAGCAGCCGGTTCAGCTCTGACGCCTCGAGGAACCCGCGCTCGAAGGCCCGCAGCCGGTCTCTGATCCCTGCCCGCCGTGCGACCGTGATCGCATGGCTGCGGAAGAAGTAGAGCACGTCCCACAGCGGCGGGCCCTGTGGGTCGGCAGCCTCCCAGTCGAGAAACAGGGGGCGGCCGGCCTTGTCGATCAGCACGTTCCACGTGCCCGCGTCGCCGTGGGTGAACACGACCGGGAACGGCTCCGGATGGCGGCCGAGCGCGGCGATCTGCTCAGCGAGGAATGCCTGATGTCGCGCGTCCGGGCGATAGGTGGTGACAAAGCGGTCGAGCAGTGTGCCGAGCGCAGCGGCCGCGTCTGTCGCGTGGGCGGTCCGATCGGCGCTGGAGATCCCCAGCTCGACGAGCCAGTCGAGCGCCGCCAAGGCGTCCGGGCAGTCTGGGCGCGCGGTGGTTCGCTCTCGCAACGGGATGCCGCTGACCGCCGTCTCGCCGACGAAGGCGATCCCCGCCTGGGTGCCGTGGAACGCTGCACGGGGGACGCTGCGGGCGGCGAGCCCCCGGCGCTCGAGCTCGGACAGTGCCCGGTACTCGTTCTCCAAACGTGCGTTGAAGTCCGGGTGCCGGGTGAGCTTCACGACGTACTCGGGAGCCGCGTCTCCCGGCGGGAACAGGAAGACGAGCACCTTCTTCGTGCGGTATTCGCCAGCGCTGAGCAGCGCCCACCGGTGGCCGTCGATCGCGACGCCCGCTGCTGCTGCGGCCTCGACGAGGTAGCGAGGCGGCCGGCGGAGGTCGCCGTCGCTGCCGCGCAGGGCGGCGGTGGTCGTGATGCTCGCCGTCCGCGGGCCATCCAGGCCCAGTGCCCTGCATGCCCGGCCGGTCAACCTGCGCGGCTGCCAAGCCGGACCCGCAGCCGCTGTGAGGAAGGTCGCCGCCTGGAGGTCACCCAGTGGCGCGATAGCCCGTGGCTCGCCGTTCGCCAGCTCCTGCCACAGGAGGTCGTCGCTCTCGTCCCCTGGAGCCGGGAGGCTGCGCAGCGGCAGGTAGAGGCGGCCGTGACGGTGTAGGACGCGATCGACCTCCGCCTGCAGCCTGGTGTCCCGCTCGAGGCGTGACGCCCAAGACGGGTCCGCCGCCAGTACGAGATCCACACTGCGGTCCGGGAGTGGGATCGTGCCGTCGTGCCCGAGCCTCACGGTACGTACGCCGTGGGGGCGTGCCCCACGACCGGGGGCGTTTCCCTGGATCCCCCTGCGGCGGGCAGGGGCACCCGCGAGCACGACCTCCCGGGACAGGCGCGTGACCGTCGCGAGCGTCGCTGCGGACGGTTGGCCCAGGCAGACCGTCCGCAGCAGGTCGAGATCCAGCAGAAGGAACGTCCAGCTCGCCCCGGCCACATGCCCTTTGACGTTGCTGCCAGGCGGGAGCTCAGGCGTGAGCGTCCCGTCCAGCATCCGCTGTCCCCCTTGCCCTACCGCCTGTGGGCCAGCCTACCGCGAGCGCTCAGTCACTTGCGTGGCCCCTTCGTTTGGTCCCACTTCGGGCTGCTGCGCGGCCTTGGGCTGCGCAGGAGATGGTTGTGCGTGTGTCCAGTCCGTAAAGCCCATGTTCTTGCCGGTCCTGGCGGGGCGGACTTGGAAGCTCGTGCCGTAAGCACTGTTGACGAGCCACGGGACCCACGTGTCATCACCGGTGGCAGCGAACCGGTTCTGAACATAGAGCCAGCTAACCGCGCGGCGGAGCGCCTGATCCTGCCACTGCCACGCGTCGTAGCCCTGCCGGTGCAAGAGCGCCGCCTGAACAGTCGCGCCTTCGAGCGCCTCCCACGTGTAGTTCTCCTTCTTCGGCGGCCAGCTAAAGCGGCCCACGCGGCGCTGGTCGTCGGGCAGCGCACCGTCGAGCGTAGCCCCACGCCGCGTGCAGCCGGCCGGGTTGACCGCGACCGGCTTGGCCGGGTTGCAGTGCCAGGAGAGTTCGCCGAATTTGAAGCCGCTGTAGATCGTGCGGTCGCCGAGCCAGCCCTTGAACACCCGGGCCGCACGATCGAGGTCAGCGCGGTCCCCGAGATAGGCGGCGGCGGCGATCCGCGCGGCGCCGGCGTGCGTGCCCCAGTTGTTGGGACGCCGCTCGTGGGTCTGGATCAACGTACGACCGTTGAGCAGCGCGGTCCGTACCACCTGGAGCCACCTGCGGAAGCGGCCGTCGAGCCCGGGATCGTAGGAGCGAAGGTCAATGAGATCAGCCGCGATGACGTACGCAGGCAGATTGCGTCCCAGGGCGAGCGTGCGACCACCGCGCTCGGTCCCGATCGCCCCGGCTATGCCGTACCGGGCCTTCGCTCGGTACGCCTCCTGGTGGGTGCGGGCGTAGACAAGCGCCGCGGCAAGCGTGTTCGTGTCATGGCGGCTGCCCTGGTTGGCGATGTCCGGCTTGCCGAGGCTTCTGTCGGCTGTGGATTTCAGGCGCTCCCACGCTGGGCCGCTGGTAGCCAGCTCAGCCAGCTCAGCGCGCGAGCGCCACAGGCCATTGGCGGCATCGGCGCTCGACGGGGTAACCACCGCGGCGGTGGTGGTGGCTGCGGCGGCGGCGACGAGGACGAGCGCAGCCAGACAGCGGCGGGCCGCACGAGGGCGAACGGGTACTGCGTAATCACGCATGAGACATGTACCTCCGACCGGGATGGAGGGGGAAGGGCAGCATTCTGGCCGGGGAGACGCGCTGATACCTTGAAGACACGTTTGTCTGCATAATCGCGCCTGACCTCCCTAGCGGTGTGCGCTTCCTTGCAGACGGGCACATCCTTGCACATCCGTCAGAAACCGCACATCGAGGGTGGGGGAGCGTCCCCGCTCGTGCCCGTGAGGGGGGCGGTCGAGACATGGGCCAGAGTGGGTTCCGCTGGTGGTCCTTCGTCCTGGTGAGCCTTCGTCGGTGACTGGGCGCACAGCCCTTGAGGAGTTTCGCCCCATGGTTCGTCGCCACATGTTTCGAAGGGGTGCCCTGGGCGGGTTCCGCTGGTCGTCCTTGGGTTTACAGCGGTGAGACGCCCTGGTGAGCCTTCGTCGGTGACTGGGCGCACAGCCCTTGAGGAGTTTCGCCACATGGTTCGAAGGGGTGCCCTGGGCGGGTTCCGCTGGTCGTCCTTGGGTTTACAGCGGTGAGACGCCCTGGTGGTCCTTCGTCGGTGACTGGGCGCACAGCCCTTGAGGAGTTTCGCCACATGTTCCGAAGGGGTGCTATGGTCGAGGCGTTGGGGGGACCAGGCGGGGCGGGTCTGTCAAGAAATGTCTGTGACCTCGGCCGCCCGCGAGAGGGGGAACGCGCTCGGTGCGCGTGAGGCGAGGCGGGAAGGCCAACGGCAGGGGCGCCATCCCGGGCGAGACCCCGGCGCTTGTGAGGGTACCCGGAACCCCAGAGGGGACCCTGGGGACGTCACTGACGACTGCCGACGGCGGCGAGGTCGTCGCCGAGCCACCGCCGACCGGAAAGACGGCGTCGGCGAAGCAGATCCGCGGCTCCACGATCCTGCTCGTCGGCCGCTTGCTCTCGAAGGTCACGAACGCGGCGGCCACGATCCTGATCAGCCGTTACCTGTCGAAGTCCGACTACGGCGCGTTCGCGTACGGGCTGTCGATCGTGAGCCTGGGTGAGACGATCGTCACGCTCGGCCTTGACCGAGCCGTCACCCGCTTCGTCCCGATCTACGAGGAGCGCGGCGAGTACAAGAAGCTGTTCGGGACGCTGGTGCTGGTGGTCGGTGTGGTGCTCGGCCTCAGCATCGGCGGCTACTTGCTCCTGTTGGGCTTACAGGGCTGGATCGCCGGGTCGCTGGTTCGCGACCGACAGGTGCTCGGCCTGCTCCTCATCCTCGTCGTCCTGTCGCCCATACAGGCTATCGACGGGCTGCTGATGGGGATGTTCTCCGTGTTTTCGAGTCCCAAGGCAATCTTCTTCCGGCGGAACGTGCTCGCGCCGCTGCTGACCATCACGGTCGTCGGCCTGCTCGTCCTTGGACACGCCGACGTCCGGTTCCTCGCCGTCGGCTACGTCCTGGCGGGCGTCGCCGGGGTCGGCATCTACACCTGGGTGCTGCTGCGGATGATGCGCAAGCGGGGGCTCTCCGCCCGCTTCAGCTGGCGGGGCCTCGAGTTGCCGTGGGCGGAGGTGCTGTCGTTCACGATCCCCGTCCTGACGTCGGACCTCGTCTATACCGTGCTGCACACGTCGGACGTGGTCTTGCTTGAGCGCTATCACGGTACGGTCGAGATCGCCGCCTTCCGGGTCGTTGCGCCTGTGGCCGACGCCAACCAGGTGGTGTTCAGCGCGTTCGTCCTGCTCTTCACCCCGCTGGCGGCGCGCCTGTTCGCGCGCAACGACCGGCGGGGCCTCAACGATCTGTACTGGCAGACCGCGGTCTGGATTGCGGTCTTCTCGTTCCCGATCTTCGCGTTGACCTCGTCGCTCGCGCACCCGCTGACCGTGTTGCTGTTCGGGCAGCGCTACGGCTCGTCAGCGACCTATCTCGCGCTCCTGTCGATCGCCTACTACGTCAACGCCGCCTTCGGCTTCAACGGCCTCACCCTGAAGGTGTACGGGCTGTTGCGGTACATCGTCGCGATGAACTTCGTCGTGATCGTGGTCAATCTCGGTTTGAACCTCCTGCTCATCCCGCGCTACGGCGCCCTCGGGGCGGCGATCGGCACGAGTGGCACGCTCATCGTGTTCAACGTTCTCAAGCAGGCGGGGCTTGGGTTGGGCACCGGGATCAAGATCCTCGATCGGCGCTACCTGAGGGTGTATCTGGTGATCGCCGCCAACGCAGCGGCCCTGTACGTGGTTCAAGCGTTCGTGCGTCCGAGCATTGTCGTCACGGTTGCGCTGGCCACGGTGTCGTCGTTTCTGGTGCTCCGCCTCGCGCGCAGCCAACTCAACGTGGGCGAAATTTTCCCTGAGTTGCTCCGCGTACCGTACGTCCGCAAGCTGCTGGGTGCCTGACCCGTCAGGCCACGGCTGCCCCACCCGGCGTCGGATAGCCTCGACCCGACGAGGGTGCCCGTGATTCGACATAGGAAGGACGGCCGGTGAAGGGCGTAGTGCTCGCGGGCGGGACCGGAACCAGGCTGTACCCGCTCACCAGGATCACGAACAAGCACCTGCTGCCGATCTACGACCGGCCGATGGTCACCTATGCGATCGAGGCGCTCGTCAAGGCCGATATCACTGACATCATGCTCGTGACGGGAGGCACGCACGCGGGCGAGTTCTTGCGCCTGCTCGGCAACGGCCACGAGTACGGCATCGATCGGCTCTTGTACGCCTACCAGGAGCGTCCCGGGGGAATCGCCGACGCTTTGGGCCTGGCGGAGCGCTTCGTCGATGGCGACCGTGTGCTCGTGATGTTGGCAGACAACGTGGTGGAGCAGTCGATCCGTCACGTCGTCGGCCACTTCCTCGAGCAGGAGCGGGGAGCACGGGTGGTCCTGTCGCCGATTCACGATCCAGCCCATCTGCGTCATCTCGGCGTGCCGCAGTTCGACGACGGCGAGCGACTGGTGCGGATCCACGAGAAGCCCGACGATCCTCCGAGCAGCTACGCCGTGACCGGCATCTACTGTTATGACGCGAACGTGTTCGAGATCATCACGAGGCTGGAACCGTCCGGTCGGGGCGAGCTGGAGATCACCGACGTCAACAATGCCTACGTCGCCCAGCAGACGATGGAATACGACGTCCTGGACGGCTTTTGGGGAGATGCCGGCGAGTCCATCGACACGTACTACGCCGTGAACGACTTCGTACGGGCACACGGAGCGAACAAGGGCTGAGAGTTCGCGCGATCACAGGACCTGCCGTGCGCCACGGCTGCAGCGACGGCGCGCCACAAGCGCGGCGGAGCACTCAGAAACGTGCTTAAGAAGTCGTCCGGCTGTCGGGCGGCTGGGCGAATCCTCAATACGGTTCTTAGGATTCCAGCCTGGTGGAGAAGTCGACCTGCTCAGAGAACGGTGACCGCACGCGCCGCGCAGGCAGGCGACGCCCACGGATGCCGCGGTGGTCGAAGAGCACGGCGCCTACGACGTTCCCGCCGACGCGGTGGAGGGCTTCGGCGGCCCGCGCGAAGTCGTCGCGTCGCGTTGCGTTGCGCCTGGCCACGAGGACCGTGCTATCGGTATGGCGTGCCCATATCACCGCCGCCGGGTCGTCCTCAGCCGACGGGCCGGCGGTAACGATCACCTCAGCCGGGCCCGCGAGCAGCCGCCTGATGAGTTGCGGGATGTGGTCGATGTGGACCGTTCCGTCCCGATGCCCGGCCGGCAGGACGATCAGGCCAGACGAGCGTCGCACGAGAAGCGCCTCCGGACCCTCGCCGTTGTGGGACCAGTCACGGCCGAGCAGATCGTAGAGGCCGGGGTAGTGCTCGAGGCCGAGCAGCTCGGTGACCTCGGCTAGCTGCTCGTTCGCGTCGATCAGGGCGACCTGCCGGCCGTCGGCCGCGAACGCGGCGGCGAGATTCGCGGCCACCTCACCCGAGCCAGGGCCGCCGTCGGTGCCGATGACCAGCACGCTCGTGAGTTTCTCAGGGCTCGCGAGGGCGACTCGCGACGCGACGAGCCGGTGAGCGGCGGCATTCCGTGAGTCGGGGGCGGCCTCCACCACCAGCGGGTCGACGCCGCGCTGACGTGCCCGCCAGCGCGCGACCGTGCCGAGCAACCCGATCGACGCGAGTTGTCCGATCTCACGCTCGCTGCTGATCGTCTGCCCGAAGTAGTCGATGAGCATCACGAGCGCGAGCGCCCCGAGCAGGCCCGCTGCGGCCGATAGGATCACGATGAGCGACACGGCAGGCGCGACCGGCACCGGGTTGGCCACCGCCCCGTTGATGATCCGCAACCCACCCCCGGACACCGGGGCGTTGAGACCGGGCGGGGGCGGCGGAATGTTCTTCTGCACGTACGTGACCAGTTTGTTCGCCACGACGCCTGCGATCGTCGCGGCGTTTTGGGGGTCCCCGGTGCGTACGCGGATGGTCAAGAACCGAGTGACTGGGTCCGAGGTCGCCGTGGTCGCCTCCCGCAGCCGGGCCCCGTCCGTCCCCTTCAGGTCGGTCGCGGCGGCCTGGAGCACCGGCTGGCTCGTCGCGAGGTCCGCGTACGTGCTGGCGAGCTGTCCAGCGGCGCGGAACGTGTCGAGGTCCCCGTTCAACGGCCCGACGAGCAGGGTCACTTCAGACTCGTAGGTTCGTGGCACCTGTTGGGTGACCACGTAGCTGACCAGCCCAGCCCAGATGGTTGCGGCGAGCAACGTCCACCACCATCGGCGGACGCCTGCCGCGAGCCCGCTCAGTTCCATGTGCTTCGTTCCCCTCTCCGCTGCGCCTGAAAGGACTGCAGCCACGCTGTTTCGACAGGCCGTGCCTCCCGTCCCGCCACTTCCCGAGACAGCGCTTTTCGTCAGGATAGCTTGAACGCCGACGGTAAGATGGCGTTCTGTGGCGAGTGCGTCAACTTGCGAGCAGAGCTTCCTCGTGGTCCGCGCGGAAAAACCCGTGGCATTCGTGCGCGAAGCATCCGCACCTCGCGGCGTTGCTGAGGACAACCAGCACACGGCGCGGCCCGCGCGGAGCGCTTCGCCTTGCGCGGCGGGGAGCACTCCGCCCGGGCCCTCACAGCGATCGGGGGCGTCCCCCCGGACCCCCTCACAGCGATCGGGGGCGTCCCCAGGGTCCCCTCTGGGGTTCCGGACCCCCTCACAGTCAACGGAACTTTCCGCTTGGACCACTGGTCAGGGGTTGGGGCGGGCAGGAGCGGGGATTGTGGGGAGGGTACGAAGGAGATCACAGCTGAGGTACCGCGAGCCGCGCTTCCGCCATGGAGCGCTTGTGGCAATTCTTCTTGTGGTCGTCGGCTGTTCCGGACCGCGGACAGACCAGCCGCCCCCACCCGCTGTGCTGCACCCGCCAGACCACCCGCTCATCTACCTCGCCGATCCCGGCCAGCTGCAGGACCGCGCGCGCATGGCCGCACAGGGACAGGAGCCGTACGCCTCGGCCATCGAAGAGCTGGTCGCGTACGCGGACGATGCGCTGAGCACCGAGCCGAGGCCGAAACAGCGGCTGAAGATCTCCGGCACCGGCGGCGACTTCGTCGATGACAGCACTGCGGCCTACGGGCTCGCCCTCGCGTCGGTTGTAACAGGGGAGCAGCGCTACGCGCGCAAGGCCGCCGACATCCTGATGAGCTGGGCCGACACGACCGAGGGGACCCGGGACACCTGCCCGGACAGCGGCGAGTGCAACACCTCCTTGGTCCTGGGCCGGCAGGCTCCCGCGCTGGTCTTCGCGGCCAACCTCATCGAGAGCCAAGGCGTGCTCAACCCCGCCCAGCTCGGACGCTTTCGGGGCTGGCTGTACTCCGTGTTGCTGCCTGGCGCCTCCGAGCGGATCAACAACTGGGGCGATGCCGGTGTGCTCATGCAAGTCGTCCTGAACGATTACACCGGGGACCGAGAGGGCTTTGCACGCGCGATCGATCGCTGGAAGCGCCAAATGGATCTCGTTGCCGCCGACGGCCATATCCCAGAGGAGACCCGCCGCGAGCAGTCCGGAATGATGTACACCCAGGACGCGCTGACCTACAAGATCGCCGTCGCCGCGATCGCCGAGCGGCGCGGCATCAACCTGTGGGATTACCAGGGCAAGGGCGGTGGCACGCTCCGCAAGGCGGTCGACTTCCTCGCCCACTACTGGTTCCGGCCGGAGGAGTGGCCATTTGCCAAGAACGTCAATGTCCGCGACGCCGGGCCGCTTTGGGAACTCGCGTACGCCCACTGGCGCGACCCCAGCTACGTCCCGATCATCCAGCAGCAGCGCCCGTTCAGCGACAGGGGCCATTCGGCGATCCGCTGGACGACGCTGACGAGCGGGATCCCGCTGCCGGGCGACGGGACCGCGGGGCGCTGAGAGCGGGTGCCCTGGGCGGGTCGCGGTGGACGTCATGGTGAGTCTTCGTCGGCGATCCGGCGACGCCGTCCTCAGGTGTCCCGACACACGTACGTAGGCCTGCCTTCGGCCCACGGCCGGGACGTCAGCTAGTCCAAGCGGAAAGTTCCGTGTGCTGTGAGGGGGTCCGGAACCCCAGAGGGGACCCTGGGGACGCCCCCGATCGCTGTGAGGGGGTCCGGGGGGACGCCCCCGATCGCTGTGAGGGGGTCCGGGGGGACGCCCCCGATCGCTGTGAGGGGGTCCGGGGGGACGCCCCCGATCGCTGTGAGGGCCCGGGCGGAGTGCTCCCCGCCTCGCAAGGCACGGTCGCGCCGTGTACTGGTTGTCCTCAAGCGACCCGCAACGCCGCGAGGTGCGGATGCTTCGCGCACGAATGCCACGGGTTTTTCCGCGCGGACCACTAGCGCTCAGGGCGAGCCGGCGAAGTGCCCTGTTGCCCCTTGAACAGATCAGCGAGGCGTTCGGTGTTGGCGTTGAGGTTGAACTCGCGCACGACCTTGTCCCGGCCCGCGCTCCCGAGGCGGCGGCGCAGCTGGGGGTCGTCATGGAGCCGGCGGAGCGCGTTCGCGAGCGCGGCGGGGTCCCGTGGCGGTGCGAGGAGCCCGGTCCGGTCGTCTTCGACGAGTTCGGGAATGCCCGACAGCCTGCTCGCGACGACCGGCACGCCAGCGCTCATCGCCTCCATGAGCACGACGGGGATGCCCTCCCGTTTGCCCTGGCGGGTCGGCACGCTCGGCGCGACGACCACGTCAGCGCTCGCGAGCAGCTCGACGACCTCGTCCCTTGTCTTCCGCCCGGCGAGATCGACCCTGCCCACGAGTTCGAGTTCGAAGATCATGCGCCGGAGCATCCGGAGATCCGGCCCGTCCCCAACCAGGATGCAGTGGACCTGGACCCCCTGATCGAGCAAAAGGCGGCAGGCCTCCAGCAGGTATCGCTGTCCCTTCACCTCGTGCAGGGTGCCGATGCAGAGCACGTGCAGGGGTCCACACACATCAGGAGCGTCCCCTCGGGCAGCCGGGTGGAACACGCCTGGGTCGACCCCGCAATGAAGCACAAGCACCTTTTCATCGGGGCCATCCCCTCGCGCGGGCAGTTCGCACTCGGCGAGGATGACGCTCCGGTTGTGCTCGGAGATCGTGAGCACGAACGCGGCCTCCGCGACTTTCTTTGGGAGCATGCGCCGCTCCACATGGAGGTCTGAGCCGTGGGCGGTGAAGCTGTAGGGGATGCCGACGAGGCGGTGGATGATCCATCCCGCGGCGCTGGGGTGAGTGGCGAAGTGGCAGTGGACGTGGTCCACCCCGTCTGCCGCCATCAGCCGCGCCATATGGACGACCTTCGGCCAGATCCCGATCGCACCGACGAAGAAGTTCAGACTCCCCCACGTGCTGGTCAGGAGCGTCCCGAGCGTCCGCAGGTACCGGCCCGGGCGGCGCCGGAGGAAGTGGAGCTGGCTGCGGAGGATCGGCCACGACACGAACGGCTGGTAGTGCGCGCGTTTCACGAGCTCGGCGGCCTCGGGGTGCATAAGGGGTGCCCGCTCACGAAGCAGGGGGTAGAGCTCGACATCGACGCCCTGCTGCTCGACCGCGAGCAGCTCGAAGAGCACGAACGTCTCGCTGAGCTTCGGGAAGCGTGACACCAGGTACGCGACCTTGGGCGGCGCAGGGTTCGTCCGCGGTTGGCCGCTGCGCTGCGCAGCGTGCGCGGCGCAGCGGCCAACCGTCATGCCACCTGCTCCGGCAGCAGGCCGGACGGGCTTACCCCGAGCTGCCATTCGATCTGCGCGAGCAGCCCCCACCGAGGAGGGACCCGGGGGGAGTACCCGAACGCCTCCCGCGCTTTGGCTGTTTCGGCCATCGTGTGCCGCTGGTCCCCTGGACGCGCGGGTGCGCGGACGATCACGGGCTCACGGTTCATGCACTCGGCGATCCAGTCGAGCGCGTCGTTGAGCGTGATTGGCTCACCACCGCCGATGTTGTAGACCTCGCCGATCTCGGCGCCGTGAATGGCCTGGATCGTTCCCCGTACGCAGTCGGAGATGAACGTGTTCGAGCGGCTTTGTAGCCCGTCGCCGTACACGGTGACGGGCTGGTCGTTCTTCAGCGCCTCGATGAAGATGTGGTAGGCCATGTCCGGCCGCTGACGGGGTCCGTAGATCGAGAAGTACCGCAAGATCGTGGCGGGGACGTCGAAGCTGCGGACGTAGGCAAGCGCGAGGTGCTCGGCCGCGAGTTTCGTGACCCCGTACGGGGACACCGGGCTGGGCGGTTGGGTCTCGTCGCCATACGCGTGGAGGCCGTATACGGACGACGTCGAGATCTGCACGAACTTGGCGACTCGCGCCCGCCGGGAGGCGTCGAGCAGCCGGCGGACCGCAAGGAGGTTGCACTCGACGTACGTTTCGAAGCGGGTCCAGCTCTGCGGCAGCCCCGGCATCGCGGCCTCGTTTACGACGACGTTGACGCCCTCCAGGCACGCGTCGAGCGGGTCGCCACGGAGGTCGAGCTCCCAGAAGTGGAAATTGGGGTGCGTAGCCGCGACCACCAGGTTCGCCTCCTTCAGTGGCCGAGGATAGTAGTCGGTGAACGTGTCAACCCCGACCACCTCGTGCCCGGCCCTCAGAAGCGCCTCGCACAGGTGTGAGCCGACGAACCCGGCGGCCCCGGTAACGAGGACCCGTAGCGGCGGCTCCGATCCGGACACGTTCGCCATCTCAGCGCTCCCCGGGCGGCAAATGGCGGCTCGCATCGAGAGCGCCCTTCATCTTTGGGTTTACAGCGGTGGGGCGTCGTGGTGAGCTTTCGTCGGCGATTCCGCGACACCGCCCTCCGGTGTTCCGACACACGTTTGCTGGTGGTCCTTGGTTTACAGCGGTGGGGCGTCGTGGTGAGCTTTCGTCGGCGATTCCGCGACACCGCCCTCCGGTGTTCCGACACACGTTTGCTGGTGGTCCTTGGTTTGGAGCGGTGGGGCGTCGTGGTGAGCTTTCGTCGGCGATTCCGCGACACCGCCCTCCGGTGTTCCGACACACGTTTGCTGGTGGTCCTTGGTTTACAGCGGTGGGGCGTCGTGGTGAGCTTTCGTCGGCG
>JBOGEB010000006.1:32807-57464 GCA_050743125.1 Egibacteraceae bacterium
ATTCCGCGACACCGCCCTCCGGTGTTCCGACACACGTTTGCTGGTGGTCCTTGGTTTACAGCGGTGGGGCGTCGTGGTGAGCTTTCGTCGGCGATTCCGCGACACCGCCCTCCGGTGTTCCGACACATATTCTTAGGCCCCTGACCGCTGCAGGACGACCCGCACCGTCCACCGCAGGATCCGTAGGTCGAGAGGTAGCGACATCCGCGCGACGTATTCGATGTCAAGGCGAAGGCGCTCGTCGAAGGTCGTGGTGTTCCTCCCCTGGACCTGCCACAGCCCGGTCATCCCTGGCCGCACGTCGAGCCGCTTCGTATGCCAGAGCTGGTAGGTGCTCGGCGTGAATGAAGTCGGGCGCGGCCCAACGAGCGTCATCTCGCCGCGCAGGACGTTAATGAGCTGGGGCAGCTCGTCGAGGCTCGTCTTACGCAGCAGCCGCCCAACGCGCGTGACCCTTGGGTCGTCGATCACTTTGAAGTCGGGCCAGGGCACGATGCTCAAGTGCTGAAGCGATGGCTTCAGCTCCTCGGCGTTTTCCACCATCGTGCGGAATTTGTACATCCGAAATCGCGCCCCGTCGCGGCCCGTCCGCAGTTGGGTGAACAGCGCAGAGCCTGGCGTGTCGAACCGTATTGCGAGCGCGATGATGGCGAACAGCGGCAGCAACACGGGCAGGGCGAGGAGGCAGGCGACCACGTCCAACGCACGCTTGGAGGCGAGGTAGACGCGATAGCTGACGGGATGCCTGGCCAGCCTGCCTCCGGTGCATGCGGCAAGGCGCCCGGCGAGCTCCAGTCTCGCGCCGGTCACGATTCCGAGCTCCAGGCGATCTGCCCTGCTGGCGCAGGGCTCCCCACTCCGGATCCCTGCCGCACGGGCACAGGGGCCTCCAGAGCGCGCAGCAGAGCCGGGATCGTAAGGCCGTCCACCGGGAAGACGGCGGTCCGAACTCTGCCTGGTCGGCAGAGGCCGGGCTCCAGGTCAGCTATCCGGGCAAACGCCTGCGCGGCCTGGGCTTGGCTGCACTCAGGCAGCAGGAGGTAGACGGAGCTGCCGTGCTCCCAGACCACATCGACGCTCCGTACCCACTCGCGGAGTCGGGACGCCGTCGCGGTTGGGGTCTCGTGGGGCCAGTGGCCCCCGAGCGCGGGATTCGTCTCGACCCGCATGATCGTAAAAGGGTGCGAGAATCTCCGGCTGCGCTCCAGCTCCAGCTCGAACACCATCGCCGGGAAGGGCTCGTCGCCGGGAAGGGCGATAGCGGCGCACTCCAGGCTCGCGCGTCCGGCGACGAACCCCGCCACGGTGCACACGGCGGCGCCGAGCCCGACGAGTGCCGCGATTCCCGGATGAGGCGCTATCGCCGCGAAGGCGGTACCCAGCGCGAGGACGCCGAATCCTAAAAACAGCCCCAACGTGATGGCCCCATTTGGCCTGTGTTCGCCGACGCCGTCGCTACTCATCAATGCTTCCTGCCGACGCCTCGACGGCGCCGGATGACCCACCTGAGTCATCCCTATCCCCCCCGGCCATCATTCAGTGGCTCCCGCGTGCCTCGAACCACCGATGAACGAATTCTGAACGGTGCCGAACCCAAGGTGGCATACGTGTACGGCCTCTGCCACCGTGTATTATTACATGTCAGACTGTCATAACGAACACTCTAGAAGATATGGAGGTAGGAAAGAACCCACCGATCAAAAATTGACTCCCCATAGTGATGAAACATCTCGCCCAGATAATTATGAAATCAGTGCCAGATGCAGGTCGCGGGGGTTCCCAGTTACCCGTTGGTGAAGATCAGTGATGTCGAGAATGTGAATCTCCCTTCGGCGGGTCTCGATGCAGCCGCGGCGCCGCAGCGTGTGCAGCGCCTTGCTTGTCGCCTCGCGCGACGTACCGGTCCAAGCGGCCAGTTCCTGTTGCGAGAGCGGCAGCGTGATCTTAATCCGGCCGTCCGTCAGCTCACCGTACCGGTCGGCCAACTCCGTGAGGCGCAGGCAGATCCGGCCGAGCGCGTCGTTCATCGCAAGCGCTGCCCGGTCCTGCGTGGCCTTGCGGAGACGGCGGGAGAGCATCCGCAAAAGGATGCGCGCCGCGTCCGGGTTGGCCCAAAGGTAGCGATCGAATTTCGCGCTGTCGATCACCAGCGCCTCGACGTCGTCGATCGCCGTGGTGGTGGCGTCCGCAGGCTCGCCGTCGATCACGCAAACAGCGCCGATGAGTTCACCAGGACCGAAGATGTCGAATAGCACCTCGCGTCCGTCGTCGGTTTGATAAGCCACCTTTACCCGACCGCAGAGCAGGAGCAGCATCCGGTGTGGCGTCTGCCCTTGCGTCATGAGCGTGGCGCCGTGATGGAAGAGCCTGTGCCAGCCCAGTTGTGCGATTTCCTGCACAGCCTCCATCGGTGCCGAAGCCAGGAAGGACCCATCCTCGAACTGCTCCTGGGAGAATTCCTCGACCAGTCCATGTTCCCATTGTCGTGGTGCGGCCAATCGCTCAGCCGGTCCCGAAACGACGCTAGTCAGAAGCCATCACCCCTCTTGGCGCACTTGCGTGGCATGTCGATCATAGTCGTCGTCGTCCGTTTACCCGTAATCGCCTACCTTGAACCCATACACCCCGCCTTTGCCGAACTCAGGCAGCGGGTTGCCGAGGAGCCCCAGAGGCGCCGCCTAGGCTCGCGGCGGTGGCCGGATCGCGATCATCTGCTCCATCACCTCCAGCGCTCTCGTCGGTGAATGGTTTCGGTCAATGGTCAAGGTTGCGGCAGCTTCCTTCGGTCCCTGGCTGCGCTGGCCAGCCCCAAGCTGCCGAGGAATGCCGGGCGAAGGTGCGCGCGGGTATCGGCCGCGCCGCTGAGCACGGAGACGTTCGTGGCCTAGTGGCCCGCGCGGAAAAACCCGTGGCATTCGGATGCGTCTGCATCCCACCTCGCGGCGTTGCGGATCGCTTGGGGACAACCAGTACACAGCGCGACCCGCGCCTTGCGAGGCGGGGAGCACTCCGCCCGGGCCCTCGATGCGTACGGAACTTTCCGCTTGGACCACTAGTGGCCCGCGCGGAAAAACCCGTGGCATTCGTGCGCAAAGCATCCCGCCTCGCGGCGTTGCTGAGGACAACCAGTACACAGCGCGACCCGCGCGGAGCGCTTCGCCTTGCGAGACGGGGAGCACTCCGCCCGGGCCCTCGGCGCACACGGAACTTTCCGCTTGGACCACTAGTGAAGAGCGACCGAAGCTATGGACGTCACCCCCCGCCATTGGTGGTGCGGTCCTCATCTCCCCGTCCCCTCCGCCCGGCCCGTCCGTGTCCGCCTCGCCGGACGATGCTCGGTGCAGCGATGCTAATGCGGGTCAGCCAACCTCTCACTGGTACGAAAGGGAACGTGTAAGATTCCAGCTCCCTTCGGACGGTGTGTGGCGTAGCCCGAACGGACCACCTGAGTGTAGCCCGAACGGGGTGTCTCCGCACCCACATTTTGCCCTAGTGGCCCGCGCGGAAAAACCCGTGCGCATTCGTGCGTACAGCATCCGCACCTCGCGGCGTTGCGGGCCGCTTGAGGACAACCAGCACACGGCGCGACCCGCGCGGAGCACTCCGCCCGGGCCCCCTCACAGCGATCGGGGGCGTCCCCAGGGTCCCCTCTGGGGTTCCGGACCCCTCACAGTCAACGGAACTTCCCGCTTGGACCACGAGATGCCTCATCCGCAGCGTAGTCGGAGCAGAAGTCCGTGGGCGTTCGAGCAGTATGACGCGATCCTCAGACAGGACTGTCCATCCGCCTTCCTGCGTGGCAGGATCGAGCGACTCGCGCCGGGTGTTCGGGCTGCCCGACCTGCGGCCGGCGCTCACCATGAGGGAGGCGTACTCGCATGGCGACACTAAAGGGGATTCCCACCGCGAGGGTACGGAACGTCGTCCTGTTCGGACATAGCGGGACCGGTAAGACGACGTTAGCCGAGGCGATGCTGAGCGCTGCAGGTGCGAGCGACGGCCGTGGCGGGATCCTGGATTTCGAGCCCGAGGAGCGTGACCGCGACCACTCGCTCAGCCTCGCGACCGCCTCCCTGCTCTGGCAGGGGCACAAGATCAACCTGCTTGACGCGCCCGGCAGCCCCGAGGCGATCGGCGACGCCTACCCGGCCCTGCACGCCGCTGACCTGGCGGTGTTCGTCGTCGATGCGAGCGTGGGCGTCCAGCCTCAGCACGACCAGCTCTGGACGGCGTGTGCCAGCCTCGGCCTGCCCCGCTGTGTGTTTCTCAACAAGCTCGACCGGGAGAATGCCGCCTACCAGCGCTGCGTCGATGTGCTGCGTGAGCGCTACGGCAATCGGATCGCGCTGGTGCAGGTGCCGATCGGCGTCGAGCAGAACCTTGGCGTGGTCGACCTCCGCCACCTCGGCGACGTCACCGATGAGTACCGCGACGAGGCCGAGCAGGGTCGCGAGGCGCTCGTCGAGGCGATCGTCGAGCTGGACGACGGGCTGCTCGAGCGCTACCTGGAGGGCGAGGTGCCCGACGACGCCGAGCTTGTCGAGTGTTGCAAACGGAGCATCACGGCCTGTGAGTTCTTTCCGGTGCTCTGTGGGTCGGCGACGTTGGGTGTCGGCGTGGCGCCGCTCGCCGACTTCATCGTCGAACAGTGCCCTTCCCCAGCCGACCGCGCCGCGGCGAGCGGCGTTCCGGTCGACGGGCCGCTCGCGATCTACGTCGCCAAGACGCTGTCCGATCCGTACGTCGGGCGGATCAACCTCCTCCGCGTGCTGTCGGGTCGGCTCGCGCAGGACGACGTGGTGACGGTCTCGCGGACCGGCAGCAGCGTGCGGCTCCACCAGCTCTTCACCCTGAGCGGCAAGGATCAGACCCCCGTCACCGAGGTCTGCGCCGGAGATCTCGTCGCCGTAGCGAAGCTCGACGACGTCGTCACGGGCGACGTGCTCCTGGCAAAGGACGCGGCCGTCAAGCTCGATCCCATTATCCTGCCCGAGCCGTTTCACCGCGTCGCGATCGCCGCCGCCTCCTCGAAGGACGAGGACAAGCTGTCGACTTCCCTCGCGCGGCTTGCCGAGGAGGACCCGGCGCTGCGGGTCGAGCGCGATCCGGAGACGAGCCAGGTCGTCCTCCGCGCTTACGGGCCCGGTCACGTCGATGTCGCGATCGCCCGGCTGCATCGGAAGCTTGGCGTTTCGGTCCACCAAGTCCCGCTGCGCCTGAGCTACCGCGAGACGCTCAAGGGCCCCGGCAAGGCCATCGGCCGGCACGTGAAGCAATCCGGCGGCCACGGCCAGTACGGCATCGCGCACATCGAGGTCGAGCCGCTCCCGCGTGGCGGAGGGTTCGAGTTCGAGAATCGCATCGTCGGTGGCGTGATCCCCAGCCAGTACATCCCCTCGGTCGAGAAGGGCATCCGCGAGGCGATGGCCCAGGGCGTCCTCGCTGGCTACCCGGTCGTCGATGCGAAGGTCCGGCTGGTCGACGGCAAGCATCACTCGGTCGACTCGTCTCAGGTGGCGTTCGAGGTCGCAGGGTCGCTCGCGTTCCGCAACGCCGCCGAGCAGGCCGGCGTGATGCTGTTGGAGCCGGTCATGGATGTCGCCGTCACCGTGCCCGACGAGCTCACGGGCGACGTCATGGGAGACATCACTTCCCGACGTGGGCGCATCCAGGGCACCGAGCCCGCCGGTCCCGGTCGCGCGACCGTCCGCGCGATCGTGCCCGAGGCCGAGCTGCTCTCCTACACCGCCGAGCTTCGCAGCCTGAGCAGCGGTGCCGGCGCGGTCACCATGCGCTACGACCACCACGAGGAGTGTCCCGACCACGTCGCGAAGAAGGTCATCGCCGCAACCCAGGAGGCGCGCGAACACTAGTGGTCCAAGCGGAACGTTCCGTTGACTGTGAGGGGGTCCGGGGACGCCCCCGACGGCGCCGTGTAGTCGAGGTTGTGGCCAGGATTCGTCACGCATGCGTGACGAATCCTGGCCACGGACGTCTCTACCTCAGCCCGGCGCGCGTGGATCTCGACAGTCCGTCGCCAAGATAGAGTCCGCGGCATGGCTTCCGGTGGCACGAAGGCGGTCGTCGCTGCGCTTGTGGCGAACCTGGGCATCGCGGTTGCGAAGTTCGTGGGGTTCCTCATTACGCGATCGAGCTCGATGCTCGCCGAGTCAGTGCACTCGGTGGCCGACAGCGGCAACCAGGCGCTATTGCTGCTCGGTGGACGGATGGCGCGGCGGCCAGAGTCGGAGGAGCACCCGTTCGGATACGGCCGGGAGCGATACTTCTGGTCGTTCATCGTCGCGCTCGTGCTGTTCACGCTCGGGGCGCTGTTCTCGTTGGGCGAAGGGTTCGCGAAGCTCGGCGAACCGCATGCGCCTGAGTCGCTTGGCGTCGCAATCGGGATCCTCCTCGTCGCGATCGTGCTGGAGGCGGGTTCGTTTCGGACCGCGGTGCACGAGTCCAACCGGGTCCGCGGCACGGAGTCGTGGTGGCGCTTCATCCGCCATACCCGCAATCCCGAGCTGCCGGTCGTACTGCTGGAGGACCTCGGCGCGCTGGTCGGGCTGGTGCTCGCGCTGATCGGCGTCGTGCTCGCCAAGTTCGTCGCGCCGGTGTTCGACGCGTACGCGACGCTTGCGATCGGGACGCTGCTCGGGATCATCGCGATCATCCTCGCGACAGAAATGAAGAGCCTGCTCATCGGCGAGTCCGCGCGTCCCGGCGTCGTCGCTGCGATCCGGAACGCGATCGAGGAGACCCCCGAGGTCGAGCGGGTCATCCACATGCGCACGGTGCACATCGGACCCGAGGAGCTCTTGGTGGGGGCGAAGGTGGAGCTGGACGGCAGGCTGACCTTCGCTCAGGTCGCGCGGACGATCAACGTTGCCGAGCAGCGGGTCCGCGAGCGCTGTCCCCAGGTGGGGATCTTCTACGTGGAGCCGGACGTCTACTCACCGGACCCCGGCCGTACGTAGCGGGCGGCGGCCAGCAGCGCAGCGCCGCCGTGGGTCTGCGGCGGGGGACTCCTCCCGTAATCGGCTACGCCTCGATCTTCTCGCCCTTGCCGACCACGACGATCCCGCCCGGCGACACGGTGAAGCGGGCCCGGTCCCCCTCGCGGTCCACGCCGATCTGCGTGCCATCGGGGATGCGGACGTTCTTGTCGATGATCGCGTTCCGTACGATCGCGTTCCGGCCGACATCGACGCCGTGCATGAGCACGCACCCCTCGACCTCGGCGTGCGAGTGGACGATTACGCCAGGCGACACCACCGATCGGCGCACCTCCCCGCCGGAGATCACCACCCCGGCGCAAACCATCGAGTCGAGCGCATGCCCCACGCGGCCTGGCCAGTCGAAGACGAACTTCGCAGGCGGGAGCGGCTCATGCCACGTGAGGATCGGCCACCTCATGTTGTAGAGGTTGAAGACCGGATAGACCGAGACGAGATCCATGTGCGCCTCGTGGTAGGCGTCCAGGGTGCCGACGTCCCGCCAGTAGCCTCGGTCGCGCTCGGTCGCCCCGGGGACCTGGTTACGGGAGAAGTCGTAGACCGCCGCCTCCCCGGACTTCACGAGCATCGGGATGATGTTGCCGCCGATGTCGTGGACGGAGTCCGAGTCCGCGGCGTCGGTCGCCACGGCATCGACGAGCACCTCGGTCGTGAATATGTAGTTGCCCATCGACGCGAAGATCTCGTTCGGCGCGTCAGGGAGCCCGTCGGCCTGCAGCGGCTTCTCACGGAACGCGGTGATCCACCGGCCGGTCTCGTCGGTCTCGACAACTCCGAACTGCCCAGCCTGGTCGCGCGGCACGCGGATGCCCGCGACCGTCACGCCCGCGCACGAGTCCATGTGCTCCTCGAGCATCGGGCGCGGGTCCATCCGGTACACGTGGTCGGCGCCGAACACGAGGATGTAGTCGGGACGCTCGTCGCCGATCAGGTTGAAGTTCTGATAGAGCGCGTCCGCGGACCCCTCGAACCAGTAGGGTCCTCGGCGCATCTGCGGGCCCACGGGGGTCACGTAGTTGCCGAGCAGCGGCGACATCCGCCACGTCCGGGCGAGGTGGCGGTCCAGGCTGTGGCTCTTGTACTGCGTCAGCACGACGATCCGCCGGAAGTTCGCGTTGACAAGGTTCGAGAGCACGAAGTCGATCAGCCGGTAGTCCCCCCCGAACGGGACAGCCGGTTTTGCCCGCTGTGCCGTCAGCGGAGCAAGGCGCTTGCCCTCACCTCCGGCAAGCACCATCGAGAGCACGTGTGGCATGGCCACCGAGCAACCCTACCCTGAAGATCCCGCTCCCTGTCCATCTGAGTCATGCAAGACACCGTGCCCGCTCGCCGGAACGGGCCTGCAAGGCGGCACCGTCGATCACACCGCCCTCGGCGAGGACACGGTGAACCTGCGCGCAGCCGCTGCTGACACCAGCACGGATTGCGAGAGTCAGGGGAGCAGCAGGATCTTGCCATGGGTCTTGCCGGCCTCGATGTAGCGGTGGGCCTCAGCCGCCTGAGCAAGCGGCCAGGTCCGGTCGACGCGCACCTCGAGCTCGCCGGCGGTGATCCACCCGAACAGGTCTGCCGCGCGCCAGGCCAGCTCCTCGGGACTGGCGACGTAGTGCCCGAGGACCGGGCGCGTGAGGAACAGCGAGCCCTTGGCGGCCAGGAGCTGCGGATTCACCGGCGGCACGGGTCCGCTCGACTGCCCGTACAGCACGAGGTGACCGCGGGGGCGCAGGCAGTCGAGGCTGCGGTCGAACGTGTCCTTGCCGACCGAGTCGTAGACGACGTCGACTCCCGCCCCGCCGGTCAGCCGGTCGACCTCCTCGGCGAAGTCGACGTCCCGGTAGCGGATGACCTCGTCGGCGCCGGCTGTCCGGGCGAGGCGCTCCTTCTCCGCCGTCGACACTGTCGCGAGCACACGGGCGCCGAGCCGCCTCGCGATTTGGGTGAGCAGGTGACCGACCCCACCGGCCGCGGCGTGCACGAGCACGGTCCTCCCCTTCCTCAGCCGCACGGTGCTGTGGGTGAGGTAGTGGGCCGTCATGCCCTGCAGCATCACCGCCGCCGCGACCCGCGTGCCGACGCCGTCGGGCACCCGCACGGCCCCCGCGGCGGAGACGACTACGTGCTCGGCGTACGCCCCGAGCTGCGACGCGAACGCGACCCGGCTGCCCTCGCCGAGGTCGGTCACGCCCGGGCCGACCGCATCGACGACGCCTCCGGCCTCCATCCCGGGCGTGAACGGCAGGTCCAGCTTGTAGGCACCCGTCCGGTGGTAGACGTCGATGAAGTTCAGCCCCGCGGCTTCGACCTGCACCCGTACCTGGCCGGGCCCGGGGTCGGGTACCGGCACGTCCTCCAGCTGAAGGACCTCCGGCCCGCCGGTCGTGTGCACGCGGATCGCCTTCATTCTCCTCACCGGCTGTCACTCGCCGCTGCTGACGTGCTGGTCAGCAAGGAACTGGCAGAGGCGCGCGGCGTCCTCGAGGCTCAGCCGGCAGGTTCCGACGCACACGTCCTGGCGCCAGAAGCTGAGCACGACGAGCCCTCTCGCCTCGTACCACGTCACCCGCAGGGCACCGCCCCGGTCATCGACGAACAGGGCGCGGCGGCCAGGCGGGGACGTGGCCAGCGTCCCCTCTGGGGTTTCGGACCTCCTCACAGTCATCAGCCTTGACGGTCGCCGGCTTCTCCCAGAAGCGTCAACTGTCCGCTCGGTCCGGCCTGCCGGGCACCCTCACGCACCTCGGCGCAAGATCGCCGGTCCTGAGGACAGCGCGTGGTACGGTCGGCTCTGCGCGTCAGATCCTCGTGAAGCGCTCGCGGGCGCTCGCGCAGCGTGGATGCCGCCCTCGGGTGAGCTACAACCAGACCAGGAGCCCCGTGACCTACCGCGAATCCGGCACGCCGCCGGCCTCGGCCTACACGGCCCGGTCGATCAACGTCCTCGAGGGCCTGGAGGCCGTACGGAAGCGGCCGGGTATGTACATCGGGTCGACCGACACCCGCGGCCTCCACCACCTGGTGTGGGAGGTCGTCGACAATGCGGTCGATGAGCACCTCGCCGGCCACGCCAGCCGCATCCAGGTGACGGTCCGGGCTGACGGCGGCGTCGAGGTGATCGACGACGGGCGCGGGATTCCGGTCGAGCCGCACCCCAAGGAGCGCCGCCCCGCCGTCGAGGTCGTGCTCACCAAGCTCCACGCGGGCGGCAAGTTCGACCAGCAGGCCTACGCGGTGTCCGGCGGCCTCCACGGGGTGGGGGTCTCGGTCGTCAACGCGCTGTCGCAGCGGACCGAGGTCGAAGTCGCCCGTGACGGCCAGCGTCACGCGATCGCGTTCGCGCGTGGGAAGCGGACGTCCAAGCTCGCCGTCGTGGGTCGCGCGAAGCGGACCGGTACGACGGTACGGTTCTGGCCGGACCCGGCCGTGTTCGATGCCGTCGAGTTCGACGCGGACCGCATCGCCACGCGGCTGCGCGAGACCGCGCTGCTCAACCCCGGACTGAGGATCGATTTCGCCGACGAGCGCAGCGGGCGGTCGGAGGAGTTCCAGTTCCGCGGCGGCCTCGGCGACTTCGTGGCCGACCTGCTCGGCACCGACGAGCCGCTGCTCAACAAGCCGGTCTCCATCACCCGCAACGAGACCTTCGAGGACCGCTCGCTGGCGTGCGACATCGCCGTGAACTGGTCGGCCGGCGGGTTCGACGAGCGGGTGCGCTCCTACGTGAACGTCATCTACACGCCGGACGGCGGGGCGCACGAGGAGGGCTTCCGCAAAGCGATCACCGGCACGGTCAACCGGTGGGGGCAGGCCAACCGCGCGTTCGCGAAGAGCGACCCGCAGTCGCTGTCCGGCGATGACCTCCGCGAGGGCATGGTCGCGGTGATCAGCGTGAAGATGCCCGATCCTCAATTCGAAGGGCAGACCAAAGGCAAACTCGGCAGCGCGATCATGCGCCGGTTCGTCGAGCGGGTCGTCAACGACGCGCTGGGGGAGTGGCTTGCCGCCAACCCGACCCTCGGGCGCAAGATCGTCCGCAAGGCGACGGTGGTCGCGAAGGCCCGCGAGGCCGCCCGACACGCCCGTGATCTCACCCGCCGCAAGGGCCTGCTCGACAGCCAGTCCGCCGGCCTGCCCGGCAAGCTCGCCGACTGCTCCTCACGCAACCCCGAGGAGTGCGAGCTGTTCGTCGTCGAGGGCGACTCCGCGGGCGGGTCGTCGAAGATGGCCCGCGACCGGCACACCCAGGCGATCCTCCCGCTGCGCGGCAAGGTGCTCAACGTCGAGAAGGCACAACTGCGCCGGGTGCTCGCGAACGCCGAGATCCAGAGCCTGATCAAAGCTATCGGCACGGGCATCGGCGACGACTTCGACTACAACCGCCTGCGCTACCACAAGGTGGTGCTGCTCTCGGACGCCGACGTCGACGGCGGCCACATCACGACGCTGCTGCTCACGTTTTTCTACCGGCTGATGCCCGCGCTCATCGGCGGTCGGCACCTCTACGTCGCGCAGCCGCCCCTCTACCAGCTCAGAAAGGGCACGAAGACCGCGTACGCGATGAGCGACGCCGAGCGCGACCGCCTGCTCGCGGCCGCGTTCAAGCAGGGTGCGGAGATCGCCCGGTTCAAAGGCCTCGGCGAGATGGACCCCGGCCAGCTCTGGGACACCACGATGGATCCCACCCGCCGCACCCTCCTCCGCATCACCGTCGCCCAGGCCGAGGCCGCCGACACGGTCTTCTCCCTGCTCATGGGCGAGTCCGCCTCCGACCGCCGCGAATGGATCGAGGCCAACGCCCAATACGCCGACAACGTCGACGTCTAGACGCGGCTACCCGTCTTCGACGTTGTGGCAAGTTTTCAGGCGGCCGGGGCGGGGCATGGGGGCCCCGCGACGATTCCGTCCCAACCAGCCACGGTCCGGCCTGCACCAGACACGTTTTGACGAGTGAAACGCGGACAGCGGGGAGGTGGACGCTTCCGTGCATACACCTCCGCACCAGCCCTCGGCTGACGGGGGATGGTGCGGAGGCCGGCGCGTCAGCTCGTGTTCGCCTGCCGGTCCGAGCCGGTCCAGGCTAAACACCGAGAAGCCTCGGGACACGTTGCCGATGCGGTTGACCATCCGCCGTAGACTCTCGGCATGATGACCCCGGCAGAGATCGAGCGCAAGGTTCGGCAGCTCGACAACGACGTCCAATCGATCTACGAGATGCTGGCGGAGATCTCGATCACCCAGCGCCGGCAGGGCAACCGCTTGAACGAGCTGGACGGCAAGCTGGACGAGCTGGACGGCAAGCTGAACTCGATGGACGGCAAGCTGAACTCGATGGACGGCAAGCTGAACTCGATGCTCGACCTGCTGCGTGGTGACCGTCCGGTCGACAGTGAGTGATGCTCGTTCGCGTCCCCACGCGCAGGGGCTGATGTTTCACCTGCATCAAGGAGCACGGTTTCGCTTGTCCGCCAATGCGTTCAGCGCGTGACCCAGGTCGCGGGTCATCACCGACAACCTGTGGCTGCTGTGGAGGCTGCACCTCGCCGAGCACGCCCCTCTCGCGCGTTGGCCGGCGTAACGGGGCTGAGGCTTGCGCGACTGGAGAAGCGTGGATGCTCGTTTGAACGCACCGCCCGCACCGGCCCTCGGCGCTGAAGGCTCGGGGGCTCCGGTCGCGCGCAACGCCCGGCTGGAGGCGCAGCAGGTTGTCGGCGAAGGCTTCGACGCCCGGGTCCTTGAGCCCTCACTCCCAGTTGTCGTGGACGGTGAGTGGTTCGCCGACGACCCCGTCGCCCGCGGGGACGTCCTGCCCGGGCGACGGATCGTGAGCCCGGTCGCGGGTGGTGATCTCACCTGGGACGAGTGGCTGGCGGACCGGCCCGAGCATGCCCCGTGGGCGGCGGCCCGCTGGCTCGGCGCGTACCGGCGCCTGATACGGCCTCCGGCGACCCTGTCCGAGACCCGCCTGGCGCTGCACCGCCTCGTGGTCTACGTCGTCTCACCTGCCCGCCGCCAGGCGAACGGCAAGATCGCGCTGCGGTGGACATTCGGCGGCGTAGGGACCCCGTTCTTCGGCGCGGACGAGCAGGTACGGGTCACGGACACCCGGCTCGTCCGGCAGCGGGGGGACACCGCGACGGCCGAGCCCGTCACCACGCTCGACCGGGCGGCGTCCTTCGTGCTCGACGGGCCGCTGGACGTCGCCTGGGCGGAGCCGTTCGACGTTCCCCCGCTCGGTGACCCAGAGGAGGAGCTCCGGCTCGACCCCGAGGCGACGACGTTCCTCGGCGACTGGTACGGCTTCGCGTACTCCGTGCTCGAGGCGCTGCGGGCCGACCCCGCGTCGGTCCAGGCCAGCAGGGTGCAGCTATGGCCGGAGCACTTCGACGCCGCTTTCGAGTGCCTCCCCGACGAGCAGCATCGGCGGGCTGGGTTCGGGGCGTCGCCGGGCGACGCCGGGGTCGACGAGCCGTACCTCTACGTCTCCCCCTGGCACTTCGACGAGGCGTTGCCGAGCGAGCTGTGGAACGCCACCAGCTTCCGGGGCGCCATCCTCCCGCTGAGCGAGTTCATCGACGCCGCCGACCAGCGAGGGGCGGCCCTGGCCTTCTTCCGCCAACGCAGGGCGCTGCTGGAGCCCCGCGAACGTGGGTGAGCGCGGGGTACCAGCCGTTGGCACGCACCTTTCCCTCGCTATCGGAGGAAAATTGCATCCCGACAGCCAAGCCGCGGTTTCCACATACGCACTGAGGGGCTGACCCGTGCGCCAGTTGTTTCCCGTCCCGGTCGACCCCGTCGATCCGGTCACCGTCTACGGGGACGTGCCGAGAGCGAACGGTCGGCCCTGGGTGCGGCTCAACATGATCGCCAGCATCGACGGCGCCACGGCGGTGGCGGGCCGGTCCGGTGGGCTCGGCGGCCCCGCTGACCGGCGGCTGTACGTAATGCTGCGCTCGCTGGCCGACGTCATCCTCGTCGGCGCGGGCACAGTGCGAGCCGAGGGTTACGGCCCCGCCTCACTGCCCTCGGCGCTTCAAGACGCCCGCCGGCAGCGAGGCCAGGCGTCCGTGCCGGCCATCGCGGTCGTATCCCGATCCTGCAAGCTCGACTGGCGGTCCCCCTTCTTCACCGCGGCGACCGTCCGGCCGATGGTCGTCACGGTCGCCGATGCGCCCGCCGAGCGCCGCGCTCGAGCCGCCGAGGTGGCCGACGTCGTCCTGGCTGGCAAGGGCGACGTCGAGCTGGCTCGGGCACTCGACGCGATCGCCGAGCGCGGAGCCCGCGCGGTGCTCGCCGAGGGCGGTCCGAACCTCAACGACCAGCTGGCCAGCGCCGGCCTGCTCGACGAGCTGGCCCTGACGCTCTCCCCTCGGCTGGTGGGCGGCGACGCCAAGCGGATCCTGGCCGGCCCCACTCTCGCCGGGCCGCTGGACGTCCAGCTGTGCTCGGTATGCGAGGAGGACGGGTTCCTCTTCCTCCGCCTCCGTCCCCGCTAGCCGGGCCAAAGGTACGGGTGTGGTGGCGGTGCTCAGGGAGGGCGCGCTTGCTTGCAGGCATAGGGGAGTTCATGCGTTCCGCTGTCGTTCCGCTGGCGCTGGTCACCTTCGCCGTGACAGCCTGCGGGCCGTTCAAAGATCGGGCGGACAGCCAGCTCGACGAATCCTCCCGCGAGCTTGCCAGCAAGTCCCCTCAGAGCGGAATGAGGGTGCCGACGCTTTCCTTACCGGACCACGACACTGGACCACGACCCTGCTCGCCTGTCGGAGGTCTACCACGGGTGGCTCGTGCCGCGGTCCGCTCGTGCCTCTGCTCGGTTTGGCATGGCGGCAGCTGTCTTCGGCGAAGCGGGCGGCTATGGCCGTTACACGCGGGCCAGATCCCGGCGGGTCTACGCTGTGACGCAGCGCGACGCGAGCTGGTGGCGCCGGATGGCGAGTACAACATGCCTGGTTGAACACCTGCATGACGCCGCTCTGGTGGGGGGTGTCCATGAGTGACCGCCCGTACGTGCTGTTGAGCTGCGCGATGTCCATTGACGGCTATATCGACGACGCGAGCCCGCAGCGGCTGCTGCTGTCCAACGACGCTGACTTTGCCCGTGTCGACGCCGTGCGCGCGGGGTGCGATGCGATCCTCGTGGGCGCGAACACACTTCGTCGTGACGATCCCCGGCTGCTCGTGCGTTCCGCGGAGCGCCGAGAACAGCGCGTCGCTCGGGGCATGGAGCCAAGTCCGATCAAGGTGACCTTGACGAACAGTGGAGACCTCGATCCGTCCTGTCAGTTCTTCACCGCCGGGGAGTCTTTCAAGATCGTGTACTGCTCCACGCCGGCCATCGACAAGCTGCGGGGACGACTCGCGGACGCGGCGACCGTCATCGACGCCGGTGACCCGCTCGATCTTCACCGGGTGCTCGGCGACCTGGTCGCGCGTGGGGTCCGCCGGCTCATGGTGGAGGGGGGCGGTATGACCCACACCCAGTTTCTCACCACCGGCCTCGCGGACGAGCTGCAGCTCGTCGTCGCGCCGTTCTTCGTCGGAGATGTCCGGGCTCCGGCGTTCGTAAACGCCGGTACGTTTCCCTGGCACTCTGGCAATCCCATGAGCCTGGTTGAGGTACGACAGATCGGCGACGTCGTCTTGCTGCGGTACCTGCTGACCGGCGAACGCCAGCGCTTCGATGACTGACACGGAGTGGGCGCGCGACCGACGCTGGCTTCAGGTCGCCATCGGCCTGTCGCAGCAGTGCCTGCCGTCAACTGCGGCGTTCTCGGTTGGTTCGGTGATCGTCGATGCTGAGGGTGCAGAGATCGCCCGAGGGTACTCGCGCGAGACAGACCCGCGCGTGCACGCCGAGGAGTCGGCGTTGAGCAAGATCGATCCGGACGATCCCCGCCTGCGTCAAGCGACGATCTACAGCTCGCTGGAACCGTGCAGCACGCGCAGGTCCCGACCCCTGTCGTGCACGGACCTGATCCTGGCCGCAGGCATCCGGCGGGTGGTGTTCGCCTGGCGGGAGCCGACGGTGTTCGTCGACTGCCAAGGTGCGGAGAAGCTGCGAGCGGCCGGGGTCACCATCATCGAGATCGACGACCTGGTCGAGCGCGTTCGCAAGGTCAACGCCCACCTGCTGAACGACCGAACGGTCTGACCGGGCGTCCAAGAGGAAAGCCACCCACCTGGCCGGCACCCAAACCGCATTCACCGCGCACGGCGGCGATCGCGCCCCTGGGTCGACACCACGGGCGCGACGACCCCCACCTTGCCGATGCGCAGCGCGGTGTAGGCCAGGACCAGCCCCAGGACGCTGCCGAGTCCCGCAACCGCCAGCAGGATGACGTCGTGGCGGTCGAGCCTTGGTGGGACGCCCTCGATTGCAACCGCAGGAGCCGTGACGACGAGCCCGATCGCCATCACTCAGCCCAGCAGCGTCCCCGCCCGATCACGCAACGACGATGCGTACTCCCGGTCAGACGTGCGCTTCCGGCCACATCTGATTGGAAGGGCACATCGCCCCCCTCACGGGATGCGATCCCCGTGAGACGCGCCGTGTAGGGTCCCGCATCATGCGGTTGACGTTCATCGGCCATGCGGGCGTGCTTCTCGAGACCGAGCACGGCAGCATTCTGTGCGACCCGTGGTTCAACCCGGCCTTCTTCGCGTCGTGGCTCCCGTTCCCCAGCAACGAGGGCGTCGACCTCGACGCGCTCGGCAACGCCGACTACCTCTACGTCTCCCACCTGCACCACGACCACTTCGATCCGCAGTTTCTGCGGGACCACATGCGCAAGGACGCCGTGGTGCTGCTGCCCGACTACCCGATGAGCCATCTGGAGCAGGAGCTGGCCGCACTCGGGTTCCATCGCTTTGTCCGGACGAAGAACTGCGAGCCGGTTGACCTCGGCGGTTTGAGGATCATGATCCTCGCCCTGGTCGCCCCGACCGACGGGCCGATCGGCGACTCGGGACTGGCGGTGGACGACGGCCGGACAAAGATTTTCAACCAAAACGACTCACGGCCGGTCGACCTGGGGCCTCTGGCCGCCTTCGGGCCCTTCGACGGGCACTTCCTGCAGTTCTCCGGAGCGATCTGGTACCCGATGGTCTACGACTTCCCCGAGCGGATGAAGCAGAACCTCGGCCGCAGAAAGCGTCAGAACGGCATGGCCAGGGCGCGCCGCTACGTCGAACAGGTCGGCGCCTCATACGTGTTTCCCAACGCCGGACCCCCCTGCTTTCTCGACCCGGCGCTTTTCTCCTTGAACGACGTGGACAACGACCCCACGAACATCTTCCCTGACCAGCTGGTCTTCCTCGAGCATCTGCGCCAGCACGGGATCGACAACGGCCGGCTGCTCATCCCTGGCACGGTGGTCACGCTCGAGGACGGCCGCTGCGAGGTCAGCCATCCGATCGACGACGAGGCGGTCCGGGCGATCTTCGCGGACAAGCAGCGCTACCTGCAGGAGTATCAGACGCGCAAGCTCCCGGAGATCGCGCGCCGCCGGGCCGCCTGGGAGGCTCACGGGATCGAGGACCTCGTGGGCGCGTTGAAGGAGTGGTGGGAGCCGTTGCTCGCCCAGGCCGATCGGACCTGCGCCGGGGTGAACGGCCGGGTGCTGCTGGAGGCCGGCGACGAGCGGATCGTCATCGACTTCCTCGACCGTCGGGTGGACGCGTGGAAGGGCGAGCGGTGCCGGTACCGGTTCCGGATCGACCGCGGTCTCGTCGAGGCCTGCGTCGCCCGGCGGCTGGAGGACTGGGTCAACGAGCTGTTCTTGTCCTGCCGGTTCGAGGCGTCCCGCGACGGCCAGTTCAACGAGTACGTCTACAACTTCTTCAAGGCGCTGTCCCCCGAGCGGCTGCAGTACGCCGAGGGCTGGTACGCCGAGCAGGAGCCGGAGCAGGAGATGATCGCACTCGACGGCTACCTGGTGCAGCGCCGCTGCCCGCACCTCAAGGCCGACCTCGCCCGGTTCGGCCAGGTCGCTGACGGCGTGCTGACCTGCACCATGCACGGGTGGGAGTTCGACCTGGACAGCGGTCGCTGCCTGACCTCGAACGACCGCCGGATCAAGGCCGTGCGGGTCAGCGAGGGGCGTTCCCCGGCTTCCACTTGATGCCGCAGCCGATGCTCGGGTACTGGTCGGCGGGAACGGGCTCGCCGGCGAGCACGGCGTTGAGCGCGGCCCGCAGGTCCCGACCGGTCACCGCCTGGCTGTTGCGCGGGCGGCTGTCGTCCATCTGCCCGCGGTAGACGAGCGTCCGATCGGCGTCGAAGACGAAGAAGTCCGGGGTGCACGCGGCGCGGTACGCCTTCGCGACCTCTTGCGTCTCGTCGATGAGGTACCCGAACGTGAACCCGACCCGCTCGGCCTGCCGGGCCAGCTCCGCGGGCGCGTCGTCGGGATAGGCGCCCGCGTCGTTGCTGCAGATGCCGACGACGCCCACGCCCCGGTGCTGATACTCGGCCGCAAGCGCCGCCAGCCCGTCCTGCACGTGCTTTACGTACGGGCAGTGGTTGCAGATGAACATCACCAGCAGCGCCGGCGCGCCAGCGAAGTCCCTCAGGGCGACCGTCGACCCGTCGATCGCTCGCAGCGTGAAATCCGGTGCGCGGGTGCCGAGCGGCAGCATCGTCGAGGAGATCGCCATTGCCAGGATCGTAGCCGAACATCTCGATGTATCTGGAGGGCATGCGACCGCCTCCCCAGACCGACCGAGAGGCGCCACGCTTGGAGGGAACGTATGCCGGCAGACCAGGAGCAGAGAATAAGTCCACTGACCGTGATCACTCCGATTACCCCCGGTAGGGAGGCGACGGTGAGAGCGGTGCTCGAGGACCTGCAGAACGCGATCGACCAAGGCCTGCCCCTCCCGCTCGACGAGGTCGGGACGGTGCACTTCGGCCGTTGGGTGATGCTGGACGAGGGCGGTCAGAGCAAGCTGCTGCTCGTCACCGACTACGACGGGTCGTGGGACGTGTACTTCGACGACTTCATCGAGTGCGCGTGGGAGGTGCTCGACGCCATCTACCGCAACTGTGAGGGCTTTCCCGAGCGTGGGGCACGGGACACAGAAGGGTTCAAGGCTTATGTAAAGAGGCACCAGTTGAAGGAAGTCGCCTATTACCGGGCTTACCGGGACGCCTCCGTCAAAGAGATCCGAAGCACGCTGAAGTTCAGCCGTGGGGCGAAGCAGGCGCTCGAGGGACTACAGGAGCTGTGGTGAGCACCCAGCTCGAGCTCGGCGACATCCAGGGGCTGGCGGTCCGTGGGTACCGGATGCCCTGCGCGCGGTTCCGCTCCTACCGGTTCGCTGTCCCCGCAGCCGGACGAGCGTGGCTGGGAGCGCTCGTCGACCCGATCACGACCGCCGCGGAGTGGTCCGAGAAACCCGATGCCTGCGTGAACGTCGCATTGAGCTACCCGGGATTGGAAGCGCTTGGCATCGAGGAGGACACGCTGTCGGGCTTCCCACGGGACTTCGTCGAAGGGATGGCTGCCCGCGGACAGGACAAGCTGGGGGATGTCGGCCCGAACTCGCCTGACTTATGGGAACCGGCGTTCCGTGACCGCGCGGTCCACGCCCTGCTCATGGTGTGGGCGCAGAATGAAGGCGCGCTGGAGGTCCGGCTCGGCGAGGCCGACGCCCTGTGCCCAGCTGGCGTCGGGCTGCTCGACGAGCAGCCCGCCGGGGCACTCGATGACCGGCGTGAGCACTTCGGCTACCGGGACGGGATCTCACAGCCGGCGATCGTCGGCGACGGCGAGCCGCGGCCAGGCCAGGCGGGCCCCGTCCAGCCGGGCGAGTTCATCCTCGGATACCCCGACGAGATCGAGCAGACCGCCGGATCCGAGCTCCGGCGAGAACTGAGGAGCAACAGCACCTACCTCGTGTACCGCAAGCTCCGCCAGGACGTGGCCGGATTCCGCGCGCTCCTCCGGGCGCACGCTCACAAAGCCGGCGGCGAGGAGCGGCTCGCCGCGAAGCTCGTCGGGCGTTGGCGGAGCGGCGCCCCCATCGTGCTGGCGCCGGACACCGACGACCCCGCGCTCGCCGACGACGAGAAGCGGAACAACGACTTCAACTACGAGCGTGACGATCCGCGCGGACTCGCGTGCCCGCGCGGCGCGCACATCCGGCGCAGCTGGCCCCGGGTCCCCGGCCGTGAGCGCCGCCTGCTCATCCGCCGTGGCCTTCCCTACGGTCCACGTCTGCCCGAGGACGCGCCCGACGACGGGCACGACCGCGGGCTTGTCGGGATGTTTCTCTGCGCAAACATCCAACGACAGTTCGAGTTCGTCCAGCAGATCTGGCTGAACGATCCCCGATTCGACGGGCTGTCGAACGGGCCCGACCCGCTGGTCGGCTCCGGCGGGACGTTCACCATCCAGGGCCGGCTCCTGCCCCGTCGCGTCACCGGCATGCCCCGCTTCGTCACCGTCCGCGGCGGCGAGTACCTGCTCCTGCCCAGCGTGTCGGCCCTGAAGTGGCTGGCAACGTGAATCGCACCGTGCGCCTGGGCGGGTTCCGGTGGTCATCGACACCGCCCTCCGGTGTTCCGACATACTCTCACAGGCGGTCCGCGAGCTCCTCGCGGCTGCTCACGCCGAGCTTGTCGTAGGCGTGGTACAGGTGGCTCTCGACCGTCCGGACCGACACGACCAGCTGCTCGGCGATGCGGGTGTTCGACAAGCCCTGGGCCGCGAGCGTCGCGACCTCGCGCTCCCGGTCGGTCAGGGGCTGCACGATGCCGGCCAGCTCGAGGGCAGGCGTGCGGGCGCCCTCGCAGCGAACCGCCAGGGCGCGGGAGCGGGCGGCCGCGGCGAGCGCCGAGGTGCTCGACCCCGCGACCCGGTGCTGGTGCGCGGCCTCGGCCGCGGCCTCGGCCGCGAGCAGGTTCGCGCCGATGTCGGCGAACTCCTCGGCGGCCTGCTCCAGCTGGGCGGCGTCCCCCGCCATGAGCGCGGCGGCGTGCCCGGCGTAGGCCGGCACGAGCCGGCCCTGCACCCACGTGGCGAGCTCGGCGAGCCGGGCGGCGACGGTCTTGGCGGCGCCGAGCCTCGCGACGTCATGCAGCGCGGCGACCTCGAACCCGTGACAGCCCCGCTCGGCGGCGCGGCGAGCGGCCTCGAGCGCAAGGTCCCGGCCGCCGCTGGTGCTTCCGCGCAGGACGGCCACCCACGCCCGGGCCAGGTCACCGTCGGGGGTGTAGAAGTCCGCGGGGGTGACCCGGTCGAACTCAGCGAGCGTCTCCTCCGCCAGCGCGACGTCCCCGCCCGTCGCTGCGGCCCGCGCGAGCGCTCCGAGGCACCACAACAGCCCGGGAAGCCCGAGCACGCGGCCGTGCGCGCGGTGCAGCAGCAGGCTCTCGCGCAGCCGGCGGACGGCGGTCTGGACCGCGCCTCGGGCGAGCGCGGCCTTGCCGAGGGCGAGCATGCACGCGGCGCGCAGGTCGTCGGCGCGCTCCTTCAGCAGGAGCTGGTAGCGCGCGAGGCCGCAGTCCTCGGCTTCGTCGAGCCGACCGTCGAGGCCCCGCGCAAACGACCGCACCGTGAACAGGTGGTCGACGTCCAGCGACGCCTCGGCGTCGGCACCGCCGAGCAGCCGCAGCGCGCGGTCGGCGGCGGCGATCGCCTCGCCGGTCCTGCCCTGGCCGCCCAAGGCGCCGACGGTCGCCACGGTGGCGCGGAGCACGGTCCGCTCATGCGCCCCCGGCCGAGCGAGCACGCTGCCCGCGGCGTCCAGCGCCTCGACGGGCCGGCCCTGGTTGAGCGCGGCGGTCGCCCGGAGCACAGCAAACTCGTCGCGCCAGTGGGGCTCGACCACGGCCGCCTCCGCCTCGGCGATGACCTGGAGCGCCTCCTCCGACCGGCCGAGGCCGCGGAGCAGGTTGTTCGCGCGCACGAGCGCGACACGGGCGTGCTCCTCGCTCGTGACCGCCTGCGCCGCCAGGTCGGCGAGCAGGCGCTCGGCCTCGGCGGCCCGGCCCTGCGCGTGCTGCGCCTGGGCGCAGGCGAGCCCAGCGCGCAGCCCGCTGCCGGCCTCGTAGGCCGCGGTCGCGAGCCGCTCGGCGAGCGCGTGATCGAAGAACCCCTCGCTTGCCTGACGGGCGGCCTTCACAAGCAGCTCCGGCTTCGGGGCGAGGCCGCTCTCGGTCTGCCACACGGCGAGGCGGAGAAGGTCGTCACGGCGCCTGGCTCCAGTGGCGGCGAGCGCGTCCGCGAGCTGGCGGCGAAGCGCCCGCGCCCGCAGCGGCGGGGTCGTCGCGCGCAGCAGCTCGCCGTAGAGGGGGTGCGCGAGGCGCACTCGGGTTCGGCGCCGATCGGGCACGAACTCGAGCAGGCCGGCCTGGTCAAGCTCGTCGAGATGCTCAGGGGGCGCCAGCCGTTCGAGCATGTACAGGCACAGCGGCTCGCCGGCCGCGACGAGCTCAGCGACCGCCCGGACGTCCGGCGGCAACCGGCCGATGCGGGCCTCGACCAGCCCGACGAGCCGCGTGCTCGTCGCCATCGGCCCGATTGCCCGCCACACCCTCTCGACCCTCACGAGCGTCCCGGCCTCCAGGGCGCCGGTCACCAGCTCGCGGAGGAACAGCGCGTTGCCCTCCGACAGCCGGCACAGCTCGTGGAGCGTCGCACCGTCCACCTGGCCGCCCAGCACGGCCTCGACGAGCCGCGCGCACGCGGCCCCGTCGAGCGGCGCCAGCTCGAGCCGTTCGGCGTTCGTGTCCTTCCACAACGCCGTCACCGCGTCGGACATCGGCTCCCCGGTCCGGACCGTGGCGAGGACGAACGCGGTCGAGGTCGTCGCGAGGTGGTACACGAGCGCGGCGGAGGCGTCGTCGAGGAGGTGCGCGTCATCGACGCCGAGCACCATCCGCTTGCCACCAGCCCGCCGCGCGAGCGTCTGACCGGCCTGGCGCAGCAGCTCCAGCCGCGAAGTCACCTCGGTTCCGGCGTCGGGCAGCAAATGTACGAGCGGGCCGAACGGGATGCTCGCGGCAGCGTTTGTGGCGACCGCCCACTCGGTCGCGAAGCCGCGTGCCTTGGCCTGCGCGAGCGCCTCGGTCGCAAGCCGGGTTTTGCCCAGACCCGGTCCTCCTGCGACCACGACGCCCGCGGTGTCACGCCGTCCGATCGCCTCCGAGACGAGCTGCAGCTGGTCGTTGCGCCCCACCAGGGGCCAGGCGGTGGCCATCCGTTCCATGGTACGGGCTGGTGACCTCAGTAGGTCAGGCCCACAGAACCAGTAGCTGAGTACTGACGACGCGGGGGGTGCCTGCGCCGGAGGCTTGTCTCTACAGGGACCGCCTCTCCTGCAAGGACTCACCCCATGGAGCGTTTCGACTCAGCCCAGCTCCCCGGCCTGCTGCGGGCCGCGGCACAGGGCGACCAGGAAGCGTGGAACCAACTCGTCGACCAATTCAACGGGCTGCTCTGGGCGATCACCCGGGCACATCGGCTGGGGCACGCCGACGCCGCCGACGTCGTCCAGGTGACCTGGACGCGCCTGGTCGAGAACCTCGACCGGATCCACAACCCCGAGCATGTCGGTGCGTGGCTCGCGACGACCGCCCGCCGGGAATGCCTGCGGGTGCTCCACCACGCCGGACGAGCACAGCCGATGGAGGAGCCGCCCGAGCTGCCAACGCCCCACAGGGCTGACTCCGGCCCAGAGGTTGCGGTGTTGACGTCCGAGCGGGACGCGCTGCTCCGGCGGGCCATGCGCGAGCTCTCCCCCCGCTGCCAGCGGCTGCTCGGCGTCCTGATGGCCTCCGAGCAGCCCAGCTACGCGGAGGTCTCGGCCTCGCTCGAGCTGCCGATCGGGAGCATCGGCCCGACCCGTGCCCGCTGCCTCGACTGCCTCCGCCGTCACGCCTCCCGTCTCGGCCTCGCCGACGCGGACGGCTCCGCCGCCTGACCACGTGGGTCGAAACACGATCGCTGACTCGTGCGGAGCGCGGCGCTTCGACGTGCGCGCAAGGCTACGCGGGCACGTCCAGAGAGCCGCTCACGACTCCGTCGGCGATCTCGCGGACGGTGCGGCGGGTGCGGCGGGCGAAGGTGCGCATGCGTTCGAAAGCCTGCTCGACGCCGACGCCGTGACGCTCGGCGAGGATGCCCTTGGCCTGCTCGATGAGGACCCGCGAGTCGAGCGCGTGCTGGAGCTGAGCGGCGGCCGTGGTCGCCTTGTCGAGCTTGATGTGGGCGATCGCCTCGGATCGGGTGTCCTGGACGGGGATTTCGGTCGGCACCTCCGCGATCTCCAGTGTGCGGCGGACCGCGGGCACACGCGGAAGCACCGCGACCAGCGGGATCCGCCGGCGCTTGAACTCGCGGTGTGTGAGGAACAGCAGCCGCACGCCAGCGCTGTCCAGGTAGGTCACGTCACCCACGTCGAGTACCACCCCCGCGGGCTGCCCTACCGCGGCCTGGAGGATCGACTGCTGGAGCGGCTCGGCGTAGGCAAGGTCGACCTCACCCGCCAAGGACGCGATGAGGATCTTCCCCTCCCACTCCACGGCAAGCTCCGGACGCGCGCTCATGTTTGATCCCTCAGAACGTGTTTGAAAACTGTTGTGGGGGTCGCGTCGCGTCGGGTTCCGCTCGCGAAGAGCCTTTTAGGTCGCTCCACCCGACGC
>JBOGEB010000007.1:0-51521 GCA_050743125.1 Egibacteraceae bacterium
GAAGCTCACGTTCGCGGCGACGAACAGCATCGACACCCCGGCGGTGAACCCGACGAGCAGGACGCGATCGCCGGGATCAGCTCAGGGTGGAACCCGCGGTAGTAGATGAACAGCGGGCTCGTGGCCACGAGCGCGAGCAGGAAGTGGACCCCCCGGGAGAGCACGAGGAGCACGAGCGCAGCGGGAGCACCTCGCGTGGGAAGTAGACCTCCTGACCAGCGCCCCGTTCCCCACGATCGCGCCGACGACCGTGAAGACCCCGGTCATGAGCAGCGGCGTGACGAGCGACCACAGCAAGCCCAGGCGGAACTCTTGTAGCAGACCTTCAGCTCCTTACCGATTTGGCGAGGAGCTCCCGGGATTCCCACAGTTCGCCCAGCTCGGCGGGCAATAGCCATCCTCGCGGCAGAGTAGAGGAGCGCCCAGGCCGCCTACCCCAGACCGTCGGCCCACAAGACCACGCCCAGTGGTCCAAGCCGCACCTGCGCCGTCCCCACCCAACGTCGTGGCCCGACAGCGACATGCCCGCACGAAGCACAACGTCCTGGCCGCGTGGCTGGCAGCACTCCCGCATGGATCAGCCAGAAGAACACTGGCCGGTCATCAGTCCCAGCCGGCGGCCCTTGTCGGCTTGACACATCCGCAGGCACAGCGTCTCTTGACAGACCCCTAACGGGTGGCCACCGCAAGCATGTGCGTGCTGTAGGAGTTGAGCGGCTGGCCATCACGGCCGTAGCCATCGACGCGAGAAAAGCCAGCGGCGAGCAGCCACTCCCGCAGCTCCGGAAAGCTGAGCAGCCGGACGAAGAGCCGCATCGTACGGCTCTTGCCGTCGCGGATCACGATCCGCGTTGTGTGAATCCTTCCGGTGAGTGGCTCGTACACGTTGTGGTCGATCAGCCAGCTGCCGTCCTGCTCGACGATCCGGTCGCCCAGCATGCGGAGCACTAACGCTTGATGTTCCGTCTCGATGAGTAGCTTGCCGCCGGGTCGCAAGGCGCGGTGCGCCTCGGCGAGCACCTGGCGGTTCTCCTCGTCGGAAAAGTAGCCGAAACTCGTGAACCAGTTGACGATCCGGTCGAACTGTCCCGTCCATCCCAGCCGGCGCATGTCGCCGTGCACGTACTTTACCTCGACGCCGCGCTCGGCCGCGTCCTGGCGAGCGAGGTCGAGAAACCTGGGCGTGGCGTCTAGCCCGGTCACGTGGACGCCGCGAGCGGCGAGCCGGTTCGCGATCCGCCCATGCCCGCATGGCACGTCGAGCACCTCCATGCCAGGCTCTAGCTCGAGCAGCCGCCAGATGAGGTCGGAGTCGCCGTCGGCGATCTCGGCGAGAAACTTCTCGTGGAAATAAAGGTAGTCGTCGCCGAAAACCTCTTCGGTGTCGAACCGTGCCTCCATCCCGCCCTCCCCACTATTCGCCCGTTTATCATGACACAAGTCAGAATCGCAGTGGAATCTCCCGTGTCGAGTTCCCCGCACCCGCCTGCAGGATATCAGCTCCCCGGCCGCATAGACCAGCGAGCAGGATTGGGTAGGTTTGCCAGGGCCAGTGTCGATGATCGTCGGAGCAGGGCTTGGCAGCACCGCGATGAGCAGCCGATAGGGTTGCGCTGTTGTTGGGCGGCGCTGCGCAGCAGACTGGCCAGTACTTGTTGGACCTCGGCACCGGCGGCGGTGCGGTTGCGTCCTACAGCTTGCGGGTGGCCACGGCGGGGTGGATGGCCCCTCTCGCGCACCGGTTCCTTCCTGCACCCAGACAGGCGCAGGAAGATCCCTCTTTCGCCAACAGCGCGTGGCGTTCGCGGCCGAGGCGGGCAACGGGCGTGCGGTTGGGCAAAGACGGTTGCTGTGCGCGAGAAGGCGTCCAGCATCAGCCCAGGTCGGTGATGCTGGCAGTCCCCGCCGCAAGCCCACAACCAGCCGCTTCCACGCGTCCAGGCCCGCCAGCCACGGAGCACGGCGCCGCGCCTTGACCACCCCAGCCTGCCCTTACACGCCTGCCAACTGACCACAACCCTCACGCGCGCTTGACACAGCCCCGTTCCTTCAGGGATGAATAGTTACGGAGGGGGTACGCGATTACGCTCTAAGTAGGCGCCACGATGCGCCTTGTAGCTCGGCCCTGCATGAGTCTTGCTGCGAAGCCTACTGACGACAATGTGATCATTCAGGCGATGACTCTTGGACGGTTTGAGATTCTTTGTATTGACCCAATCTGAGAATCGACGGGCGCCTCTCTACCAAAGGCCGCCTGACCCCCTCAATAGTCGCGGTGCACAGATAGATATGGCAGGAGTAGCAAAGTGCGCTTCGGCGGCATAACCAGCATGAACTGTGGTCACTGCGTTGTTCTTATTGGGATTACGGGCCGCAATCCTATGCGTACCAGCTGTGCGCACAGTGCGAATCATTTGAATTTCCTCTTGCCAAAGCCGAACCCCTCAGTTACGGTCTGGCCTGTCCTAGGGTTGAGGGCTGACCAGAGCATCAAGGTGGCAGCGGGGCAGGGGCGGATCAAACTTATGTCAGCCCTAGGCTAGCTTAACCCTATTGGGTGATGGGGAAAAGCGAAGAACGGGCAGTCGCTGACGCAAGACGGGAGCGTCTTATGGTAGTAGGGGCGCAGAGCTATTGGTCCTGGTACGCGGATACCGAGGGCAAGGCCGAGGACGATCTGGCCGAGTGTGCCCGCAGCTTGCTCGCCCCATACGGACAGGCGTGGGCAATGCGCCGATCGGGCATTTGGATGCGTTTCATGCCAATCGGTGTGCGGATGCCTGCGCAGGGCTGGAAGCTGCACGTCGCGGCCACGAGCCGCTCCGCGGGAGACGTCCTGGCCGCCGTCATGCCAGTCCTGCTACAGGAAGCCGTGCCCTTCAAGTTCGCCGCTACCCGCAACCAGATCGGCCAACTCAACACCGTCAACAGCCCGCGAGAGGCAGCGGGCAAGTTCGTCACCGTCTATCCCCTCAATGACGCGCAAGCGGTGCGTATCGCGCAGGTGTGTGACCGCGCCACGCAGGGATTGACCGGGCCGGCGATCCTGTCGGATCGCCCAATTCGACCCGGCAGCCTCGTTCACTACCGCTATGGGGCCTTCCAGGACGACAGGGTGTTCGACGGCGACGGCACGTACCTCTACGTCATCCGCGATCCCGACGGCAACCCGGTGCACGACGAGCGCCGCGCCTGGTACACCCCGCCGGGCTGGGTGACCAATCCTTTCGCCACCGCCGTACCAGCGCCCAACGGCAACGGCAGCCACGCCGCGCCACTTCCCGGCCGGCCGATCCTGCTCAACGACCGTTACGTGGTCCACCAGGCGCTCAAGCACGCGAACAAAGGCGGCGTGTACCTCGCGGAAGACCGCACCACCGGCTCGAACGTGGTGATCAAGGAGGCTCGCGCGCATGTGGAGGCCCGGGACCTTGTCGGCGGCGTCACTGACTCCCTGCGCCACGAGGCTCGAGTCTTGGGACTCCTGGGCTCTTTGCGGCGGGTGCCTGCGTTGTTGGAGATCTTCGAGCAGCAAGGCCACCTCTTCCTGGTGCTGGAGCACATCGAGGGTCACGGGCTGCGCGAGCACGTGCTCATGGCCGGGGGGTCAGCCGGGGGCGGGCTCAGCCCGCAGGCGCTGCAAGCGATGATCCGCCAGCTCGCCGAGACCATGCATGCCGTCCACGACGCCGGCGTGCTGCTCCGCGACTTCACCCCCAACAACCTCATCATGATGCCCAACGGCGAGCTGCGCGTCGTGGACCTGGAGGTCGCCCATGTACTTGATGACGGGCCACCCCCGCGTTGGGCGATGGAGACTCCCGGCTACGCCTCTCCCGAGCAGGCGGAGGGACAGCCGTCTGGGCTTCCAGACGACTACTACAGCTTGGGCGCCACAATTGCCTATGTCGCGACCGGCACGGACCTTTACCTGGCTGCCGACCACGGGAACCCCCGACCGAGGGGCGAGCGGCTGGCCGACCGGCTGACCAGGCTGGAGCGTGACGGAATGGCGGCCTTCCCCGTCTGCGACATCGTGCTGGGCTGCATGGCCGACGAGCCCGCGCGGCGGTGGGGGCCGCGTCAGGTCCTCGACGCGATCAAGGGGCCGCGTCCCCCCTGCACCCACGAGCTGGTGTCGCCCTCCCAGGCAGAGCTCGCCCGCGCGGTCGACGACATCGGACGCTGGCTGGCCCGCACGGTCACCCCCACGGGGCCGTACCTGTGGCCTACGAGCTGTCAGGGCCTGCCGCTCGACCCCTGCAACGTGCAGTCGGGCGCGAGCGGGGTTGGCCTGTTCCTGTGCCAGGCGATCCAAGCAGGCGCAGATCCAGCGCTGCGTCATCTGGTACGTACGGCAGCTCGATGGGTGTCCGACGCCATCGCAGCCGAGCCTGGGCGGCCACCAGGGCTGTACTTCGGGCTTGCTGGCACGGTCTGGTTCCTGACCGAGGCCGCGAGCTGCCTGGAGGATCCGGACTTGCTGCAGCGCGCGAACACACTTGCTCTCGCGTTGCCGACCAGCTCCTTCAACCCTGACCTCACCCACGGCACCGCCGGGATTGGCCTCGGACAGCTCCATCAGTGGGCGCGGACGGGCGACACGCGGTTCCTCGAGCGCGCCGGGCTCGCGGCCCAGGCGCTGGTGACCACCGCGCATTCCGGGTCCGACGGCGTGGTGTGGCCGGTGCCGAAGGACGCATCCTCGAGCTTCGCCGGCCTGACCTCCTACGGGTTCGCCCACGGCAACGCCGGGATCGCCTACTTTCTGCTCTGCGCAGGCATGGCGCTGGGCGAGGAACGCTACCGGAACCTCGCGCTCGAGGGGCTGGAGACGCTGATGCGTGTCGTGCGCATCGAGCACGGCGGCGCCACCTGGGAGCCCGGTCCGGGACGGGCGGAGCCCTGGACCCACTGGTGCAGCGGGTCCTCGGGGGTTGGCACCGTGCTGCTCCGCGCGTACGGGGCCACCGGTGACGACCGGTATCGGCGCATGGCCGAACTCGCGGCTCAGGCGGTGATGCGCACGAAGTGGCGCAGCGCGCTCGTGCAGTGCCACGGGTTGGCTGGAGACGCCGAGTTCCTGCTCGACCTGCATGACCTGACTGGACAGCAACGGTTCCGCGACCTTGCGTGGGAGCTCGCCACGGCCATCTACGCCCACCGGGTCCAGTGGGACGGCCTCGTGGTATTTCCTGATGAGCTCCAGATGGAGGTCACGGCCTCCTTCAACACCGGACTGACGGGAATAGGGGCGTTCCTGCTCCGCCTGCTGCACGGCGGCGCCCGTCCGCTGATGGCTGACGAGCTGCTCCTCCAACCCGTGCAGGTACCTCTGTCATGAGCTTCGTCGAGGCCCTGGCAAGCGTGCCAAGACTGCACGGCTTCGCGTTCACCCCTGACGGCCGCCACGCCGCCCGCCTCATCGACCGCGACGGCGCCCTTGCCGTCGAGGTAGCGGATCTCGAGCGCGGGTTGGATTCCGAACGGGTCTACGGGCCGGATCCGCTCCTGTCCCCCAATACCCACCTCACCTTCCCCTCACAGGACCACATCCGGACGTGCTCACTTCTGGATGGGAGGCTGCGCATCGTCGAGATCCGCCGTACCGGCGACGTCCCGCCCTGGACGGCTGAGCTGATCGCGGAGCTGAGCGACGAGGAGGCGGACGCGGTGCGGCTGTTGCCGCGACTCGAGGGCGCCGACTGGGACCTGGTGATCTCATGCGACGACGGCACGTCCACGATCTGGCGGATCGAGCACCACCAGCCACGGCTACGACCACTGGCCCAGTTATCCGGGCTCCTCGCCGGAGGTTCCTGGCTCGACCCAGGACGCCGGCTGGCGATCGACCTCAGCGAGCCCGACGGCAAGGCCAGCGGCTACGTCGTCAATCTTGCCGAACAGACGTATCACCGCTCGTTCCACATCTCAGACCACAGCAATGATCGCATCGTCCTCTGCGACCCTCGCCGAGGGTTGCTGGGCGTCACCAGCGACTGCTTCGGACACCGGAGAGCCGGCGTCGCACACCTGGATAACGGCCGAACGGTCCGCTTCTTTCCCGACCTGGAGGGCGAGGACCGAGCCGTGGAGCTCTGTGACCCCAGTGGTCGGGAGCTGATCCTGCGCCGCCAACGCGGCCTGGTGACGGAACTCTGGCTCGCCGACACCAATGACCTGAGCGTCTCGGGCCCGCTGCGGCTGCCCAGTGGTGTCGTGAGCCAGCCAGTTGTTCGAGCTGGCGACCGTATCCGCTTCTTGTTCGGCAACCCGACGATACCGGCGGTATCGGCAAGCTACCTGCCCGCCCAGGAGATGTTCTCACTCGACGAGACGCCCGACCTCGGCGATCTGCCCGGCAGCGATCTCCTCACACCTCGAATCGTCTCCTTCCACGGACCGCGCGGAGCTGTCGAGGCGCTGCGGTACGAGCCACCCGCCTGCAGACAACGCGATCTCGTCGTCGTGGCCGTGCACGGCGGGCCGGTCGAGCAGTGGTCAGCGACGTTCACGCCGGAGCTCCAGTTGTTGGCAGGACTCGGCACGGTCGTGGTGGCGCCGAACTATCACGGCTCCACAGGCTATGGCCAGGAGTTCGTCCGGTCGCTGGAAGGCGCGGCTGGCTCGGTCGACATCGACGATGTGGTGGCGGTCACCACCGCGCTGCGAGTGGAGGGCGGGTCACGGCGAGTCGTGCTCTACGGACAAAGCTACGGCGCGTTCCTCGCGCTCCTGGTCGCGGCCCGGCATCCCGAGCTGTGTGACGGCGTCATCGCCGTTTCACCGTTCGCGTCACTGTCGAGCCTGCGAGCCGTGGGGGCACCGCCGGTCCAACGGCTCGTCGACCTGCTGCGGGATCCCACCCACGATGAGGAGGCGACCGATCTCCTACACCGCTGCGGCGACTTGCGCGCCAAACTCCTCATCGTCCACGGCAGCCGGGATTCGCTGATCCCCTCCGACCAGTCCTTGATGCTCTGCGATCGGCTGCGGGCATACGGCTACCAGGACGGTGAGGATCTGTGGTTCCTTCAGCTACCTGACGAGGACCACATGATCACCAGCCGGGTGGCAGTGCTGCAGCTATATCACCAGATCGAGTCATTTTTGTTCCAGATCGCGGCCCCTCCGGGTGGTCGCCGAGAGATGGATCACCAGAGGAGCAGAACGTAGCAGGCAGGCGGCCACACCATGCGAACCAGAACATCGTTTCCGGTTCGACACCCTTCATGAAAGGAGGTGATATTCATGATTCCAGAGACTAACCTTGACCTCGGGGTCGACGTTCTCGGCCTTCAGTCACTGTCCTCACCGACCGAACTCGGTGCTGACGGAGTTCCGGGGCTGCTGTGCGTCCTCCTAACCTTCGTTTGCGGACGCAACACGAACTGCGGAGGTCAGTCGATCTGCACGACGCTGTCGCTCTAAGACACATAGCAACACCTAGGGTCGGATAGCGGCCACTATGCGAACCAGAACATCGTTTCCGGTTCGACACCCTTCATGAAAGGAGGTGATATTCATGATTCCAGAGACTAACCTTGACCTCGGGGTCGACGTTCTCGGCCTTCAGTCACTGTCCTCACCGACCGAACTCGGTGCTGACGGAGTTCCGGGGCTGCTGTGCGTCCTCCTAACCTTCGTTTGCGGACGCAACACGAACTGCGGAGGTCAGTCGATCTGCACGGTGCTGTCGCTCTAAGACACATAGCAACACCTAGGGTCGGATAGCGGCCCTAGTGGCCGCCTGCCTGCCACGTACTGCTCCTCGGACCCGGCCACGAAAAGGATACGCGATCGGCGCAGGGTCGCCTAGTGTCCAGTCGCAGAGATCTTTTTAACATGCGAACGGCACGAACTACGCTTTGACCAGGCATAACGCGACATCCTGCCCGGCCTAGACATTCAAACGATTACAGCGACTGAACACTAGCCCCGAATGCGAAGACCGACGGACCCCTGGTTCGCAAGGCCGTCCAGCGCACGTAACAGTTCATCCCTGAAGGAAGGAAGCCCGCCACACGGGCGCCCGTATCGTCGCAACAGACCCACTTCGGCGGCGGCCAGCCCCGCCCGGATGACCTCGCGGGATGGGGCGGGCGACCTTGTGGTCACGGCCTCCCCCAGGAATCGCGGCGATGCTGCTAGTGGTCACCGACGCGCCCAGCAAGTCGCCCAGCAGCTGGGCGCAGCGGTCGACCTGTGTGGGCAGGCTGCCACCGAAAGGTAGGCGATCAGCCCCCGCACGCCGGGCCCGTAGCAGGCCGGCGCACCCCCTATGGTCGGGGAACACTGCGGTCGTGGACGTCCCGACCCGCACTTGATGCTCTGGGACCCGCAGACGGATCTCGAGTAAGGACCCGGGTCGAAATAACGTTGTCGTTTGGGCGGTGTTCGCCCTTGTGGCCAGGGTTCGTCACGCATGCGTGACGAACCCTGGCCATATGACGATTCCTGGCCACAGCGCTGGCATGCGTCACGCACAGTCAAAATGGGCTGCTCACGATGACGCTGGGTCAGCTGCAGACGGACGCGGCGGGGATCGCTGCGACCAGCAGCCGGCACGCGCTCGAGGCGTGCGGCGCCGGCGCGCCGCGTCACTGCACAGCGGGAAAACAGCAACGTTATTTATGCCCAAGCCCTAAGTCGACACCAGGATGAACGGTTACCCAGCGCGCGAGCCGCTCCTCTGGTTGCTCTTCAACCCTCGATCAGTTCCTCATCCGGCGCCCGGCCTGTTGTCTGTCACGGCCAAGCTTGCATGATCGACAGGCGCACTATGGACCCGCCCCTCTTTGCGCGACGACGGCACTGCGGGATGTCTACCGCGCGTGCCCTTGACAAAGGGATGAGCGCAGGCGAGATGGCCTCTCGCATGGGAGCGTCGCCACATGCTGGAGGGGAAGCCCGGGACGGAGCTTTGTAGCGGATCTTCGCTTGCCGACGAGGTTGGCAAGAAGCTCATGGAATTCCCACAGTTGGCCCAGCTTGGCGAGCGGCGATTGCCATCCTCACCCCAAGTCCAGGAGCGCCCAGACGTGCCTATCCCTACCTGTTGGCCCCTGGGCCGTCAGTCCCAAAACCGGGATGCATCGACTGCGGCCTGAGTCGCTCGGTCAGTCCACACACCCTGATCGGTACCCTGACGTCAGGTCACGCTCCGGGATCACATCATGCAGAATCGACCATTCACACGCTGTCGCTGACCGCCTTCACTGCGATTGCGTTCGAGAACGATCCGCTGTTGGTACCGCCTCGTGGAGGAGACCTTTCGCCTCTTGCCCGGTGTGGAGGAGGCGACTCACCTACTCACCGCCATCGACGAGTAAGTGGGTCGCTCACAAAGGCGGCGGTCAGCTAGCGAGCGGGCGTGGCGGCTCGTTCGTCCTGGTGTCATGGTGCTCCCACGCTCCGGATCCTACACGCACGGACCACGAATGATGAGAGTATCCGGCACCATCAGGGAGGCAGACGAAGTGGACGGTCATCTGCGCTCCGGGCTCCAGCACAACGGTGCGTTCCAACGGTAACACAAAGCGACGTCGCCAAGAGCCGGAAGCTTGCCGGGGAGCGTTGCTGAGGACGAGCCTATTGCCGAACTCCGTGTGATGCCACGCGGCGAAGGCATTTATCCTTGCCTGCCGGTCAAAGACGAAAGCCAATGAGGTTCGGAACGGTTGAGTCGCCTGTTCCAAAGGAAAGCGGTGAAGGTCAGTCGTCCACATGGCTTGAGGCTCGGCCTGGAGGTCTTTTCCGGTGAAACGGGGTAGCGCCCCCATGAGCTCCTGGACGGATGACTCTGCCAGCGGCGCCAAATTGAGCCCATAGGGACGGCTATGGAAGAAGGCGGTCTCAAGGCATACGTCACTCGACACCGGCGCCATCCACGCGGTCACCCGTTCTGGGACGATTCTCCCACCTGGCTTCAGCCAACGGTCGCGCGCAAGCAGCACTGGGGCCAACATGCTCCCGTCCACACCGTATGGCCCGAGCCAGCCTGACACGATGACATCAACCTTCGCGGGCAACCGAACGTCCTCAACCTTCGCTTGGATCACCTCGACCGTCTCTTGGAGGTTGTTCCGAGCAACGAGTTGCCGAGCGAGTCCAGCCACGCCCGCAGGCTCTACCGCATAGACTTTACTCGCGCCCGCCTGGGCCGCAAAGAGGCTGAGAATACCTGTTCCCGCGCGGACGTCAAGTACAACATCTCCCTCATTCACAGCGGCCGACAGTGCTCTACGGAAGGTGTCAGTGCGCAGGTGGTCACGCACCGTTATACGGTAAATGTGGGGCGTGTCATAGAGGCCCACCTCCTTGCGTTCTCTGGTAGTAGGATCAATCTCTTCCGCCTTAAGCACCTGATTCGTGGCCGCATTCATTTGATAGATAAAGTGCTTCTCAACAACATCAGGTTGCCTCCCTGGCAAGGAGGGCGACCGACTGGCATCTGCGCCGTCGGCTACACTAGCCGAGGAATACTCTTCGGTTGCCATTAGCATCACCGCTTCCGTCAGAACGCTGCACTAAACAATTCCCTTCCAGTCTCTTCGCCCCACGAGCTTGGAGTTCGCGCACGAGTCGATCGGATCCTAAGACGTGCAAGACTATTTGCGATCAGCCAGCGAGCGCGCCTGTCGGCTGGTTCGTCCCATGATGCTCCCAGGGTCCGTGTCCGACACGCGCCGACCACGCCTGATGGCAGTATCCGGGGCCGGCAGGCAGGGAGGTGAACTGGACGGCCATCTCTGCTCCGGGCTCCAGCTCGACGGTCCGTTCCAACGGGAAAGGAAATTGTCCCCAAGATGTGGGAGCCTGCCCGGGAGCGTTGCTGAGGACTAACCCGTTGCCGAGCTCTGCGGAAAACCACGCGACGAGGGCATTCACCCTTGCCTGCCGCTCGAAGGTGAACGTCAACGATGCTTCGAACGGTAGAGCTGCCTCCTCCACAGGAAAGCGGTATGGGTCGGTCGTCCACATGGCTTGGGGCTCGGCCTGGACATCGTTTCCGGAGAACACGGTCCGAAATATCATTAGCTCATGGACGGAAGACTCCGAGAGCAGCGCCAAATCGAGTCCATACGGATTGCTGTGGAAGAACTCGGTATCAATGCGTACGCCGCTCAACACCGGCGCTAGCCACGCCGTCACCCGTCCCGGAATAAGTCTCCCGCCCGGCTTCAGCCAACGGTCGCGCGCGAGCAGCACTGAGCCCAACATGTTCTCGTCCACACCGTACACCCCAAGCCACTCAGACACGATGACGTCGACCTTGACGGGCAACTGAACGTCCTCGATCCTCTCCTGGACTACTTCGACCGTCCGTTGGACGTTGTTTAGGGCAATCAATTCTTGAGCGAGTCCAACCACGGGCGAAGGATCGACCGCATAGACCTTGCTTGCCCCCGCCTGCGCCGCAAATAGGCTGAGGATGCCGCTTCCTGTCCCAATATCAAGCACCACATCGCCCTCCTTCACAGCCGCAAACAGAGCTCTCCGGAAGGAGTCAGTACGGACGTGGTCCCGCACCATTACGCGGTGCATATTCGGCAGGTCGAATAACCCCAGCTCCTTACGTTCTCCGGTCGTTTGATCAACTTCTTCTACCTTCAGCACCTGATGCGTGACCGGATTTAGTTGTTGGATGAAATACCTCTCAACAATGTCAGGTTCCCCCCCTCGGGAGGACAGCTGATCGGCATCCGCGCCATTGGCCGTGTTCGCTGAGGACGACTCTTCGATCGCCATAGCGTCACCTCTCTTTGCTCCAAGGTTACGAAGCTGCGCCGAATGAGGGCGTTACCCCCCTTTGTGACGTGCGCTGGCTTGGCCCTTTACCAGTAGATCCGCCCGCTCGGTGGTAGACACCCGACCTTCCAGGAGATGATCATTGACTGTATCAAGAGTTCCCCTCACAGTCAATACACCCTTGAACGACACACTCGCCGATCATGAGCAGGAAAAGCGAGGCTGGCTCAGGGCAAGCTCCAATGTTGCGTCAACCAATTTGCGAAGGTACGCAGGAAAGCCGTTCTTGCCAGTGATTATCGACTAGAACCGAAGTCACCCGAGCTGCTTGTCTGGAGCAGATTTCGTAAAGTCTACGGGCGGATTCTTGCTTTGCTCTGGCTTCTTTCTGGCGGTGTTGAGCGCGTCTGGACGACAGCGGGGTCGCCGCGAGTGGCCGGGTCCACCGACGCCTCCACGGCCTCGACCAGCCCCCGATCTCAGATCTGCCCGGGGCAACGGCCGTGCTCGGCTGGGACGTCGGACCACGCCTACCGCGTGTGCCCTCGAGGGCTGGCTACAGGATGTCGTTGCTCTGGGTGCCAGTGGCCGATGAGGTCGGCGTAGAGAGGGGAGGTGGCCAGTAGTGACTTGTGGGTTCCTGACAGCGGAGCGGCGCCGTCCATGAGCAGGATCTGGTCGGCTCTTAGGGCGGAGCTGATGCGGTGGGCGATGACGATGAGGATGCCGCCTCGGGCAGCGAAGGCTTGCTCGGCGACGGCCTCCGCAGCAGGGTCGAGGTGACAGGTGGCTTCGTCGAGCAGCACGATCGCAGCGGGTGACAGGTAGACGCGGGCCAGCGCGACGAGCTGCCGCTCGCCTTCAGACAGGGTGGCGCCATCGGGGCCGATCAGCGCGTCGTAGCCGCCCAGCCGTTGGACAGTCGGTCGCAGCCCGACGGCTTCGACGGCCTCGTCGAGCTTGCCCTCGGGGGGGTCAGGGTGCAGGTAGACGAGGTTGTCGCGTAAGGTGCCGGCGAACAGGTATGCCTCTTGCGGGATGAGCGCGATGGTCTGCCGCAGGTAAGCGTCGTTCACATGCTGGAGAGGAAGCCCGTTGAGGCGTACCTGGCCGTGCTGTGGTGGCAGCAGCCCGGCGAGGAGGTTGGCCAGGGTTGACTTGCCCACGCCACTGGGGCCGACGATGGCCAGATGAGTTCCATCGTCCAGCCTGAGGCTGAGGTTGCGTACGACTGGCTCGGCGTGTGCGCTGTAGGCGAAGGTGAGGTTACGGACCTCCAGGTCGTGCCCGTCGGGACGATCAAGTGGCGCGGCCGGCGGGGGTGGGGATACGAGCGGGGGAGCACATGCTTCGGCGAGGCGTTGGAGGACGACGGCAAGCTGCAGCCCCCAGCTACCTGCCACCTGGGCGAAGGAGCCCAGGGCCGGACCGAGGCTGGTGGTGAGGTAAACGATCGCGCCGCTGACCACGCCGACTGACAGATGCTGCCGCTGGATCAGCCACGGTGCGGCGAGCAGGACCGTCAGGACGGGTAACTGGGTGCCGACCGCGAGGACCAGGCCGTGGACCGCCCCTACCCCAGCCAGCGAGCGACCCACACGGGCCTCTTGGTCGATGGCACCCCCGACCGCTGCCGCGGCGCGGTGCTCCGCGCCGCAGGCGACCACGTCGCGCAAGCCGATCAGCACTTGCCCCGCGTGTTCCGTGATCGCCTCGCCGGCCAGCAGCTTGGACCGCTGACGGGTGCTGAGGGGGCGCAGCAAGAGGGCATACAAGGCCAGGGCCATCAACAGTGGCGGGGCGACCACCAGGGCGATGGAGGGGGCCAACGCGGCGATGCCGACCAGGCTTGCGAGCAAGGTGAAGCCGACTTCGCGCATGGTCCGCAGCAGCGCCGCGACGAGCTCGCGCACGGCCTGGACCTGCTGGGTCAGCTGCGCGACCCCAGCAGTGTCGGGCTGGCGTGCTTGGGTTTGCCCGCGGGCGATCGCGGCGGTCACCAGATCGCGGGCGAGCGCGTCCCGCAGCGGCTCTACCGTCTCGCCCAGCCAGGGGTAGAGCCGACGTGTCCCGAAGGCGCGCACGACCAACGTCACGCCGAGCAGGATGAGCCAGCCCAGCCCCACCAGCGGGCGGCGGGCCAAAAACCCACGGTCCAGCGCGGTCGCGATCAAGATCCCCGAGGTCAGCGCCGGCAGGGATTCCACCAGCGACCAGACGGCGACGTGCGCGAGCGCCCGCCGCCGGGCCGCCAGGTGCCGGGCCAGCAGCGCCCAGCCGCTTTTGTGTCTCATGTCAGAACGTGTTTGAGATTGTTGTGGGAGGTCGCGTCGCGTCGGGTTCCGCTCGCGAAGAGCCTTTTAGGTCGGAGCCTCTTTCCGGGACGCGACGCGACCGACTCGTCAAGCCATCGTCGTATGTTTTTGTTAGAGCTGTTGCGGTTTCGGCGGCCAGGGGCTGGGGGAGTCCCCCATAGACGGCCACCGAAACCGCGCTCCGCTTCGCTGCGCCCGCGAGGCAAGGCCGCGATTCTCCAACACGTTCTTAGACCCACCGGCATCCGCCTCACGACCCTTGCCCGCCTTGGGCGCCGGCTCCCGCCGGGACCGGCGAGGCAGCGAACACCGCCCGGTATTCCGAGTCCTCCCACAGCAGCACGTGGGGCTGAAGAGCGCGGACGCGCCCACCGTCCAGCCATGCCACAAGGTCGGCGCGAGCTGCGGTCGTGGCCCGGTGCGCCACTACGATGCAGGTGCGCCCGACCAGCAGCGCGGCCAGGGCGGCCTGCACCTGGACCTCGGTGGCGGTGTCGAGGCTGGAGGTCGCATCGTCCAGGACCACCACCCGGCCACCCTGAGCGACCGCCCGCGCAAGGCCGAGGCGCTGTGCCTCGCCTCCTGACAGCGGGGTCTGCGCGAGCGGCGTGTCGTAACCCTCCGGCAGGCGCCGGATGAAGTCGTCGGCCTGTGCGGCACGTGCCGCGTGCTCGACCTCCGCCCGGCTGGCGGCCGGGCGAGCGTAGGCGATCATGTCATGCACGGTCTCGCCCAACAGCGCAGGCTGCTCAAACGCATAGGCGACGGCCCGGCGCAGCTGTATTGGCGCCAGCGCCGCGACCGGGACGCCGTCGAGCAGCACCTCACCTTCGTCAGGGTCGACGAGCCGCCCCACCAGCGACGCAAGCGTCGTCTTGCCCGCGCCGGAGCGCCCCACCAGCGCCAGGCAGACCCCGCCCGGCACCTCGAGGTCAAGCCGGTCGAGCAGCACCGACTCGCCACCACGCACGGTGACGCCGCGCAGCGTGAGCGCGCCCGGACCGTCAGGCAGCGGGCGCGTGGGGACTACGGACAGCTCCGGTCGCTCGGCCAGCACCTCAGCCACCCGGGCTGCGCCCGTGCGCGCGTCCGCAACCCCGATCAACGTATCGATCTGCTCGATGATGCCGAGCGCTATACGCACGTAGCTGACGGCAGCAAGCAGCTCACCAGGCGTGATCCTCCCGGCGGCCAGACCAAAGCCGGCCACGGAGAGCACCACGATCTCCAGCAGTTGCTGGAGCAGCCCCACCTGCCAGACCACGTCGCGCTGCGCCCGCCACAGGGCATGACCGGTCGCCGACAGCGCAGCCAGCGGAGCGAGGATGCGCTCGATCTCCCGCTGCGCGGTCCCGCTGGCACGAATCGTGCGCATGCCAGCGAATGCATCGACCAGCCGTGCCGCGATCGCTGCCGCAAGCCGCCGGTAGGCGACAAACAGGTCCAAAGCCTGCACGACGAACAAGCGGACGAACACCACCGCCACCGGCAAGCCGATCACCAACACCGCCGCCACCCGCCAGTCGATCAGCCACAGCGCCACCACCGCACCAACCGACGTGGCCACCGCCACCGCGGTACCGACCAACGCCGGCAGCACCTGCGCCGAGCTGGGCGCGTCCCCGCCAAGCCGTGCGAGCACATCCCCAGCCGCAAACCGCCGCTGGCCTGCCATCCCCAACGCAAGCACCTGGTTCAGCAGCCGATGTCGCAGCCAAGCAATCGTCGATGCCCCGTAAAACGCGGCGGCCGCCCCTCCAAGCAGCCCGCTGAGCACGGTGGCGGCGAGCACCGCCGCGAAGCGCGTCAGCGCCGGGCCAGGCTCGGCACGTCCCAGCACCGCATCCACCGCCGCCCCCAGCGCCGCAGGGAAGAGCAGCCCGGCGACGGCTCCGGCGACCGTCGCGAGCACGAGGACGGTGCTCCATCCTGGCGCTCGCCGAGCCGCCTGCATGAGCAAGCGAGTGACCGTGAGCGCACTGCTGGCTGCTGCTGGCACCGGCGGCAATCGGGGATCACCCTGAGGTGAGGCTTTCCTCTCGAGGGGTGGAGCTTTCGCCTCAAGGTTCGGCATGAGGGATCTCCAATACCGGTGGACCCGTCGCTTCCCGGTCATTGCGCTGTTGGACGAGCCCAGCGGTCTGGACAGGCCTGGCATGACGGGCGGCTTGCTTGGAAATAGTCGAGCGTCCGCGGATGCGCAGCTTGGTCCACTAGGCGCAGCATCTCGGGGAACAGCACCAGCCCTAGGCCACAATGACTCCCTTTACCCACCCGCTCCCCTCCATGCGCATCCGCGCTGACCAGCAGCAGTCCCGAGCGTCGGCCACAGCCCAGCCGGTCCTTGCTTCCCGTCGAGACATTGAGCAGCGAGGCTGCCGGGACGGTAGGGGCGGTGATCGAAGAGGATGGTGGAGCCGAGCAAGCGCGCCAATGTGCCGTTGAGCTCCGTGGGCTCGTCGGTGTCCGGGTAGGCCCTGAGGAACGTGCCTGCTCCGCGGCTCGGGTAGTGCGTGGAATTCAGCAGCCCTGCATAGCCAAGAGTGCTCACGATCTTGAAGGCGCAGCGATGACGCAGCAGAACAGCAAGCGACGGTTCAAGCACCGCGGTCGCCGAGGCTGGGGTGGTCGTGACGTGGAGTTTGCAGCTCTGATCGCGCCAGCGGTTACAGGTGGCTGCGCATGGCACCACCTGCCGTCGGCTCGCATCTGCCTGGCGCTGGCGCCGTCCCCGCTCCAGCACAGCGCGGACGAGGTCGACCAAAGGATAGGAATGCCGTTGCGGGCACCACCTCGCAACAATGCGAGGAAACTCAGACTGTTCATAAGTGGCTCTCACCAGATCACTCGCACGCCAGCCGCTGAAAACGCACCTGCCGCTGTGCGAAAGCCGAGCTGCAAAGCGCCCCCACCGGCTACACGCAAGCGCAATAAATCGGAGTGTCCTCGCCTGCCCGCTTGCCTGAAGTCCCACCTTGGCGCCACCAACAGGCTGCCATTAAAACCCTTATCCAAACTCAAGTCAAGAGACAGTTTGACATGTTTGTCCGATACGTAAATCAATAGACCCGGCTCCCCAATGCACCATTTAAGCAATGAGAACAAACATTCCATAATGAGGTCAACCCACACTTGAGGTACAATAACATCTTCCACACGGAGAATAGTTGCAACTGTTCATCAAGCGTTCGGGGTAGGATGTGGTTCGGCGGTCCCGAGCCGGGCGGGGTCCTGTCTGCGGCGTGCGAGGACGAACGGGTGACAATTCGGGGGCTGGTGGCCCAAGAGCAGCCAGCACAAGCAGCACATGCTGCGCGCCGGGGTCCCTGGGCCGACCCCGCCGAGCGCGCGACCTCCGCACGATCGCGTGCTGAGGCTGGACGGTGCAGGAGAGGCACCAAGCCCTGATGAGCGGTGGCATCGGCTACGGTCTGGGGCATGGATCGTCGTGTCACGCTCCGGTGGGCGGCCGTGGTGGCGGCGGTGCTCGCCCTGCCCGGGTGCGGGCGGCTGGGTGGGGCGCCGTTCCAGCCGACGCACTCGCTGGCCATTCCGTTGGGCGGCGCGCTGGACCAGCCCGTCGGACAGACGTTTCGTCCGGCCACGGACGCGATCGCGGAGATCGACCTGCTCACCGTGACGTACGCGCAGCTCGCCGACCCTGGAGGCGCGCTGACCGTGACGCTCACAGACCACCTCGACGGACGGCAGCTCGCGAGCGTCACGATCAGCGGGGCGCAGGTGGAGGACAACCACTGGCTGCCCGTGCGCCTCGACCCGCCAGCGCCGGCGCCGGCGGTCGCCGCGATCACGGTCCGCTGGGAAGGCGCCACCAGGGTGGGGCTGCTCGCGAACGCCCCGCCGCCGGGCTTCGACCGGGCCGCGCAGGACGCGAACGACCCCTACCCGGGCGGCCAGCTCACGGTGAACGGCATGCCCGCCGCGGGCGACCTGGCCTTCCGGGTCGTCGGCACCGGCGGAGCAGGCGCGGCGGCGCGGCAGCTCGTCGGGATCCTCCGCTCAGCGGGCGGGCGGCTGCTCCGCGACGAGCCGGGGTTCACGCTCGGCTGGCTCGGGCTGCTCGCAGGAGCGGCGGCGCTCGCGACCACGGGACTGCGGCGGCGGGGCAACGCGGCCGGCCAGCTCAGAGACGGCGGGGACGGCGAGCAGGAGGGCTAGCGCGACCAAGCCGGTGCGCAGCGCCCCGGCGAGCTGTGCGCTGAGGCGGGCCGACGTGAGCAACGCCTCCTGAAGGTTCGGCCACGCGGTCGCCAGCTCGGGCTCCAGCGGCTGGAACAGCCCAACCGTGACCGCTGACCCCCCGACCAGGTCCGCGAACGCGAGCGCCGCACCGCATTGGAGCAGGTGGAGCGGCAAGGCCCCCCTCCAGGCCGGCCGCCGGCCGAGCGCGAGCGCAACGAACGGCGTGAGCCACGCGAGGTAGTGGGCCGAGAACGTCGCGAACGCGAACATCCCGAGGTGGAAGACGAGCAGCCAGACCCACAGCTGCTCGACCGGCACACGGCCCCGCCCCCACCACCCGTACGCCCGCCCCAGCAAGGTGCCGTAGACCAGCGCGGCGAACAGCACGAACAGGTGGACCTGGCCCGGGCCGTCGACGGGGATCGCGTACGCGAGCAGCGTCGAGCCGGTCGCGAAGTCCTTGAGCCGCTCCAGCTCGCCGACCGAGCCGGCCAGCAGCCGGTTCAAGGCCATCACCAGACCGAACGGCGCGAGCGCGACCGCCGCCCAGGCCACCTGCTCCAGACAGCGCCGCATGACGACCAACCCGAATACTGGGACGAGGAGCAGCGGGTAGGCCCGCATCGTGATCGCGAGGCCGAGCAGGACCGCGCCGAGCCACGGCCGCTCGCGCTCGCAGGCGAGCAGCGCGCCGAGGACGAGCACGACGGCGAACATCTCGTACCGGCCGAACACGTAGGAGGCGTACAGCCCGATCGGCGAGAGCATCCAGAACGCCCACGCCCGGGTCGTCGCACGCGGTGTCGCCGTGCGACCGAGCAACGCGAGCAGGCCCAACCCCGCGCCGACGTCGGCGAGCAGGTAGGGGAGCTTCAGCGCGAACAGCGTCTGGTACGCCCACGGCTGGATCGAGAACCAGCGCAGCGTCTGCGGCGCGAGCGCCGAGAAGTCAGCCCACCACCATGGGTGGGTCCACACCACGTGGGGATCGGGGAGCAGCCAGCCGGAGAGCCGCAGGCTCCCCGCGTGCACGTAGTGGGCGCCCATGTTCACGAGGTAAGAACCGAACAGCTGCCCGTCGTACGCGATGAGGTGCGAGCGCCAGTAGACCGCAAGGAGGTCAGCGCTGACGGCGAACGGCATGAGCGCGAACCGGACGGCGAGCCCCACGCCGAGCCAGCCGAGCAGCGGTCCCCGCTGCGCCGGGGCAGGCCGCGCCATGTGCGAGAAGCCTTCGTGGACACTTTGGCTCACCAGGTGGGCCAAAGTGTCCACGAATCGGCGTGCTGGCCCCTGCTCACCTTCCGAGCCGCGTCCTGACGAAGTTGCGGACGTGGAGCAGCGCGAGCTTCGGTCCGCCCCTCCGGTAGTAGTGCAGGACCCGCTTCGCGTAGTGCCAGGGGGTCTTCGTGATGACGGTGTGCTCGGCCGCGATGTACCGTTGCGGCTTGCCGACCCGGTCGGGCGCTCGGCGGGGGTTGCGGCAGAAGTCGACGATCGGCGCGAGCGAGCGCTCCCAGGTCATCTCCGGGGCCAGCGCCTCGACGTTGGCTTTGCAGGTCTCGTACAGATCCCGGTCGTTCCGCAGCCGCTCGAGCGCATGCGCGAGCGCGTCGACGTCCTCCGGCGGGACGACCAGGCCGAGCCCGTGCTCGTTCACCATTCGCGACAGCGAGTCACCCTCGGTGGCAAGGATCGGCAGGCTGGCCCAGAGGTAATCGAGGATGCGCGTGCGGTAGCTGAACGCGGTCTCGATGTGCTCGAAGTGCGTCGACACCCCGAGATCGGCCTCGAGCAGGTAGTCGGCCCGGCGCTCATAGGGCACCCAGTCGGGGTTGAAGAACACGTGGGTGCCGAGCAGCCCGAGCTTCGCGGCGAGCTCCTGGGCTCGAGCCGCCATCTTCATTTTCGGCACGGCGGGATTGGGGTGGGCGCTGCCCATGAAGTACAGCTTGACGTCCTCGTACGTTCTCACGACCTCGCCGACAGCGCGGATGAGCGTGAGCGGGTCGAACCACTCGTAGATCCCGCCGCCCCACAGGAGCAGGAAGTCGCTCTCGTCGATCCCGGGCAGGACGCCTCGCAGGACCTTGTCGGTCTTGACCGGCCGTGCCTCGGGCAGGCCGAACGGCGCGACCGCGAGGAGCGACCGAAGCGACTCGTCATGGTCGTAGGTCGCAGGGTTGATGCGGTGAACCGCCGCGAGCTGGCCGAGCCAGAAGTCACGCTGCTTCTCGGAGGCGCAGACGAGGAAGTCACCGCGCTCGAGCTGCTTGTTGAGGACTCCGACGTCGGACTTGGCGGTGACGAACCGCTCGATCGGCGGGTCGTCCTTGCGGAGCGTGAGCCCCTCGAGGTGAAAAGGATCGTAGATGTCGACGAGCACCGGCACGTCCGAATCGGCGATCTGCGGGAACTGGTGCAGCACGAAGCCCTGGAAGATCACCACGTCGGTCTCGCGGAGCAGGGCGCTGACGAGCCCCGAGTCCACCCGCACCGTACGGAACAGCGACGTCGACAGCTGGACTGGCTCGGTCGACGCCAGCGTGACCTCGTGCTCACGGGCGAGGAGCGTGGCCATCTCCCAGCAGCGGATCGCCGGGCCGGCCATCCTCTCGCTGAGCACGTCCTTCGTGACGATGAGCACCCGGTTGCGCGGGCGGAGCTTGCGGTGCAGGTCGAACGCCTCGACGACGCTCTGGAAAACCCGAAGGTGCTCAGGCCCGTCGACGTTCGGGCGGAGCGCCTCCTCGAACAGCCGGAGCGCGTACCGGTCCGGCCGGACCCTGCGCGACTGGACCCACTCGCGCTTCGCCCGGAGCTTGTCGAGGTCGAGCGCGAAGTCACGAACCGCCGCGAGGTGCGCACCCGTGAGCGCGGAGATCGTCACGTCGCCGATCGGGGACGTGACCTCGGTGATCCGGTAGTCCGGCAGCGGGGCGTCGAGGTCCCGGAGCCCGCGGGACAGCGCGAGGATGAGCGTGCCGGGCAACACCGACGCGAGCGTCTCGTCGCCGTAGTTCTTGAACACCGTCGCGAGCGCGTTGCGCTCCAGCAGGTAGCGCTCGCGGGCGTAGCCGAAGCGTTCGATCGTGCCGTGGTGGCGGTGGTAGACCTTCGAGGACGGGACGTAGGCGACCTCGTGGCCGAGCAGCCACAGCCGCCAGCCGAAATCGACGTCCTCGAAGAACGCGAAGTAGTCCTCGTCGAAGCCGCCGACCGCGTTGAACACCTTGGCGCGGACGATCATTGCGCCGCCCGAGGCGAACAGCGTCGGCTTGTGCACGCAGGCCTCGTCGTCGGGCTCGGCGTGGCGGCGGGCGTACCCGTGGCCGTAGAACGCCATCTGCCCGCCGGCGTAGTCGACCGTCGTGCGGTCCTCGGCGAGGATCTTGCTGCCGACGCAGGCGATCGGATCGTGCAGCTCCAGGACCGTGACCGCCTCGCGAAGCCAGCCCGGATCGGCCTCGGCGTCGTTGTTGATCAGCGCGAGGTAGTCGCCCTTCGCGAGCCTCGCGCCCTGGTTGACCGCAGGCGAGAAGCCGGTGTTGCGGTCGTTGACGACGACCCGGACCTCCGGGAACGTGGCACGGACGTACTCCACGGACCCGTCGGTCGACGCGTTGTCGATCAGGATGACGTCGAGGCGGTCCGGGGGGTAGTCGAGTGCGCGCAGCGAGGCAAGGCAGCGCTCGAGGTATTCCCTACCGCTCAGGTTGACGACGATGACGCTGGCTCGCGGCCATCGGCGGGACACGCGCATCGGGAGGTCAACTCCTTTCACCGTCCGGCAACCGTCCGGGTTACGGCGGGTTTCGAGGCCCGCCGCGGGTGGGTGAATATCGGGCAAAGGTGGCGGCGGAGTTTGCCATTGTGCAAGTAGGCTCATCCGCCCCATGGCCATGGACCACCGGTACCAGTCTGCCCAAGATCGCGCGGGCGGCGGCAGCGCCGCCAGAGTTGTCTACCTCTCCGCGGTGGTTCCCGTCTTCGACGAGGTCGAGAGCCTGCCCTCGCTCCACGCGGACCTCCTCGCCGCCCTCGAGGCGCTCGAGCGGCCCGCCGAGATCGTCTACGTCGACGACGGGTCGACCGACGGGTCGACCGAGGTGCTCCAGAAGCTCCAGCTCGAGCGTCCCGAGCTGGTCCGGGTGATCGTGCTCAGGCGAAACTTCGGGAAGTCGGGGGCGCTCGCCGCCGGGTTCGCCGCCGCGCGGGGGCAGCTGCTCGCCACGCTCGACTCCGACGGCCAGGACGCGCCCTCAGAGATCGGGCGGCTCCTCGCGCTCGTCGAGGGCGACGCCTACGACCTCGTCGGCGGATGGCGGCGAGCCCGCGTCGACCGGCCGGCCAAACGCCTCGCGTCGCGCTGCTACAACGCCGCCACCCGCACGCTGACCGGCCTCGACGTGCGCGACTTCAACACCGGCCTCAAGCTCATGCGGCGCGAGGTCGCCGCCGAGCTGCCCCTGTACGGCGAGTTCCACCGGTTCATACCCGTCCTCGCCCACGACCTCGGCTTCAAGGTCGGCGAGGTCGAGGTCAGCCACCGGGCGCGGGTAGCGGGCCGGTCGAAGTACCGCTCGCCCCTGCGGTTCCCCAAAACGCTGCTCGACCTGTTGACCGTGCTGCTCCTCACACGGTTCGCGGACCGGCCCTTGCACCTGTTCGGCGGGCTGGGAGCGGCGCTGTCGGCGGCGGGCTTCGTGATCCTCGCTTACCTGGCGGCGCTGAAGCTGCTCACCGGCGCGGGGATCGGCTCCCGCCCGCTCCTGTCGCTCGGCGTGCTCTGCGCGCTCGTCGGCGTGCAGCTCGTGGGCATCGGCTTCATCGGCGACGTCCTGCGCCACACCGCCGCCCGGGACCATCCGCCCTACCGGGTGCGCGAGGTGCTCGAGACCGACCCGCGGCAGTAATGCGGGCGCTCGTCGTCACGCACGTGTTCCCCCGGGGCGAGGGCGACCCGTCGGCCCCGTTCCTGCTCACGTGGGCGCAGGCGTTGCGCAGCGAGGGCGCCGACGTTTCCGTCGTGGCGCCACACGACCAGGAGCTGCCCCGGTCCCGCGACGTGGGCGGGGTGCCGGTGCGGCTCGCACGGTACGGGCCCGACCGACTGGAGCGGCTCGCGTACCGGGGCGACATGCACCTGGCCGCGCGGCGCCCGGGCGGACCTGTGCTCGTCGCGTCGCTGGTGGGGGCGATGGCGCGGGCGGTGCGAGCCCAGGTGCGCCGGGACCGGCCCGACCTGGTCCACGCCCACTGGTGGCTGCCGGGGGCGGTGATCACGCGGCTCGCGCGGGTCGACGTGCCCTGGGTGGCCACCGTTCACGGCACCGACGTCGCGCTGACCGAAAGCTCACCCCGCCTGGCCGCCCTGGCCCGCTGGGCGCTGGCCAGCGCGGACCGGGTGGAGGCGGTCTCGACCGACCTCGCCGAGCGACTGCAGCGCGCGACCGGCCGGGCCGCCGACGCGGTGAACCCGATGCCGCTGCCCGCCGACCGGCTGCGCCCCCTGGTTCCTGCGCGGCAGGAGCGCGGCGGCCCCTTCCGGGTGCTCGCGGTCGGCCGCATGGTGCCCGAGAAAGGCTTCGCGGACCTCGTCGCGGCGGTCGCGCAACTGCGACGCCCCGCGGCGCTCACGATCATCGGCGAGGGCCCAGAGCGCAAACGGCTGGCGGGCCTTGCCAGAGCCCTCGGCGTCGCACTCGAGCTGCCTGGCCAAGTCGACCTCGCTGGCCTGCACCGTGCGTACGTCGAGGCCGACGTGGTGGTGCAGCCCTCGCACCGGGAAGGGCTCGGCCTGGTGGCCGCCGAGGCGCTCGCGATGGGCCTGCCGGTCGTGGCCACGGACTCGGGCGGCGCGCGGGACGTGCTCGACGGGCTCGTGCCGGTCGGGGACGTCGAAGCCCTGGCCTGTAGGCTCGCGGCGGTCGCCGCGGACCCCGAGGCCGCCCGCTTGGCGGCGGCGCCGTTCGCCGAGCGCGTCCGCGCGCGCCTGTCCCCCGCCGCCGCCGCCGCCCGCACCCTGGACGGCTGGCGCGCAGCGCTCAGCTCGGAAGCTTTGTGCGCTGAGCGACCGGGAACCGCACCGGGGGATCGTCGAGAAAGTCGATCAGGTCGATGAGCGCCTGCTGGAGGGGAATCAGCCGCTCACAGGCGGAGGCGGGGTCCGCAGCCAACCGCTTGACGTCCGCCTCCAGCTTGTCGAACCACCGCGCAAAGCTCGGCTCCGCCTCGAGTTTGGCGACGAACGCCGCGTAGCCCATGCACCGGCCGCGAGCGGGCTCGTCCTTCGCTTCGATCGGCTCGATCATCAGCTCCCCGAGCGCCCGCTGCTGTCCCCGGAAGAGGCGGAACCCTGGATCGGTGATCCGCTGGTCCGTGCTCAGGATGTCGCTGACCGCCTCCAGCCACTCGACGAGCCGCCGATTGCGCTCGACGTCGCCGAGGTCGAGGAACTGGACCTCCCGCCGCAGGATCTCGACCCAGCAGAGGTACTCAGCGAGCACGAAGACGGTGTTCCGCACCGCGTACTCCCGCTCGCCCTCGGTTCCGTCGGTGCAGTACTTCACCAGGAAGCCCTGCCTCACGATGTTGAAAATTCGGCTCTGCAGGTCGAACGCCGCCCTGATCAGCGGCTCTCGGTAGCGGGCCATCAGCTCTTGGACCAGCTCCTCCTTCGACGCGCGGCTCCGGCGCAGCTCCAGCTCGTGTTGGAGCCTGGCGGTCGCCGTGGCCGCGCGGCTGCTCAGCACCACGCTGAGCAGCGCGCCGAGCAGCGCGACCACAGCGGTGACGAGCGACACCACGACCTCGACGCTGATGGGCCTGCCCTCCTCGGCGACGCGCTCCCCTTGCGAGCGTATCGGGCGGTAGTCTGCGGATCGTGATCCCCCTCACCGGCAACGCCGAGGCAGACCGGCTGCTGGAAGCCGAGCCGCTCGCGCTCATGCTCGGGATGCTGCTCGACCAGCAGGTCCCGATGGAATGGGCGTTCATCGGCCCCTACCGGCTGCGCGAGCGCCTGGGTGGGACGCTGGACGCGGCGGCGATCGCGGCGACGGACCCGGCCGCCTTGGAGGCCGTCTTCCGCGAGAAGCCCGCGCTCCACCGCTTCCCGGCGGCCATGGCGAAGCGCGCGCAGGCGCTCTGCCAACACCTCGTCGAGCGCTACGGCGGCCGCGCCGAGGGCGTGTGGGTTGACGTCGCGAGCGGCGACGAGCTGCTCAAGCGGCTTTGCCAGCTACCGGGCTACGGCGACGAGAAGGCCCGGATCTTCCTCGCCCTGCTCGCGAAACGGCTGGGTGTGCGACCCGAGGGCTGGGAGAGGGCCGCAGCGCCGTTCTCCGACCCCACGCCCCGTTCGGTCGCCGACATCGACTCGCCCGAGGCCCTCCAACGAGTCCGCGAGTGGAAGCGCGCCCAGAAGGCCAAAGGCAAGGCCAAGGCGGATTAAGCGGTCTCGCCCTCAGCACAAGGTGACACGCAGCGTAGGCTACCTTTAAGGTAGCTTACCTTCGATGTCACCTAACCCCGTTCGGTTCGTGAGCCGCGCAGATGAGCTGGCCGCCCTGGAGGGCTGGTGGGAACGGCCGGATGCCGGCATGTGCCTGGTATGGGGCCGGCGCCGGGTGGGCAAGACCCTGCTCCTGGAGCGCTTCGCGCGCGGCAAGCGAGCGGTGTTCCACATCGCCCGGGGAGCCCCCGCCCGCCAGGAGCTGCGCGCGTTGTCCCGCCACGTCGCGGCCGTCGCGGCCTCCGGGCTCCGCGACCTCGAGCGGCGCCCGTTCGTGGACTGGGAGGACGCGCTGGAGTCGCTGGCGGCGCTGGGGAGCGGCGAGCCCCTGCTCGTCGTGCTCGACGAGTTTCCCGAGCTGGTGAGGGGCTCCCCCCAGCTCGAAGGTGTCCTACGGGCAACCTGGGACCGGCTGCGGGGTCAGACAAAACTCCGCGTCGTCCTGTGCGGATCGGCGGTGCGGACGATGCAGGCGATGATCGAGCAGCGCGCCCCGCTCTACGGCCGTTTCGACCTCGTGCTTCCGGTGCACCCGTTCAAGCCGCACGAGGCGGCGCTCATGCTCGAGCCGCTGACCCCGGCCGAGCGCGCCGTCGTGTGGGGCATCGTCGGCGGCGTGCCGCTGTATCTGCAGTGGTGGGATCCTGCTGCCGACGTGGCAACGAACCTGCGTCGGCTGGTCTGCACGCCAGGCGGCGCGCTGCTCACCGAAGGCGAGCTGGTCCTGGCCACCGAGGGCACGAGCAGCGGGTTGGCCCGACTCACGCTCCACGCGATCGCGACTGGGCATGCTCAGCACAGCCAGATCCGCGACGCGCTCGGCGAGCCCCACCAAGTCGCTCGCGTGGTCGGCGCGCTCGAGGCGCTTCAGTTGGTCGAGCGGGTCGTCCCGGTGACGGAGGACCCCCGCCGGCGCGGCGGCCGCACGACGTATCGCATCCTCGACAATTTTCTCGCCTTCTGGCTCGGCCAGGTGGCTCCGTACCGCAGCGAGATCGAGCGCGGCCTCGGGGACGGCATCGCCCGCGTCCTGCTCGACGGGTTGGACGACCACATGGGCCCTCGATGGGAGGAGGCGTTCCGCGCTCACCTGCGGCGCCTTGCGGCCAGCGGCGCCCTGGGCGACGCGGTGACGCGGGTCGGGCCGTTCTGGACACGGTCTGGCGATCCGGTCGAGATCGACGCCGTCGTGCTCGCCGGCCGCGGGCACGAGGCGGTGCTCGTCGGCGAGGCCAAGTGGCGACGCCGGGTCGACGGACGCCTGATCGCGCGCGAGCTGGCGATCAAAGCCCAGGTGCTGCCGAAGAGGTCCAGCAACCTGCGCTACGCGGTCTGCGCCCGCCAGACCGTCGATGACCTCGGCGACGGACTGGCCGTCACCGCAGCCGACATCTTCGCGTGAGCCCGGTGCCAGGACCGACGGTGCTGGAGCTGCCGGGAGGCGGTGCCATTGCCAATGCCCTCGGCCGCGCGATTTTGCGGCCGGCGTTACGCTGCGTCCTCGATCCGGCCAGCGAAGCTCGGAGCCGGGGAAAGGGGGCGGGTCGTGTCGGCGGAGTCACCGTCCAGGCCAGTCGGCGTGACGCTGAGGCTGTTCCGCGAGAAGTGGGGTTGGTCGCAGTCGGCCACCGCCCGGCGGCTGCGTGAGCTGTCGGCCTACGTCACCGGGAGGGAGGCCACCGTGTCGGCGGACACGGTGAGCCGTTGGGAGCGGGGGGTGAGCCTGCCCAGGCGGAGCTCGCAGATCCTGCTCTGTCAGCTGTTCGGGGCAGCTCCGGAGGACCTCGGGTTCTCGGTGGCGCCACCGCCGGTGCCGCCACTGCCCCACTCGCGCGCGACCTTGGCGCAGCTGCTCGGCTGGTGGCTGGACACCATCGCCGACCGCAGAATGTGGCTCGGGCCGGTCCTCCCCTACCGATTCTGGCCTGGCATCCACCCGCTCGAGGAAGACCCGCTGGAGTATGCGGTCGCGTCCATCGCGTGGCACCGGAAGCTGGCCGAGACCAGCACGCGCGAGTCGTACGGCCGGGCGCTGACGCAGCTCCACACGCTCGCGCGGCTGGTCAGAGAAGCCGGGTCGCCACCGAAGCCGCTGGCCCACGCGGTCGCGTCCACGGCGCAGCTGATCACTCAGCTCGCGTTCGACCAACGCGAGCTGACCGTCGCGTCCTGGTACTCCGCACTGGCGGTGGTCGCCGCGCAAGAAGCCGGCGACGCCGCGCTGGAGGCGTACGCGTTCATCTCCTCCGCCCACGCCTACCTGGAGGTGGGGAACGCTCCACATGTCCTGCTGGCGATGTTGCCCCAAGGCCTCCCACCGGGCGTGGAGGCCATGCCCGCCGCGCTGCGGGCCTACATCTCCAGCGTCGAGGCCGAGTTGCGGGCACGCGTGAGGGACAGCGTAGGAGCCGGCCGCTGCCTCGAGGCGGCAACAGCTGCCATGTCGCTCGCTGACCGCGAGGAGCCCCCTGCGTGGCTGTCGTTCGGCCACGTCGAGTTCGCGGCGCGTTACGGCCGGTGCCTCCTCGTCTGCGGCCGAGCGGAAGAGGCCCAGCACTGGCTCGAGAAAGCCCTCGACGGCCTGGATGTGGTGTCACGCACCCGGCGACGGGCAGCCATCCTCATGGATCTCGCGGCCGCGCACTTGGGGCAGGGCCACAGCGTCGATGGCTGCAAGTACGCCCGCCAGTCCCTGCAGTTCGCGGCACAAGCCGACTCCGACCACGTCATGGAACGGTTCAACGAGCTGTACTCCCTGCTCTTCCACTTGATCACCGAGCCCGAGGCCAAGGAGCTGCTCAAGGACTCCATCCGGATCAGGAGCGACTACCACAAAACCCGCTCGCACCCACGCTTCCGCAATTACCCTGTCGCGCCTGCCCAGTGGGATTGACCACCGCGGCTGCCTCATCGACAGCGCTCGGCAGGCAGCTCGCCCAGCCTGCAGCTTTCCTCCGCATGAGCAGGAACGTTGCAGCTCAACTGCGTTGTCGGCCCGCTGAACTGCAGGTTTCCTGCGGATCCGGAGGAAACCTGCGTCCCCCAGACCTCGTCCACCGCCTCCCTTACCAGCTTGCTCAGGCCCACGCTCCTGGTGGCAGGTACAGAGGTCGAAGAGCTCGCGCACTGCGCGTGTGTCGATACCCTTCAGCCGCCCGCAGGCGCCCAGGATGCGCCGGTAGCCGAGCGTGTTACCGCTGGCCACGTTCAGCTCGTGCGCCTCGATCAGGCGGTCGGCGGCCTCGTCCGGATGGCGCTGCGACAGCGCGGCACCCAGATCGGTGAGGTTGATGGCCCGTACTCGTGGCGGCAGCGGACCGTCGAGCCTGGCCTGGAGGGTGCCCACGGCCCGCTCGGGTCGGTCCAAGAGCACCTCGCAGGTGCCCTGATATCCGTCGATGCCGGCGTCCCAGACCCTCGTCTACATACCATACAAAGACCGCTGAGCATTGCGACCATCACCGAACCTATGCCATCCTGCTCCCAATGCGCCTCTTGTGCGTGCCTAAAACGTTCCGTATGCTCGTGAGGTCGTCTGGCTGCTCAGCCTGACTTTGGGTAGCGTCATGAGGCTCGATGCAGCGTTATGCGCGGAGTGGGAGGTTTGCGGAGATCTCCGCAACAGTCGGTGGCAAAGCGCGCGTGGAGAATGGTATGGATGAGCATGATGAGCTTATTGTTACCGTCGAGAGCTTGATTCAAGTCCAGGACCGCTACGACGCGGAGCACAGTGATGGTGGCAGCACTGGCCGCAGTGACGGTTCTGGCGGCGACGGGTTGAACTTTCCTGAGGCCCAGTAAGTTCGCTCCGTTCTGCTCCGTACTTTGCAGCCTTCCTTGCTTTGTCGAGGACATCCAATGGACCATCGACTGATTCACGCTGTAGAGAAAGCACTCGGCTGGTCCGGTCCCGGTCCCCTTGGAACGGCGTTTGCGCGGGGCTCGATGGATGATACTGAGTTGTGCGAGCGCCTGCTGACACCAACCAAGCTGCTCGACCTGGTCATGCGCCGCAGCCTTGAGCCGCCGCAGCTCCGCTGCTTCCGGGACGGGATCGAGCTGCATCCACATGATTATCTTTCGGCTGCGGCGAATCGGCGACGCCAGCGTGTTCGTCTGGCCGACATGCGCAGACTCGCTGTCCTTAGCAAGTCCGGATTCACCTTGGTCCTCGATGCGCTAGACACCTTCGACCCAACCATGGAGGTCGTCTGTCGTGCGTTGCAGTGGTGGTCTCATGAGTTCGTCCAGGCGAACGCTTACCTGACCACTCAAGACACGGCCGGGTTCCCCCTGCATTGGGATGACCACGACGTCCTAATCATCCAGCTCGCCGGCGAGAAGAGCTGGGAGGTGCGGAGCTATTCACGTCCCGTGCCCATGTACCGAGACGCTGAGCCCAACTTGACCCCTAGCGAAGAGATTATCTGGTCCGGCACGGTGCAGGCCGGGGACATGATTCACATTCCGCGTGACCATTGGCACCAGGCTACCCGCAATGACCGCGGTGACGGCTTCAGCCTTCATGTGACATTTGGCTTCGTGAAGCGCACCGGTGTGGATTGGCTGGCGTGGTTCGTCGACCGTGCCCGCGAGCATGAGCTGTTCCGTTATGACTTGCTCCGATGGGGCACCGCCAGTGAGCGAGCCACCCAGGAGCAGGAACTCATCGCATCTGCCAAAAGGCTGCTTTCCTCGCTTCGACCATCGGAGTTCCTGAGGGATCGCGAGCGGATACAGCCCCCGGCGCGGCATGTCACGTCTCTCCATGGCCCCAACGAGTCGAGCAGGATCGTCTGCATAACCCAGTTTGCGCCGGAACTCGAACAGGATGGCCAGCACGTCGTCCTGCTCGCCGCGGGAAAGCGGATCACGCTCAAGGTCAAGGCACTGCCTGCGCTCCGACTGCTGCTCAGTGGACACCCGGTGCAGCTTGGTAGCGTGAGCGCAAAGACTGGTGTCGACATCAGACAGCTCGCTGAGGTGCTCATCCAGGAGGAGATTTGTGCCGAGCTGACCTCCGAATTGTCCTCGGGCTATACAGGTCTCGTCATGAGCGCGAGCTGCTAGAGACGGCGCTCGAACTCGGCGTCCGAGCCATCGACACGAGCTACAACTACCTTGGCTTCGCCTCTCATCGCACGCTGGCGCGTGTGGCGGGTGATCTCTTACCTGAGTTCACCATCTCCACAAAGGTTGGTTTCTTCCCCAACGGCGAGGGCGGCGAGCACTCGCTCGAGCCGGCGCGGCTCCGTCAGGCCATCGAGGACACGGCCGAGCAGCTGTCTGGCCCGCCGGCCGTAGTGCTGCTGCACAACCCGGAGCGCACCCTGAGCGGACTCAGTGAACCCGAGGGGCAATATCGTCTCTTCGGCGCACTCGAGACACTTCAGAAGGCATCTCAGCTAAAGCTGTGCGACGGCTGGGGTATCTCCACTTGGGATCCTCGGCCGCTGCTGATGGTCTTGACCGCTGGCGCCCATGCCGTTCCGCTTCCCGACGTGGTCATGACCAGAGCCGGGCTGCTTGTGAGCGTCGGTGTCCTTGATGCTGCTGAGGAACTGGCGGTGCGACTCGGCGTCGCCGAGGAGGCCCGGTGGGGCATGAGCCCGTTTGGCGGGCACGCCGATGCGCAGGTCTGGCGCATGGTGGACTGTCGGACCTTCCTCGCTGCCAGTCAGGAGTGCTCGAACCTTCAGGCGGCCTTCCGGCTCGCCTACGAGTTGCCGCGCGTCGGCCGGGTTGCCGTCAGTACCAACAGCCGCGGCCATCTGCGCCAGTTAGCTGAGGCTACGCGACTACAGGTCGATGAAGATATACTCGCCCGGTATCGAGAGCTTTTACGATCCCATCGGCCTACCCGCGGGTAGGGATCACACCGAAGCCTTGAGCTCCAGAGCGAGACCGCTCGCAGCGCGAGACAACGGCTCCTCAAGGTGGGGATGATCGCCGTATTTGTGGATCATGTGTAGCAACTCAACGCACATAAAGAGCTGTGCCAGCTTGCCTGAACGTGTCGAGAGATCTTTTTTGAACTCATGCTGGATACGGCTGGCAATTGATGGGACCAAAAGCGAAAAGGCCCAGAGTGTTGCCGCGTCCAGTCCCCGCGGGCCGATACCCCAACCCTCCCAATCAAGGATTTGAAGCGCAGGAGCGGTCAGATTTGCCCAATGGAGATCGGCGTGTGCTGTCGCCCACTCATCGATCACGCAACTGGCCGAGCTGTCAGTGAACTCGTTGATTCGCCGATTCACCAAGTCTTGCCGCACGCCTACCCGAGTCGTCTTGTGGCTGGACAGCGCCACGAGCGAGCTTCTCAGGCTCGCCCACCACTCGGGAGACAGCGTAGGCGTCTCGGTGATTTCAGGTGTCGGGCTGATCAGCGGGCTGTCAGCAAGGGTCAGCTCATCAGCACGCCAGACAATACCCTGCTGGGCATCCAGCCACCGCGCAGAGCGCAGCAGGGTTGGCTTGGCGATACCGTGCAGCACCGAAGCGCATTCCTCGCCGGTCCAGGTACGTTCGTTGATCTGGCTCTCCGAGCGGTATGAGATGCGTACCCATGTACCTTCATTCGTACGAAAGCCTACTGATTTTCCGCCCCATCCATAGGCCGGAGTCTCACGGCGCAGGCGCACGCCAAGCGTCTTCTCCGTATGGGAAAAGACGCTTTCGATCGGGTACTCTTCCAGATCGATTGTCATCTCACCAGTCTAAAATTTGAGCACTCCAGGCGTACGCTTCCGGTAACTGTAACAGTTGCATCCTGGTGGCCGGCCCGCCCGCCAGTCTGAGACCGCGGACAGCGTCGGTGGCGGTCAACGCATGGACGCCGCAGCCGAACGATGATGCATCGTGACCATGCGGCTTACAGAGCAACGAAGCCGGCATGCGCACGGCATCGGGAGGACCGCACCGCTGGCCAGCATCCGCAGCGCGTCACGCCGGTTCATCAGCAACGCCCCCTGAGGGTCGAGCAGCCAGGCTGCCTTCTTCGCGATGAGCTGGAGGGCGAGATTGTGCAGCCGAGCGACGATCCTCCCATGCAGTTCGGACATCGCGCTATCCCCAACTCCGAGTTGGGGACCTATCTGGCCCCAACTCGGAGTTGAGCGCGGGGCGGCGCATAATGGCGCCGGTCTGGCCAAAGGAAGTCGGGGCGGGGTCTAGGCTGTGTGCTCGGTCCGTCCGATGAAAGGTGCAGGGCCGTGTCTGAGGAGTCCTCGTCAGAGCCACCCGTCTTGACGCTGCGGCAACTGCGGCAACTGCGGCGTTGGTCGCAGTCAGACACCGCCCGGCGGTTGCGTCAGCTGTCGATCTACACCACGGGCAGGGGCATCACCGTGTCGGCGGAGAGCGTGAACCGGTGGGAGCGCGGGGTGAGCCTGCCCAGACGGCATTCGCAGATCCTGCTGTGCCAGCTGTTCAAAGTGGACCCGGCCGATCTCGGATTCTCGGTCGAGGTCCCGCCTGTGCAGCTGCTGCCCCACTCGCGGATGACATTGGCGCAGCTGCTGGACTGGTGGCTGGACGCCACCGCTGATCGCGACGTGTGGCTCGGACCGGTCGAGACCGACCAGCCGGTGGGTCACGCCGAGACGGTTGAGGAAGACCCGCTGGCCCGCGCGGTCTCGCTCACCGCGCAGTACCGGCAGTTGGCCGAGGTCACCGGTACGCGCAAGCAGTACGGTCCAGCGCTTGCGCAGCTCCAGGCCCTCGCACGGCTGGTCGCAGAGGTCGGGTCACCGCCCGAGCCGCTGGCTCACGTGGTCGCGTCCACGGCGCAGCTCGTCAGTTGTTTCGCGCTCGACCAGCGTGAGCTGCCTGTGGCGCTCTGGTATGCGTTCCTGGCGATCGTCGCCGCCCGGGAGGCCCACGACCAGGCGCTGGAGGCTTACGCGCTCGTCAGCCTCGCCGAGGCCTACGTGGAGTTGGACAACCCACACCTCGCGCTGGTGGCTGTGACCTACGCCCTGCCAGCGGACCTGGAGGACATGCCTGCCGCCCTGCAGGTCTGCGTCTACAGCGTCCAGGCAGAGCTCCACGTGCGCCTGAAAGAGCCCAAGGAAGCCGCGGTATGCCTCAGGGAGGCAACGATCGCCATGTTGGACGCTTACCGCGAAGAGCCCCCAGCGTGGTTGTCGTTCGACAACGAGGACTTTGCGGCGCGCTACGGCCGCTGCTACCTCCTATGCGGCAGCCTGGAAAACGCCCAGGAATGGTTGGAGGGAGCGCTCGACGACCTCGATCCGCTCCATGCCCGGCGTCGGGCGTCGGTCCTCGTCGACCTCGCGACCGCGCATCTGGGGCAGGGTCATGTCCCCGATGGCTGCCGGTGCGCCCGCCAGGGTCTGGAGTTGGCAGTCAAGGCCGACTCCGAGCACGTCATGCACCGGTTCAACGAGTTGAACTCCCCCCTCCTCGAACGGATCGCCGAGCCCGGCGTCGTCGACCTCCTCACGGACTCCATCCGGATCAGGGGCGACTACTGGGATGCCCGCCAGAACCCGCTGTCCGGCAGTCGCTCTCCCTAGTGGTCCGCGCGGAAAAACCCGTGGCATTCGGGCGCGCCTGCCTCCGCGCCTCGCGGCGTTGCGGAGCGCTTGAGGACAACCAGCACACGGCGACCCGCGCGGAGCGCTTCGCCTTGCGAGGCGGGCGCAGCTACCGCTCGACCCGCCCGCCGCACCGCACACGACCCGCTCGACGTGTCCTCGACCCGCGTGAGGGTGAGCGTCGCCGTCGCCGCCGCCTCGGCCAGCCGGCGCAGCAGCCCGACCGCGAACGGCGCGCCCATGAACGGGGCCAACGGTTTGGGGTGGGTGTCGGTCAGCGGCCGAAGCCGCGTACCTTGACCGCCCGCAAGGACGACGGCGTGCATGCGGCAGCGTAAAGGACTCGTTGGCGAGTCATGCGTCCGTCAGCGGGCATCCGGGCGCCAGGCGCCGAGGTCACACTCGGCGCCGTGGTCCGAGGGGCGGTACAGATCGCCGCGGTCCAAGCCCTCGGGGAGGTAGGTCTGGTCCACGACGCCGGTGGGGTCGTCGTGGGGGTAGCGGTAGCCGCCACCGTGGCCGAGGCGCTTTGCCCCGCGGTAGTGCGCGTCGCGCAGGTGCGCGGGGACCGGCGCGTTGCCGAGCCGGCGGACCGCGTCAGCGGCGCGGCCGAGCGCGGTCGTCACACTGTTCGACTTCGGCGCGAGCGCGAGGTAGAGCGCGGCCTCGCCAAGGGCGAACCGCGCCTCGGGCAGCCCGACGAGCTCGAGCGCCTGCGCGGCGGAGACCGCGACGACCAACGCCTGCGGGTCGGCGAGCCCGATGTCCTCACCGGCCAGGATCACCATCCGGCGGGCGAGGAACCGTGGGTCCTCGCCGGACTCGAGCATCCGCACGAGCCAGTACAGCGCCGCGTCCGGGTCCGAGCCGCGCATCGACTTGATGAACGCGCTGGACTGGTCGTAGTGCTGGTCGGCGGCCTTGTCATAGCGGAGATGCGGCTGGGCGAGCGCGGCCACGACGTGCTCGGCCTGCACGGGCTCATCCGCCGCCAGGACGGCCGCCGCCTCGAGCCCGTTCAGCGCGACGCGGGCGTCGCCGTCGGCGGCGGCGACCAGCGCCTCGACGGCCTCGTCGGCCACCGCCCGGCCGGGCAGGCCCCGCTCGTCGGTCAAGGCCCGCCGGATCAGCGCTCGCAGGTCGTCGGGCTCCAGCGGCTCCAGCCGGTACAGGAGGCTGCGCGACAGCAGCGGCGCGTTCACCTCGAACGACGGGTTCTCGGTCGTCGCGCCGATCAGCACGACCGACCCGTCCTCGACGCCGGGCAGGAGCGCGTCCTGCTGGGCCTTGTTGAACCGGTGGATCTCATCGACGAACAGCACCGTCCGGCGGTCCACCACCCGCCGCCGCGTGCGCGCCTCGTCCACGACCTTACGGACGTCGCGCACACCGGCCGTGACCGCGGAGAGCTCGCAGAACGCCGCCTCGGTCGAGGCCGCGACAACATGCGCGAGCGTCGTCTTGCCGGTCCCCGGAGGACCCCACAGGATGACGCTCGCGAGCTGGTCGGCCTCGATCGCGGCCCGCAGCGGCCCGGCCGGGCCGACCAGGTGGGGCTGGCCGACGACCTCGTCGAGCACACGTGGCCGCAGCCGCGCGGCGAGCGGACCCCCCTCCTCGGGGGTGGCTCGCGGCTCGTCGGCCTCGTGATCGAACAGGGTGCAGGGCACGAGCGCGGCTACGTCGGAGGCGCCAGGGGCGAAGGCGACGGCAAGGGGGTCAGGGGGTGCACCGGTATGGGCGAGGGGAACAGGGGAGACACCCGGGAGGTCGTCGGCTTGCGTCCACTGTCCCGCATCGTGCTGGTCATCGGGCCCGCCGGGTCCGAGACGACGCAGATGACGTCGCGGTCGCCCTTGGCCCAGGTCGTCGGGCTCGGGAAGATGGTGTCGACCAGCAGCGGTGACCCAGAGTAGTAGTGCGTGCCCACGAAAGCGGTGAACGACTGGCCCTTGCAGCGATCCCCTACCGTCCGCCGGAGCTCGGTCACGCCAGGATAGGCAACGTCGGGGCCGAGATCGATCCGGAGCTTCGAGAACACCTCGTTGCGGTGGGGCCGGTTGCAGTCGATCAGCGGCACGCTCTGGACGTTGCCGCCGAGCAGGTCGTCGTAGCAGTCGCCGACGGACAGGTCGTTGACCGAGATGATCCGCCCGGCCTGCTGCTGGATACGCTGGGCCTCCGCCTCGATCTGCTGGCTGCTCCGGATCGCCCGCTCCTCCGCAACGCTGCTCCAGCCGATCCGGATCGCGAGCCACACCGACGCGGCGACCAGGCCGATGAGCCCGGTGACCATGCCGCCGATCGCCAGGCTGATCCCCGACGCGTGGGCACTGCGCGCTTGCCAGATCCCGATCCCACCAAGCACCAGGGCGATGATCGCAAGCAGGGCGCCCAGCGGCGCGGTCACGAACAGAAGCGCGACGGGGATCGCCACAATGCCCACGACGAGCGCAGCGACGGCAGCAGGGTTCGCCACGCGCGGCGGGGCCTTTGGCGGCTCCACGGGCGGCGTCTGAAGCTCCACCTGCCTCTGCTGAAGCTCCACCGTCTGCTGCTGACGCTCCACCGTCTGCTGCTGAAGCTCCACCTGCCTCTGCTGAACCTCCACCTGCCTCTGCTGAACCTCCAGCGTCTGGTGCAGAAGCGTCGCCACCTCCGACCCGGACCCCGGAGGCGGCGGGGGGAGCGGCGGCGGCGGGACGGAGGCCGTCGGCTGGGTGGTGTCCTCGCTGCCTCCGGTCACGCTCTCGTCCGGGTCACTCATGATGTGGTCTCCTCGTCGAAATCCGACCGCGTAGGGGTCGCTTGTACCCGTCCGCACAGCCGATCGCAATGATCTCTCCCCCTTGTGACGTTGAGGGCCGTTCTCGCTCCTCCTCGTCGGAAGTATCCTCCCGCCTATGCCGCAGCGCGTCGTCACGTTCCTGCGCATGGCCCGGGCCCGGGCCATGACGCCGGGCACGACGGCGGTGCTCGCGGGGTCGCTCGCGTCGGGGGCGGGCGCGTACCTGTTCCAGGTGATCGGCACGCGGGCGCTGGGCACCCAGGGCTACGCACCGATCGGGGTGCTCTGGACGATCCAGTACCTCGTGCTGACGATCCCGCTGCTGTCGGTAGAGGCGTACGTGACCAGGGCGGTCACGCTGCACGCGGACGACCCGGACGACCTGCGGCACAGGGTGCGAGCGTTCGCGGCGTGGACCGTCGCCGTTGCGGTGGCGCTCTTCTCGGCGACGTGGGTCTGGCGGGATGCGCTGTTCCACGGCAGCGGGGACGGCTTCCCGTTCGTCGCCGGGCTGATCGTGCTCTGCTTCGGCGCCTACGTGATCATCCGCGGCTGGCTCGCCGGCTCCTCCCGGTTCAGCGAGTACGGGATCGCGACCGGGATCGAGTCGTTGGGACGCGTGGCGCTCGTGTTGCCGATCGCGCTCGTGGTGCCGAGCGCCCAATGGATCGCGTGGACGCTGCCGCTGGGGCCGCTCCTCGTGGTCGCGTGGTGGTGGCTCGCGGCCGGTGGCCACCCGGGCCCCGCTCGCCCGCGCGGCGCGCCGCAGCACGGGCTGAACGAGGAGCGGTCCAGGTCCACGGGCCGATACCTCACCGCGACGACGATCGCGAACGCCTCATCTCAGACGCTGCTCGCCGCGGGCCCGCTCGTGCTCATCCCACTAGGGGCGTCGGCGGTACAGACGTCGGTCTTCTTCATCACGATCACCGCGGCGCGGGCTCCACTCGTGTTCGCGATCGGGGGAATCCTCTCACGGGTTCTCCCCCCGCTCACCCGGGTCGCGCGGGCGGGCGACTACGCGCGGCTGCGGCGGATCGCCGTCGGAGAGGTCAGCGCCGCGATCGCGCTGGCGGCGCTCGGCGCGGCCGTCGGGGCATGGATCGGACCGCCGCTCGTGGCGCTCGCGTTCGGGCCCGAATTCCGGCCCGAGGCCTGGTTCGCGGCGCTCACCGCGGCAGGCGTGGTCAGCGCGACCGCCGCGCTCGGACTGAACCAGATGCTGATCGCGATGGGCGAGGAGATCCGGCTGGTCGCCCCGTGGGTCGCGGCGCTGATCGCTGGCGCGCTCACGGTGATCGGGCTCACAGGGAGCCCGACGTTGCGCGTGGCGAGCGGGTTCCTGATCGGCGAGGCGGTCGCGCTCGCGGGCCTGCTCAGCGCGGTGCTCACCGCCCAACCCGCGCACTCGACCGAGCCGGCAGGCGCGTTGACCGCCGTACGACCACCGGCCACACTCGGCGAGCCGACGCCTTGAGCGCCCCGGCAGCTCGGGTTGGTCCTGCGCAGTTACGGGTGAATGCCGTTAGCGCTCTTGCGCGGCGACGCTGCGGCGGTGGGCGGGGCGGGGGGTTCGGGGGCCGGTCAACCCCCAGAGCAGCACACGCCACAGCGCCTCCGCCACGATCGCGCGGCTGATCTTGCTCGCGCCCTCGCGGCGCTCAGTGAACGTGATCGGAACCTCCACGATGCGAAACCCCAGCCGCCAGGCGCGCAGCGCCATCTCGAGCTGGAAGGAGTAGCCCTCGGAGGCGACAGCGCCGAGGTCGAGCCCTTCGAGCACCGCCCGCCGGTAGACACGGAAGCCTGCGGTCGCGTCCTTGACCGGAATCCCGGTCATGCTGCGCACGTAGGCGTTGCCGCACCGGCTCAGCGCGCGGCGCCAGGCGGGCCAGTCGAGGACCCGGCCCTGGTGGACGTACCGTGAGCCGATCACAAGGTCAGCGCCGCGCACGGCGTGCAGGAGCCGCGGGAGATCGGCCGGGTCGTGGGAGAGGTCCGCGTCCATCTCGCAGAGGAGCTGCGCGTCCCGCTCGAGTCCCCACGCGAACCCCTCACGGTACGCCGACCCGAGCCCGCTCTTGGCCGGCCGGTGCAGGACGTGGACATGCGGGTCGGCCTGCGCCAGGCCGTCCGCGAGCTCGCCCGTCCCGTCAGGCGAGGCGTCATCCACGACGAGCACGTCGATGTCGTCACAAGCCCCGAGGACACCCTTGACGGCCCGCTCGAGGGTGGCGAGCTCGTTGTAGGTCGGGATGACGACGAGGGTGCGCACGTCCACGGTAGGCATGCCTCCGAGCTACTCCCCCGTCGAGGTGATCAGCGCCCGGCCCACCGACGCGACCTCCAGCCCGCCCGCAGCCAGGGCACGCGCGTCCCAGACGTGACGGGCATCGACGACGATCGGGTAGGTGAGCAGCTCGGCGAGCCGCGACGGCGTGATCGCGCGGTACTCGTCCCACTCGGTGCAGACCACGACCGCATGCGCGCCGCGCAGGGCGTCCTCCGCCTTGTCGCAGAGCACCGCGTCCGCGTAACGCCCGCGGACATGGTCCAGCGCGACAGGGTCGTGCAGCCGGACACGGGCGCCCTCGGCGATCAGCGCGTCGATCACGTCGAGGGCGGGCGCGTCGCGGATGTCGTCGGTGCCCGGCTTGAACGCGACGCCGAGCACGGCGATCTCCTTGTCTGCGATGTTCCACAGCATCCGGCGCAGCTGCGCGACCGGCCAGGCCTTGGCCTCGCGGTTGATCCGGTCGGTCTCGCGCAGCAGCCCGAAGTCGTAGCCGAGCTCTGCGGCGATGTGGATGAACGCCTCGACGTCCTTGGGGAAGCACGAGCCCCCGTAGCCCAGCCCGGCGTTCAGGAACGCCCGTCCGATCCGCGGGTCATGCCCCATCGCGTCGGCGACCTGCCAGACGTCGGCGTCGGCGGCCTCGCAGATCCGGGCCATGGCGTTCATGAAGCTGATCTTCGTCGCGAGGAACGCGTTGCTCGCGTGCTTGATCAGCTCGGCCGTCCGGACGTCCGTCTCGATGTACGGGCAGTCGTGCCGGGCGAGCAGCGGCGCGTAGAGCGTTCGCATCGCCGTGTGCCCGCGCGGCGAGTCCGAGCCGACGACGATCCGGTCGGGCCGCAGCGTGTCCCTGACGGCGGTGCCCTCGCGGAGGAACTCCGGGTTGCTCACCACGTCGTGGACGACCCGGCCGCCAGAAGCTTGGGCCTGCAGCCGCAGCGCCTGGCGGATGCGCTCGCCGGTGCGGACCGGAACGGTCGACTTCTCCGCCACGACCGTCGGCCGGGACGCGTGCGTCGCCACGGCCGTGGCCGCCGCCTGGACGTAGGACATGTTCGGCGCGCCGTCGTCCCGCCGCGGCGTGCCGACACAGATGAACACCACGTCACAGTCGGTGATCGCCTCACCGACCTCGTCGGTGAACACCAGGCGCCCGGACGACACGCCGGACGCGATCAGCTCGTCCAGGCCCGGCTCGACGAACGGTGTCCGCCCCTCGCGCAGTGACTCGACCTTCCCTCGGTCGACGTCGTAGCCGAACGCGCGGTGCCCAAGCTCCGCCATGCACGCCGCAGTGGCCAGCCCGACGTGGCCCACACCGATGACACCCACCCGCATACGTCGCTCCTTGATCGACGGGAACAGGCCGCTTTGCGATAAGTGCCCAGCCCGACTGCGGAAGGTAGCAGCCGAATGGGCTCCCCGCGTGGGAGTATCGGGTGTGTCCCCGCCTGTTCACGGCACGCGGAGCAGGCCGCCCGCGGACGCGGACGGCCTGCTCCGGGGGGAGCGACCTCGACGCCGAGGTCAGCGAGGTGGTGGGCTCAGCGAAGACCGAGCTTGCGTGAGCAAGCTGGCCAGGCTCGCCATCCCTGGCCCGCAAGCACACGCTCGGCGACGGCGATCTGCTGCTGACGGGTCGCTTGATTGGCGTACGGGGCGTACTGCGCGCCCCCATACGCCCTCCAGGTCGAAGGGAGAAACTGCAGCCCCCCGTCGAAGGTGCCGACGTTGCTGCTCCAGTTGCCGCTGGACTCGCACTGCGCGAGCCGGTCCCAGACGCTCCCGCCAGCGGCTGCCTTCGGGGCGCGCGGGGTCAGCGGCCGTCCAGGAACCTGCTCACCAGGAGCGGGGATGCGTAGCTGCTGACCGGGCATGATGAGGTGCGGGTTGGCGATCGACGGATTGGCGTCGTAGACGAGGCGCCAGCCGGTCGCCGGAGCAAGGCCGTGCTTGGCCGCGATCTTCGCGAGGGAATCACCAGGAACCACCGTGTACGTCACCGGCGCGGACTGGGCGCGGGCTGCGCCGTATGGGGCGCTGACCCCGACGATAGCGACGGTGATCACAAGTACGAGGACAACGGAACGCAAAGCGGAGCGCGCTTTGCGGGCACTGACCGTTTCAGGGTTCGGGCACATACAAACCTCGAGAGTTGGGGGCGATATGAAGGCACGCCAAAACCAGCTCGCCAAGAGCAGGAGTTATTGGCCCGGCCCGCATTCCCGTCACGGATCTGGCTCGCGCTACGGCACGATCCACCCGGTCCGGGGGTTCCGGGTTACGTTACAGAGCTGCCCTCACGCGGGCTTCGAACGACGGCAGGGGAAAGCCGCCGATGACCCGACGTGCCTACCGGGATATGAGTATTTGACTGACCTCCACCAGACGCACTCCGCACCCGCAGTCGTGCGACCCGCTGACCATGTAGCACGGTATAGTGGAAGGGTTACCTTGCGTAACCGGTTCACCTTACCTCAAACACGTTGGAGAGGCAAGCAAAAAGTAGGCGAAGAACCTGTGCCGTCGAGCTGCCGAAACAGAATGTGCGCTTCCGGCCAGATCTTGCCGGAAGCGCACATCGCCCTTCTCACGGTGGTCAGCGAAGACCGAGCTTGCGTGAGCAAGTTGGCCAGGCTCGCCATCCCTGGCCCGCAAGCACACGCTCGGCGACGGCGATCTGCTGCTCACGGGTCGCTTGATTGGCGTACGGGGCGTACTGCGTACCCCCAAAGGATCTCCATGTACTCGGCAGGAACTGCAGCCCCCCGTCGAAAGTACCGACGTTGCTGCTCCAGTTGCCGCTGGACTCACACCGCGCGAGCCGGTCCCACACGCTCCCGTCAACGTCGCGAACGCGCCAGGACGACGCGAGCGTCACCCCGATCACCGGGAACGGGGCAGCCTGCTCACCCCCAGCAGCGATGCGCACCTGCTGGCCGGCGATCGACGGATCAGCGCCAGAAGCGATCGGCTGGCGCACGTGGGCCACGCTGGCTCCCACGACAGCGACGGTAGCGGCAAGCACAAGGACAACGGAACACAAGGCGGAGCGCGCTTTACGGGCACTGACCGTTTCAGGGTTCGGGCACATATAAACCTCGATGGTTGGGGAAGATATGCAGGCACGACAACACCAGCTCGCAAGAGCAGGAGTTATTGGCCCGGCCCGCATTCCCGTCACGGGCCTGGCTCGCGCTACGGCACACTCTCATCCCGGACGGGGGGTTCCGGGTTTACGTTAAAGAGCTGCCCTCACGCGGGCTTCGAACGACGGCAATTGCAAAACCGTCGATGCCCCGACCGTGCCACATCGGTTTCGTCATTGGCAAATCTGCCACCTGTACTGTCGTACAGGGCGAACAGGGCGGCGGTCAAGAGTGCGCACAGCGCCCATACGCCGGTCTGAATTCCTCAGAAAGCGTGACCAATGGGGTAATGGTCAGATGCTGCTGGAAGCGCGTATGGCCCTTCAGGACGTGCGTGCCGCCCGGGCCGGCCGCGCAAGAAAGATGCCATTGCAGGGACCGCTTGCGGCTCAAGCACGGATGATCGTGCTGAAGGCATATAGGCGAACGCAAAGAAGGTCCCAATGGGCATCGTGGGAGCGTTTGACGTCCATCGCCGCCAGATCACGTTCGACTCGGTCGACCGCGACACCCGGAAACGCGCACCGCGATGTCGGCGCGGATGTGCTCTCGGCGCGCTCTGAGCAGGTCGCATGGCGTGCGTCGGGACACTGAGTGCGACGCCCGCCCCTGTTTGTCGCACCCCGGTGCTAACGTCACCGGCCAGGCTCGAGCGCGATCGAGACTGACCCGGAAGGAGCGAGCGGATGCGGCTTGTCGCCAGCGTGAGCACGACCGACGAGGCCATCAGGTGGGAGGACCTGCACGGCCCGGGTCGGGGCATCGTGTATGCGGCCTTGAGCGAGTACGCGCCTGCCCTCGGCACGCAGATTCATGGTCGGGGATGGGGCCGCTGGGGACTCGTGCCGTTTGCGGTCGGCCCACCGGAGTTCCCGCGCGCCCCGCGCCGGAAGGGCGTCTACGCGGTGACGGGAACGGGGACGGTCGAGTTCGCGAGCCCGTTGCCGGAGGTGCTCGAGGCGGTTGCCCGGTACCTCCAACGGCGCGGAGCGCTCGCCTGGGCGCGCACGAGCTTCACGATCCAGGCGCTGGACGCGGTTGCGCCGCCCGCGTTCACCGACGGCGTGGCACGGTTCACGACCGCCACGGCGGTGCTCGTCAAGGGCGTCGACGACTACCTGCTGCCGGCCGCTGCCGGCTACGAGTTCCTGCTCTGCAAGAACCTGGAGAAGAAGGCCGACACGCTCGGGTTGCCCACGGACGTCAGCTGCGAGGTGACGTGGGCGGGCACCCGAAGGCTGCTCCGCGTCGGGGGCGCGCCCAAGGTCGGCGCGGTGCTCGACCTGCGGGTGACGGCCGCCCCCGAGGTGCTGTCGAGCCTGTGGTCCTGGGGTGTCGGGCAGCTCAACTCGGCCGGCTTCGGGCTGGTGCGGGCGTGACGGGCGTGACCGAGGGGCCGGTGCGGTTGTCGCCGCACCCGCTGCAGCGGGCGGGCGCGTTCGCGCTCGCGCGCCTCGCCGGGGTGGCCCACCCGTCGGCGACACCGAGGCGCAGCTGGCCGTGACCGTGGCGCTGATGACCGGCCACGCGGTCGAGGCGGCGCGCGTGAGGTCGGCGAGCAAGGACCCCGACCCCGGCGCGTACTGGTGGAAGATGCTCTACGCGTGCTACCCGAACGCTCCTGAGACCCACGGCCAACGCCACAAGCCACGCCGGGATGGCGGCGTGAAACCCCTCGAGCAGCGGGTGCGGGAGGGCCGGGCGCTGCCTGACGAGCCGCTCGATCCCCTGGTCCCGTGTGTGTTCTGCGCGGCTCCGGCGGTGCGGCACGTGGGCAAGGTGGAGTTCCCCCTGCTCGCGTCCGTCGAGCACCGCAACGTCACCGCGCCGGGCGTGCCCGGGTTCCCGTTGTGCCGGGGGTGCCTGGCGTCCGGCTGGGCGATCCCCTACGCGTCCCGCCACTACGGGCGGCTGGCCGTGTTCGACAGCTCCGACGAGCAGATCGCGGCCGAGTTCGCGGCCGAGGCGGTGGACGCGAACCGGCAGATGATCGAGGTGCAGGCCAAGGAGCCACCGGCGCGGGAGAAGCGCGGCGCGGAGGAGGTCGCCGTCACCCTGCTGCGCCGACACGGCTCCCGGGCGCGAGCGGGTCCCCGCCCAACCGACTTCGTCTCGCTCGTGCTGTTCCGCAACGGCAACCAGGAGCCCGAGCTGACGCTGCGCTTCATGAACGGGCGCCGCTGCGACTTCGTGTGCAGCCTCGGCGGCCCGGGGCAGGCGGTCAGCCAGGGGTGGGAGGCCGCGAGACGGCTGCTCACCGTCGTCGACCGCAATGGCGGGGTAACACGTCACGGGCTGACCGTGCTCGCCCGCGCGCTGTTCCACGAGTCCGACGCCAAGCTCCTGCGGCTGTTGACCGCCGCGGCGCGGTGGAGCGTGCGCAGCGGGGCACCTGGGACGCTTGACGACCTCGCCATCCACTACCTGAGAAAGGTGTCCACAGTGCAGGACCATGAGATCGCGCGGATCACGGCCGTCGCCGAGCGGGTGGCGGGGCTGCTCGCCACGGAGAGCGCCAAGGGGGCGTTCCACGAGTTCGCCCAGGCGCAGGGGCCTGCCGATCTGCGCCGCTGGTTCCGCAAGCGGTCGGTCCATTGGCTGCTGTTCGGAGGCCAGGACGAGCCGCTGCTCAGCCCCGAGGAGTTCCTGACGCTGTTCCCCGAGGGCGGCGGCTGGTGGCAGCGGGACCTGCTGTTCGTCGCGGTCGTTGCCGACCTGCATGCCCGGGGGTGGAGACCGGACGGCGCAGACCTCGAGGCCCTCGAGGTCACAGACGACGAGCACGCGAGCGAACAGGAGGTGTACGCGTGAGCTATCTGGCAGGCAAGATCGTGATCGAGGTGCGCGCTGGCGCGCCCAACAACGGCAAGGGCGACGGCATCCTCGCGCCGGTGAAGCAGACACGGGTCGGCCGTGACACGTTCCCCTACGTCTCCGCGCAGTCGTGGCGGCGGTGGCTGCGGGACACGCTCGCTCTGACAGCGGCCGCCTCGCCGGTCACGAGGTCCGGCAGCGGGCAGAAGCAGGTGGCCTACACCGCGGGCGAGCCGCACCGGTATCTGGACGACGACCTGTTCGGGTTCATGCGGGCGGTCAAGGATCAGGAGACCCAGCGTGACACGGTGATCGCGACCGGCACGCTGATGGCGGTGGCGTCGACTCGACCGACCGAGGACTTCGGCACGATGTCCCGAGGCATGGCGGCCGACGAGCGGCCGGTCCTGCACGGGCACGAGTTCTACACCGCCGACCTGGCCGCGGACCTGCTGATCGACGCGCCGAGCGTCGGCACGTTCTCACTCGGCGGCAACGGCGTCCGCACGAACCTGCTGGGTGCGCAGGCGGACGAGGCGCGCGCGCTCGGCGCGGCCGACGTGGAGTTCCGCGGCGTGCCCGCGGTCCGCCTGCCGGTCGAGGAGCGGCGGGAGCGCCTCGCGGCCCTGCTGGAGGCGCTCGCCGCGCTGCGCGGCGGCGCGAAGCACGCGGCGCATTACGGCGACCGCACGCCCGCGTGGCTCCTGCTCGTGCCGATGAAGGGTGGCATCAGCCCGTTCGGCCGGGTCGTGTCCGCCGAGCGGTCGAGCACCCGCATCGACATCGACGTGCTCCGCGCCGAGCTGGACGCCTGGGCCGACGAGGTCGACGGACCCGCGCTGATCGGCTGGGCGCCCGGTTACCTGCCCGACCAGCGGACAGAGGCCACCCAGCGCCTCGCCGGCCTGCTCGGCGACGGGCGCGTGGTGATCGGGCATCCCCGCCAGGTGCTCCGTGACGCTGCCGACCAGCTGCGCAAAGGCGCGCTCGACCGGTGGCTCGGCGACCCGCTGCCGGCGCTGCCGTGACCGTCGCCGACCAAGCTCCCGGCCCGGAGCCGCTCGCGCTGCGGTGGCGGGTGGACGCGCCGGTCGCGTCGTTCCGCAACCCGCTGTTCGCGGGCGTGCAGGTCGGGCTGCCGGTGGTGCCCCCCTCGACGGTTCGAGGGCTGTTGGCCGCCGCGGTCGGCGGCTGGGCGCGGCTCGGGAGCCCGATGGTCGGCATCGCGTTCACCGCGGCCGGGCGGGGCACCGATCTGGAGACGTTCCACCCGCTGCTCGCCAGCGGAAGGCGGCCGGCCCCCGGTAAGACCGGGGGCCCAAAACCCGTCGATCGCGAGTTCCTCGTCGGCGCGCAGCTAACCATCTGGATCGTCGCGGACGATCCGGACCGGTGGGCGGCGGCGCTCCGGCGTCCGGTGTGGCCGCTGCGGCTGGGGCGCTCGCAGGACCTGGTTCACCCGTCCCGCCCAGAGCTCGTGCGGCTGTCGAGGGATCGGGACGCGGTCCAGGGCGGTGCGCTCGTGCCGTCAGGCGCGTCAGGGGTGAGCGGCAGGCTGTACCGGTTGCCGGTGGCGGTGTCGGTGGACCGCCGCCTGGCCCGGTGGGGCGACTTCGTCTGGGACGGTGAGCCTGACGGGCGCGCGACCCCCACGCTCGACGGCGCGTACGCCGACCCGGACGGGAGCCTCGTCTGCCCGATCGCCCTGGACGCCCCATGACAGGGGACCAGCTCGAGCGGCTGTGGGCGAAAAGTCCCAAGCGCGGTGAGCCAGAGGGGGAGCGCCTGACAACGCACCTGGCGAAGGCCGAGGCGGCCAGCCGGGTCGTCGAGCGGCGGATCGGGCCGCTCGCTGTCGTGCGCGATCCCCGCCGCTTCTGGCGTTGGGCGCGCCTCGCCGCGCTGCTCCACGACGCCGGCAAGGCCGCTGGCGGCTTCCAGGTGATGGTGCGCAACCCAGCCTTCGCTGACGACGGCGCGCTCGGCTCGACGTGGGGTCAGCGCCACGAGGTCCTGTCGCTCGGCTTCGTCGCGCTGGTGTGCGCGGGGCTCGACCAGGACGATCTGCTGTGGATCGCCACCGGCGTCGTGACCCACCACCGGCCGCTGTTCGGTGAGCCGTTGGGCGACGGGCGGCACGACATCGACGCCTGCTACGGCACCGACACGGCCGCGAGCTGTCGAAACGCATTCAGCCGGCAGGTCACGCTGGCGCACCATGACGCGTTGGTGCGCTGGCTCGCCGAGAAGATGGGACGGGCGGTCCCGGCCGCTCCCGCCGAGCCGCTGCATGCCCGCACCGCCCGCCTGCTCGGCGCCGTCCTTGGCCGTTGGCGCATGGTCCCACCGGCCGACGGGCTCACCGCGGTGCTGCTCCAGGGTGCGGTGACGATGGCCGACCACCTGTCGTCCGCGCACTCGTGGCTCGACCCCGAGATGCCGCTGCCACCCGGCTACCTGAGGCGGCGCAAGCACCGGTCCCCGGGGTTCCAGGCGCGCGCGCATCAGGAGCAGGCGGCGCAGGCCAGCGGGCACGTGGTCGTTGTCGCCCCCACGGGCTCGGGCAAGACCGAGGCCGCGCTCGCCTGGGCGGGAGAGCAGGCCGACCGCCTTCCAGGGCAGCCCCGCGTCTTCTACGTCCTGCCCTACCTCGCGTCCATCGACGCGATGCACGCGAGGTTGCGGGAGGACCTCGCCACCGAGGCCGTCGGGCTGTCCCACAGCAAGGCCGCGCAATCGATCCTGGCCGCCTCGCTCGGCGCTGAGGACGCCGCCCGCAAGGCGCGCGCCCGCCGCGCCGCGACCCGGCTGTTCCGTGAGCGGATCAGGGTCGGCACGCCCTACCAGCTGCTCCGCGGCGCGCTGGTCGGCCCCGCCCACTCCTCGGTCCTGCTCGACACCGTCAACTCGGTGTTCGTCTTCGACGAGCTGCACGCCTACGAGGCTCTGCGCTTCGGCTGGATCCTCGCGATGATGCGGCTGTGGGAGCAGCTGGGCGGACGCATCGCGATCACGTCCGCCACGTTTCCGGCCCCGATCCGTGCGCTCGTGGAGGAGACGCTCGAGGCGCCGGTCACGCTCGTCCGCGCCGACTCGCGGTACGCCGACGAGCTGCGCCGCCACCGCGTCCACGTCCACGAGCGGAGCCTGGACGATTTTGAGCCGCTGACGGCCGCCCGTGACGCAGTCCATGCGGGCCTGGCCGTGCTCGTGATCGCCAACACCGTCCACCGGGCCCAGGAGATCTACGGGCTGCTCGCGCTCGCCGCCCGGCAGCGTCACGGCGACGAGGACCCCGCTGCCGCCATGCTGCTGCACTCACGGTTCCGCACCCGCGACCGCAAACGCAAAGAGGAGCTGCTGGCCGCCCGCTACGGCACCCGTGCCGCCGGCGAGCCACGGCCTGGCGGCCTGCTCGTCGCCACCCAGGTCGTCGAGGTGTCGCTGGACGTGGACTTCGACGTCCTGCTCACCGACGCCGCCCCCCTCGACGCGCTGCTCCAGCGGTTCGGGCGCGTCAACCGGCTGGGTCACCGACCCCCGGCCGACGTCCACGTGCATGCCGGCGCAGCCGACGGCGACGAGGAGCTGATCGACGGCATCTATCCGCCTGAGGCGGTCGCCCTGGCGGCCGAGATCCTGCGCCGTCGTCACGGCCAGGTGGTGGCTGAGGCCGCGGTTGAGGACTGGCTGACCGAGGTGTACTCCAGCCCCTGGGGACGCGAGTGGGCCGGGGAGGTCCGGGCTCACCGGGACGAGTTCGGCAGGAGCTTCCTGACCTACGAGCGGCCCTTCCAGGACCGCGCGCATCTCGCCGACCAGTTCGACGAGCTGTTCGACGGCTTCGAGGTGCTGCTCCGCGGCGACGTCGATCGCTATCACAGGGAAGCGGATCTCGATCCGCTCCACGCCGCGTCGCTGCTGATCCCGATGTCGCAACGGTGGGTCTTGCGCTACGCCGTTCCAGAGAAGATCGCGGGCAGCCGTGTGCTCGTAATCGACGCTGGCTACGACGACGAGTACGGCCTCGACACGCGCTCGATCGCCCGCCCGTCGTCCCCAACGGTCGATACCGTCTTTTGAGGAGCGGCCCATGTTGAGCGTTGCGGACGTCGGCGGGGTGCACGTCAAGTATCTGCACCACTGTCCGCGCCAGCTCTGGCTGTACGCGCGGGGGTTTCGTCCCGAGGGCGGCAGCGATCTTGTGTCGTTCGGGATCGCGGTCGACGCCACGACGTTCCAGCGGAAGCACTCGCTCGACCTGGGCGCCGCGCGTCCCGACTGGGTGGACGCGCAGGGGTGGGTTCACGAGCGCAAGTCGTCCCGCCAGGAGCAGCCCGGCCACCGGGAGCAGGTCCGCCTGTATTGCCTGCTGTTGAAGGAGGCAGGCACGGACGTGCAAGGCGGGATCCTGCACTATCCCCTCACCCGGCGCACCATCCGGGTGCCCTTCGACGAGTCGGCCGAAGCGGAGGCCGCCGCCGACCGCGTCAGGGTCGTCGAAGTCGTCAGCCGCGACACCGCTCCTGAACGGATCGAACGGCGGGGATGCAAGGGCTGCGCGTACGTCCCGTACTGCTGGGGGACGGATACATGAGCATTCGCGAACGCACCTATTGGCTGTCAGGGGCAGCCCGCCTGCGCCGCAAGGACGACAGCCTCGTGTTCGAGCTCGCCGACGGGAACCGTGTCCCCGTACCGGTCACGGACATCGCCGATATCATCACCACCGCACCGGTGGACATCAACACCGCCACCATGGCGTTGCTCCGCCAGCATGAGATCGCGGTCCATGTGCTCGATCACTACGGCAACTATGCGGGCATGGTCGCCCCGGCGTCGGATCACTGCTCTGGTGAGATCGTCCGCAGACAGGTGCTCGCGGCCGAGGATCCCAAACGTCGTAACGAGATCGCCCGAGCCTTCGTCGTCGCCACGGCGTTCAACGTCCGTTGGGTTCTCGGCCGGGAGCAGCTCGATTCCTCCTACAATCGTTTTGTCGATGCGGTCCAGCGCACCGAATCGACCGCTGAGCTGATGGCCGCGGAGGGCAACTTTCGGCGCACGTGCTGGGCATTTCTCGACACCAAGCTGCCCGACTGGCTCTGCTTGCACGGTCGCAGCCGCAGACCGCCGGCGAACCCGGCGAACGCGTTCGTGAGCTTCGTCAACTCCCTGATCTATTCCCGGGCGTTGACGGCGATCCGGCTGACCCCGCTGCATCCGGGCATCGGGTTCTTGCACACGACGATGGCCCGCCGCCGCTTCACCTTGGCGCTCGACCTGGCCGAGCACTTCAAGCCGATCTTCGCGGAGCGGCTGCTGTTGCGCGCTGCGCACCAGCGTTCGCTGACGCTGGCGGATTTCGACTGCGAAGCGAACGCCTCGCTGCTCTCGGAAGCCGGCCGGAAGAAGGTGCTCGCCATGGTCAGGGACGAGCTCGACTCGACGGTCTACCACCGCGGCCTGAAACGGAAAGTCCGCTACGAGGAGCTGTTCCACCTCGAGGCGCTCAAGCTGGTGCGTACCTTCCTCGAGGACCAGCCGTTCAAGCCGTTCAAGGTGTGGTGGTGACCCGTGTACGCCGTGCTGGTCTACGACGCTGGGGACGCCCGCAACCAAGACGCCCTCAAGGTGTGCCGCCGCTACCTCCACTGGGTGCAGAACAGCGTCTTCGAGGGCCCCCTTTCGCCGGCCCAGCTCAAGCTCCTCCACGCCGACCTGGCGCGGGTGCTCGACCAAACGGCCGACAGCGTGATCGTCTACCTCCTCGCCGACGGCACCTCCCACACCCGCGAGGTCTGGGGAATCGAGAAGGGTAATACCGACAATCTACTCTAAACGGACCCAACCCCCATGCACTACCGCCGAGTCACTGCAAAACCGCCCCCCAAACACCCCACCTTGCACCCCCTGACCAGCGCCTTTACCATCGGGTTGCTCATCACCCCGTAGAGGGATTGAAACACTGGTCAGGCGACCTCTACGGCACTGCCGTCGCGGTGTTGCTCATCACCCCGTAGAGGGATTGAAACTCCAGGAAACGGCCTGCTGATCTATCCTGACGCTTAGTTGCTCATCACCCCGTAGAGGGATTGAAACGGATATCGGCGGCCTCGGCGGCGGTCTTG
>JBOGEB010000007.1:51621-55834 GCA_050743125.1 Egibacteraceae bacterium
GTTGCTCATCACCCCGTAGAGGGATTGAAACTCCAGGAAACGGCCTGCTGATCTATCCTGACGCTTAGTTGCTCATCACCCCGTAGAGGGATTGAAACGGATATCGGCGGCCTCGGCGGCGGTCTTGGCGCGGGTTGCTCATCACCCCGTAGAGGGATTGAAACCGCTCATCGCCTCGTCGACCTGCACGGGCACGTTCGAGTTGCTCATCACCCCGTAGAGGGATTGAAACCAGGTCGTCGTCACGGGCCTCGGGGGACACCGTCACGAGTTGCTCATCACCCCGTAGAGGGATTGAAACAGGAACGTGTGGTAATACGCGAACTGCCCCGCAGGGGGTTGCTCATCACCCCGTAGAGGGATTGAAACAGAAGAACGTGGGCGATTCGAAGAACAACGGGCGCGGTTGCTCATCACCCCGTAGAGGGATTGAAACCTGATGGGCGGACGGTAGTCCGCCGGTTCGCCGGGCGGTTCGCCAACAGCGATCCTTGATCGGGCGGACCGCCGACGGTTTCGGACTCCTACCGGGTTGGCCGGGCCAGGCGGCACTTGATACAGGGGGTCCGCTACGCGGCGGCGGCTGATCGGGGGCTCACGAACGACCATGAGGGTCTCTGGTACGCCGGTCGGTTCACAGCCGAGTGACGCCTGGCGGCGTCCTCGAGGTTCAGAATTCCTCAGAAAGCATGACTAATTGGGGTAAATTAGAGCATCCAAGCGTCAAACGCGCGCGCCCCGGAACTATCGAAGCTCAGGCCCAGCCCGGGGTTGCCACGTCACGGATGGTAATCGTGAGATCCGTTGCCGTCACTGGCAATGAGCTGTCAATGCTGCGGGCCTCGCCGGGGTTAGGGCCTCACAGCATGGTGGTCACGGCACCTGCGGGCCGTCGATAAAGACCAGAATTTGGACCCCAGAGCCCGTCCCGCCACATGAGCAGTCGGCTTCCCGGCGCAACCCGACACGCCGCATGGACGACCGTGTCAACTTCCGGTGTCGAACGACCCGTTAGGTCCATAGGCGTCCAACGACACCCTTGATCCTTCGCCGGAGTCACGTCTTTAGCGGATATGCACTTTCGGTCAGATGTACACTTGTCGGCCATCTGTTGTGTTGGAAGTGCGCATTGTCCCCTCACGGGGCGCATGGCGTCAGCCGAGCGCCACACTGGCTAAAGGGTATAAGCGGTGTTCTACTAGGTTCGTAGATTGTGCTCTGTTCTGTTTCTATTGCTCGACACGAGGAGGGAACCTGTCCGAACTTTCGGTCTTTTTCTCCGCACACTTTGGCCTTGCCTCTGCCACTAATTTAGGGTAGGGTAACTTAACCTACTTGAGGCTGGGTTACCTTTATAAACTGTGCGACGGTTCTCGGGTCGCACGAGTGCGGGCGCGGGATGCGTCTGGCGGTGGAGATCAGTCAAATGCTCACATCCCGGCAGTTCTGGCTGTTGGTCCATCTGGGCGCTGGTGCCGTGTTCATCCATGCGTTCGCCGGAGGGCTTGCCACTCTGTTGCCGCGTGGAACCGGTGCGGACTCGCCTAGCCACCGCCGCACGCGCTCACCCACCATCCGACGGATCAAAGACGTGGTCCGCGCGACCAGCACCGCCGGCATGGCGCTGGTCGCCTGGATCACCGTGCTCAGCGGAACCTTGATGGTGTTACCGGGGTACCGGGCCTCGCCGCCGCCCGGCGCCGCGACCACGGCCTATCCAAAAGCCTGGTTGCTGGCCAGCCAAAGCTTGTCGGTCTGGCATAACTACGGGGCCGAATGGAAGGAGCATATGGGCTGGTTGATGCCCTTCCTAGCGACTGCGGTGGCGTTCATCGCCCTACGCCGCCCTCGGTGTTTGGACGAGGACGAGCGGCTGCGAAAGACGGTAACAACATGTTTCGTGCTGGCGTTTGCGATTGCGCTGGTTTCGGGTCTGCTGGGAGCCATCCTCAATAACGTTGCACCCAACCAGTTCTTGGATCTCTAGCCGCGGCGTACGGCACGTGAACCCGCGCTACTCCGCACGCATCTGGCCGAAGAGGAAAGAAATGACCATCGCCCCCATACCGTCTCGCTCGAAAGACATCCGTACCGACTCCGCGCCTGAGGGAGGCGAGAACCGCCGTCAACCAAACGGGGCCGCCGCGACCGCCCTACTGGCCGCCGGAATCGGCTCGATGGTGCTCGGTATCGACGTCATCATTGCAGAAGCATGGCAACCGATTGAAAAGGCATTCAACCTCTACGCGCCGGGCGGACCACTGACCGGACAAGCCACCTTCGCCACGGTGGTGTGGCTGGGCAGCTGGGCGCTGCTCCACGCCTGGTTCGGTGACCGGGAGGTCGACCTCCCCTCCTGGCTGCGAGCCACCATGATCCTCATTGGCGTCGGATTCCTTGGCACCTTCCCACCCTTCTACAGGTTGTTCGGCCACTGACCACGCGCGCGAAACGTCCTTTCGCGGCAAGGAGCTGACATGAAGCAACAGAAAATTGGGGCTGACGACCGTCGGTGTCTTGGCCATGAGCCTCGTCCTCTTGGCGCCCGCATCCGCAGCCTTGGCCCTGAGTCGGCCACTGTTCGTCGACACCTTCCCCTTCGGGTTCAGAGGAGTCCCGGCGTCGGTCAAGGCTGACAAGGTGAAGGTCCTGCTCTTCAACCGCCCGACAAACGCCGAGGAGCACGAGAGCGCCTTCTTCAAGCTCGCCCCTGAGAACGAGGGCGCCACCATCGCCGATGCCATCGCCGCCGCAGACGCCGCCGGAGGCAGCGACGACGACCCGACCTTCGGCGGGTTCACCACCGGCTTCAACGGTGAGGTGGCGGAAATTGGGAAGAGTCGGCAAGGCCACAGTGGATCTCACCGAGCCCGGACGGTATGTCTACTACTGCTTCGTCAGATCGCCCGTCAACGGCGATCAACCACACTACAAGCTCCAGCCGGGCATGTTGGGCTTCATCAAAGCCACCTGACTCCAGCCCTCTTGATAGAGAACCGAAAATGGATGCAGGATTGGTGCGGCAACTGTCGAGTGTCGCTTTCCTCCACCAGCGGAGGAAAGCGACAGATGGCCAAGGCAGGGTGGGGGTCGACGTGCGGTCACCGACGCTCCAGGCGGTCCAAAGCCGGTAGTCCGCGGGGTGAGTCCGCGGGGTGAGCGGATGTGCGGGACTCCTGATAGAAGGCCCCAAACGCGTGCTGGCTCCAAAACCTCGGTCGTTTCGCGACCCACGTCTATGGAGTCTCACTGTCCTGGTCAGCCCTTGAGAATCCCCGACCATTGGCCTGACCGCTGCTGACCACGAGAATCATCGCAAGGATGGAGCCGCATGAGCTGGAAGACAGTGACCCTATTCATTGCGGGGGCTGTCGCCCTGCTCGGTGCCGTTACGTGGTTGGCGTTCGCCACCGGGCGGAATGCTGTGGACACCACACCCGACGTCGGTACGCGTGAGGCGGCTCGTGCCGTTACACCGCCCACCGTCCCCTCCCCGGCGCCGGCGCCGGCCGTCGCCGCACCTGCACCAAGCCCGTCGCCGGGGATCAACGGGCTGCATGTGCTGTGCCCTGTCGAAGGCGGCGGGTACGCGCACCTGCTGCTCACGGCCGACACCTACTACAAGGCCGTCACGCCTGAGGAGGAGGCGCGGCTGACCGCGCTCCTCGGTCCTCCGGTCACCAACGTCGACCCCCGCAAGCTGCCACCGAAATCGCCGACGTCGGTGACCGACGCGCTCGCGTCGCAGCCGTAGCGCGAGGCGGGTCAGTCGGGAACCGCGAACTTAGAACGTGTTTGAAATTGTTGTGGGGGGTCGCGTCGCGTCGGGGTCCGCTCCTTTAGGGCGGGTGGGTGGGGGAGGTTGGTGCGGTCGGTCAGAGCCTCTTTCCGGGACGCGACGCGACCGTCTTGTGAGGCCATCGTCGTCTGATTCCTTAAGGGTGGGCGGGTGGGGGAGGTTGGTGCGGTCGGCGGTTTCAGCTAGCTTGTGGCCACCGAAACCGCGCTTCGCTTCGCTTCGCCGACGGGGGCAATGCCGCAGTTCTCAGACACCCGCTAATACTCGGCCGTAACTCGCGGGACGTGTGACTGTGCGAGCATGTGTGTCTGCGCATGCGAGTGGACGGAGGGTCGATGAGGTACGTGTACGGCTTCAGTGAGGGGTCGAGGGAGCAGAGGTATCTGTTGGGGGGCAAGGGCGCGAATCTGGCTG
>JBOGEB010000008.1:0-53772 GCA_050743125.1 Egibacteraceae bacterium
CGACGGGTCGCGACGATTTTGAGATGGTCCCGGTGCCACGGGCTCTTTTCAATAGCCTTGCAGTACCGCGACAGCCTGACCTGACCCGATAGACCAGCCGGAACGCCTGTGGCCAGGGGAGCGCACGGATACGTGCGCTCCCCTGGCCATGTTGGGGTTCCTGGCCATGCGGATCCCGCAGGGCGCTGCCGGACGAGCCGGGCGCTGATCGAGGTGGCGCTGCACCGGCGTACGGGGTCGGGAACGCGGCGCACCCGCTCAACGCCGACGGGCGACCATGCCAAGTAGCGACCCATGAAGCGGAGTAACTGTTCATCCCTGAAGGAACGGGGCCGTGTCAAGCGCGGCGTGAGGGTTTGGGCCGGTTGGCAGACGTGTAAGGGCAGGTCGGAGTGGTCGAGGTGCGGCGCCGTGCTCCATGGCTGGCGGGCCTGGACGGGTGGAAACAGCCAGGTTGTCAGCTTGCGGCGGGTCGCTCCTACGGTTGGTCGGTCGGGACAGTTTGCAGCTCCAGTCCAGCGTGTGGACGAGGCAGTCCCGGACTCGGGTGCTGTTACTCCCTTCGCTGCTGCGATGGCGAGCATGGAGCTGATGCGACCGCAGGCCAGGCGGGCTCAATCAGGCGGACGACCACGCCCGAAGGGGATCAGAACAGTTGCCGAACGCGCGCCGGGTCTGCGTGCCCGGGTCATGGGATCTCCTGCCCAGCGGTCAGGCGGGGCAGGACGCGGATGTGCCCGTCACGCAAGCCGTAGAAGACGAGGGTGAGCAGTTTGCGGGCGGCGGCGACCTTGCCGATGCTCTTGCCGCGACGCTCGGCGACGCGTTGGCGGTCGGCGCGCAGCTTGGTGCTGGGTGGCCCAGGGCAGGCGCCCCACGGCCTCGACCGCGCACCGAGCGCACCAGCGTGATCCCTGCTTGGTGATGTGGCCGCGGTGCACGACAAGGTCGCACTCGCGGTGGCGTGGGGTCAGCCCGGCCCAGCAGCACAGCTGCGGCGGCGCGGGGAAGCGGGTGACGTCGCCGATCTCGGCGACCAGCACCGCGGCCAGGACCGGGCCGACGCCGGGGATCTGAGATCGCCTGGATCGCTTTGCAGCCGCGGTGGGTGGTCAGCCGGGTGGCGATCGCCTGGCCCAGCTTGTCGACCTCGCCGTCGTAGCCGTCGATCAGGTCGAGCAGCGATGTGACGCACAGCCGGTAGACCGGGCCGAGCGGCGCCTGGTCGAGCAGGGCCGTGCCGGCTTTGCCGAACAGGTCGGTCATCGGCACCGCGACGACTTCTTTGGCGAGCACGGAGTCACGTCTTCCAGCAGCGGCCGGAACCCCGTGATCTCGTTGGTCTTGCGATCGATCTCGCGTTGGGCGATCACGACGCCCTGGTTGTGGACCATCGCTGCGAACAGATACACCGGCCTGTCGTCGCCTTGCACCGCGCCGCGCACGCTCCTGCCGTCCACCGCGACCGCCAGCGGCTGTTGTGGGATACGTTCGGCGCGCGCCTGGCCGGCCAGCCAGCCGTGACACCGGGTGTGCAGGCGACGAGCTGGAGACCGAGCAGGGCGTGCGTCCGATCGTGGTCAACCGCAAGCACTGGGGCGGACCGCAGCCGCCAGGCGCGGACACCCTGCAGGTGTTGGCCAGCGTGCTGCGCAGCGCCCGTCAGCAAGACCGCGACCCCGTCGGGATCCTGGTGCCGCTGCTGACCAGCCCTGTCCCGATCGTTGCCGACCTGGTCATCCCCGGCCGGCCTGACGTCCCCGGCCGGGGTGATCCCGCTCAACCCCGAGCCGCCTGATGGCAGGCTCCGAGCGCTCCGAGCCGGGCCGGTACCGGATGGTCGTCACTGAGCGCCGTGACCCTCACACCAGCACTGTTGTCCTGGACGCCGACGGCGACGCGTTCGTCGCCGCGGTCGGTTACGCCCGAAACGGACGGCTGACCGGACAGCAGGGCCACGGCGGGACGTCCGAGCACGTCCACGACTTGGCTCACCTCATCGCCGACACGCTGCTCCACTGACCCCCCCGCGAAATCAAGACGACTCACGAACTTTGGCGAGGCCCTGGGCGCACCATAAGGCAGTGGGGCAGAGTGGGACAGTACTTAAGGTACCAGATCAGTCCTGATGGAAAATGGTCAAGGTCAGGACGATGAGGGTGATGGCCGTTTAAAGGGCAAATGCTAGTGTCTGATCGTCGACCTGCACGGCTGCACAGTGAACCGGGTAGGGCACCAAAGTAACGACCAGCGAGGAGAGAGGTTGTGGACAAGCTAAGCCTGGACTTAGAGACCTTGGAAGTCGAACGCCTTGACGTTCGCGCCATCGGCCTGAACGGCGGTTTGGAGTCGCTCAGCATGGGCCACGGAGGGATCGAACTCGGAGCATCCTGCGAACCCGCAGACCCCTACTGCGGCAGTTGCGGCTAGGAGATACAGGGCGTAGGCGTGTTGACGTGTCCCAGACCCGGTATGGTGAGGATACCGTCACGGCCGCGTCTAAACGTTCGTGCAAGAAGCTGCATGCTCCTTTCGCGCAGCGGAGCGGAGGAGGAGCAGCATTGCTCCTCCTCCTTGTGATGGATGGCTGGTCAGCCCAACTGTAGCGGTGGGGCGGTACGTAAGGTACTAGATCGGCCCTGTTGGAAGATGGCAAGATCGGCACGGCAAGGGTGATGGCGCCCCAAGAACGAATGCTGCCGTCCGATTCGTCGACCTGCACGGCGGCACAGCGAACCGGGTAGGGGTACCAACACAGCAAGAGGTAGCGAAAACAGCTGATGGACAAGCTATACTCGACGTTCGCGCCACGGGTCTGAACGCGGTTGTAGTCGCTCAGCATGGGCTACGAAGTGGTCTAACTCGGCTATCCTGCAGCGAGCGAATGCGGCCTAATTATGGCTGTACGAGTTGCTCGAAGTGGGATGAAGGACGTGTGCCAGAGCTGGAATGGTGGTGACACCGCCACGGCCGCGTCGAAGCGTTCGTGCAAGAAGCTGCATGCTCCTTTCACACAGCGCGAAGCAGAGGAGAGGAAGCGTTGCTTCTCTTGGATGGGCGTGGATGGGCTGGGCCGGCTGCCCTAGTGGGGCTGCCTGATGGGCAGTGGTGGAGGCTAGGTTCGAAGCCTCGACCAAATCCTCATGGTGATCGTCCTAGTCTGGTGTCTGGTCGATCGGTCGATCGAGCGTCTGGTCGTTGGCCTCCAGTGTAGTTTCAACAGGTCATTCGACAGGTCAAGTGTCGGAGGGAGGTGAATCGGATGAATCTACGCAGGATGGCACGGACAGAGCGCAAGTGGGGCTCGAAGCGTGATCCGAGTAGCGTCGTGGTCGCGCCTGGCGGCTGGTGTTGGGTCAGCAGCAGCTTGCTGACCGACTCCAGCGAGGATCAGGAGCTGTGATCCCGTAGTTATTTGAGGGGGCTTCGCCACCGCCCTCGACTTGCAGCGCCTGTTTCGCGCTGCAAGAGCGCGAGCAGTTCGGTCCTAACTGGGCGGGGGCGATGCCCCTTGAACATAATCAATCGAGTCGGCATGAGTAGCGAGAAGGCCAAGCATGACGATTGATCAGGCGCTCGGCCTCGGATCGCCCCAGGTTGAAAACGCCCTCTCAGATGGTCTCATAGATAAACCCCTCATCCTCAACCGGTATCTTACTATCGTTTACTGTGACGATAATGAGATTCTCGTAAAGCATGGCACGAGATCCCCCTATTCTGAGATCATTCGGGACGACGCTAAGACCCGGCTGCTGGGCAAGGTCCTGCGGAACCTGCGGACTCCAGCGTCGCTCGCGGATCTTCAGCAGCAGGGCTTCATCACCGTTGACCAAGTCTCGGCCGCGGTCGAGATCGTCGGCCACCTAGTTGGTCGTGGCATCCTCGTCAATCCGGGGGCCGACCCGGCCCAGGCCTATCTCAACACCATCTTCGATGCCCCGGTGTCCGGGCCGGACCGGCTGCGCACCGCGGTCATCGGCCTGATCGGGTGCGGACAGCTCGGCGCTCGCGTCGCCAGCGAGTTGGCGCTGCTGCAGCCTCAGGGCCTGGTGCTCCTGGACCCGCGTCCGGTTCCGAAGGAGGGTTGGCAGTACCTTGGCAACGGGACGTCGGCGCCCCCCGAACGATCGCTCGACGAGGCCCTCCGCTCCCGGCTCGACAATGGGAGGCTGGAGCAGCTTGAGGTCGTGACCGCGGCCGATATCGCCGATGATGACGCCGTCGGGCGTGTCTTCGAGCGCGTGGACTTCGTCGTGGTGGCCTACGAGACCTACTCTCCAACGCTTCTGCATGCTGCCAATGAGCAGGCCATCCGCCACCGCACCCCCTGGATGTCGACGTACTTCGACGGCAGCGAGGCGGTGATCGGTCCCACCTGCGTGCCCGGCGAGACCTCTTGTTACCACGAGTTCGAAATCCAGTCCGAGGCCACGCTGACCTTCAAGGGCGAGCACCTGATCTTCAAGGAGTCGCTCGAGGAGCGGATCGACAGCGCCGTGCTCGTGTTGCCCCCCTACGCCATGGTCGCCGCCGGGTTGGCCGTTACCTCGGCGCTGCGGTTCCTGATCAACGGGGAGACGTTCACGACCGGACGCGCCATCCGGCTGAACTTCGAGACACTCTCCGTCGACTTCCAAGACGTCTTCAAGCTTCCGCGCTGCCCGGCTTGCTGGAGCGATCGGCCGTCCTACCGGCAGCTATTCCTCTGACCGCCCGCACTGCGCCTCAGGAGAGCGACCATGGCCGCATCACCGCCGTCCGGCAGGCGGGCCTGGCGCCCCCAGCTTCCGCGCGAGCTTGCGCAGATGGTCGAGGAGGCACTGCTTCCGTCACCGAACAGCATCGAACTCGACCGCCCGCCGCAGAAGGAGTATCTGCATCGGCTGCGCGCACAACCGGTGCAGATCGCCGAGCTGTTCTGCGAAAACAGCAAGATCACCCCGGTCGACGCGCAGAATCAGCCTCTCGATACCACCCTGGTCGAACGTACTCGTGAGTGGTATCACCGCACCGCCTATCGGCCCAGGGACGGCGACATCGACGACGAGCTGGCCACCCATGCAGGGATGAGGGTTGCCGTCGTCGAGTTCCCAGTCCTGCTTGGCACGTTCTGTTCGGCACTGGTGGAAGACCAGCCGGCCGCGAACCTGCTGTACGCACTCGACCTGTTTCTGGTCTTTGACCTCTGCAGCTACCGGCTGATGCCCCACGGCTCCTGGGCGTGGCTGGACCGGACGTTCGTCCGTGCCGAGCGTGAGCGCCTGACCAGTGCCATCCGTGGGGTTCCCGACGACGCCCGGCGGGACGCCGATGCGCTGCTGTTCGTTGCGGTCGCCCCGTGGCGCTACATGCTCTTCCAGGGCCCGCGTGGCTACCGCCGCACGCTGTTCGACGTGGGGCGGTTCCTCGAGCGTTGTGAGGCGATCGCGCAGCGCACCGGCATCGCCCTCGTCAGCACGGCGGACTTCCTCGACCACGAGGTCGACCGCCTGCTGCTCCTCGACGGCGTGGAGCGCTCCGCCCACGCGCTCTGCCTCCTCGACACGAGGCAGAAGAATCAGGCGGCGAACTCGTGAAAATCGCAGCCACGATCGAAGACGGCAAGGTGCCGGTTCTCCTGCCCGAGGACCTGGCGCGGGCACTCCAGGGGTTAAGCGCCGAGGAGCAGTCGATCCTGCTCGCGCAGATCCGACGGGGGCGGGAGGGGAACCCGCGCGCCGACGCCTTCTCCGTCTTCCGCGAGAGCCTCAAGTTCAGGGCCGACCGCACCAACCCGCTCCTCGACAACTACGAGGAGCTCTCCACTGTGAAGGCTCCCCCGGTACTCAAGGAGTATCCGGGCGCTGAGAAGGTCGAGCTGCCGCGCGACTTCCTGCCACTGGACGCCTCCCTCGAGCAAGTTCTGGAGGCTCGGGCCTCGCGAAGGGACTACGCCCGCATCCCGGTCAGCCTCCAGGAGCTCAGCACGCTCCTGCACTATGCCTACGGAGTGCGCAAGCACATGGTGGCGTACAACGTGCGCCACTTCCCGATGCGCTACTGCCCGAGCGCGGGCGGACTGCAAAGCGCCGAGGTGTACCTCGTGGCCAACCAGGTCGAGGGGCTACGCAAAGGGCTCTGGCACTACTACCCGGCGCGCCACCAGCTTGAGCTATTGAGCGAGGGGAACATGCGCCGCAAGGTTGTCGATGCCTGCATGTACGCGGAGTTTCTCCACTACCCGGGGCTCGTGCTGATCCTGACCGGCGTGATGAGCCGACTGCGCTGGAAATACGGCCTGCGTGCCTACCGCTACGCGCACGTGGACGCTGGTTTCGTCGGCGAGAACCTCTATCTGGTGGCCACCGCACTGCGGCTGCGCGTCTGCGCGGTGGCGGGCTTTTTCGACGACAGGGTCGACGAACTGCTCGACATCGACGGTCAAGACGAATTCACCGTGCTGCTCATGGCCGTGGGCAAGCGACCCCAGCGCTCGTGATGAGCGGGCTCGTCGTCCTCGGCTTCCCCCTTATCCTCGGGGCTGGCTTTCTCCTCGCCTTCCTCGTTCACCGGGCGCTGTTCGGGCACAGCAGCACGCCCCGGTTCGAGAAGTCCGGCCACTATCTGTATCTCGGCCTGCTGCTCATCCCGCTCGCCCTGGTCGTGCTCGACCGCCGCGCAGAGGGTGGCATCGCCGCGCTCTTCGAGCCGCACGCCAGTCATCCAGCATGGTGGGGGCCGGTGTGGCTGGCCGTAGGTGTGCTTCTCGGCAGCGCGCTGTTTGCGGCCGAGCTTTGGGGGACCGTCCTGCTTCGTGCTCTGCCACGGGTACGTCGAGCTACGGCGCACCTGGTGGTCGAGGGGAGAACGGCGAGTTTGACGGGGGGCGTCGAGCACCCCCTGCGCTTCCTGACGCTGACGGTTGTGATCGTCCTCATCGAGGAGATCATCTGGCGGGGACACCTCACGGAGTTCCTCGTCACCCAGTGGGGTGTGCCATGGCCAGCCTCCCTCGCCGTCAGCGGTGTCGCCTTTGGGCTGAACCACGCCTACTTCGGCCTGCGGAACGTGGCGTTCAAGGCGCTCAGCGGAGTGGCATGGGGCGTACTGCTGACGGTCTCGGGGCTGCTCTGGGCCGCGATCGTGTCACACCTCACGTTCGACCTGTGGGTCTGGGGAAGGCTGCTGAAAGGAAGGGGCCATGAGCGATTGGGCGACGCCGGTTCGCTCGATCGAGTGCGAACTGCTCTTTGACGGCTACAAGCTCGTGCCGGACGCGGTCCTAGAGATCGAGGACGATCGCATCCGAGCCGTGCGCCCGCGCGGCGCCAGCGTGGCGGAACCTCCGGCGGATCCGCCTGGAGGTGGCAACACTCGGCCCCGCGAGGAGGGGACCGCCGGTGTGGCGCTGCGGGCGCGCTTCGCGATGCCCGGCCTGATCGACAGCCACGTGCACTGCATCGGCTACCACGAAGGGATGCCGGCCGCGGCGCCCTTCAAGCCGGTCAAGACATTTCTGCGGCTGTGCATATCGAACGGCGTGACCACCATCCGGGACACCGGCAACAGCCTGGAGACCCTCTTCTACGTGCGCGACTGGACTCGAGCGTACCCGGGGCCGCGCATATTCGGCTCCGGGCCGGTGCTCGACCGTCCGCCGCTGATGTGGGAGTCCTCGCGCATCATCCGTGACGAGGTCGACGCCAAGCGCGAGGTCGGCAGGCTCGCCGACGACGGCGTCGACCTCATCAAGGCCTACCGGAACATCACCCCCAACCTGCTGCGGCCAATCGTCGAGTCAGCCACCGAGTGCGGGCTCCCTGTCGCCCTCGACGCGTCCGTGCCGGCGGAGGAGGCCAGCCGGATCGGCGTGCACAGCCTGGAGCATCTCCAAAACCTGTTCGTGCCCGACCGGGCCGACGGCGAGGCGTATCTCTGCAACACCGCAACCCGCGTCCGCGCCTGGTCGCGCGCGAACCTCGACGCCGATGGCTACCGGCGGCTCGTTTCCACGCTCGTGGAGCACGGCACCTACGTCGTGCCCACCATCATCGTCTCGCGGCGTTGGTCGCTGCTCGACGAGATGGTCAACGAACCGATGCTTGACTGGATGATCCCGGTCATGCCCTACCACAAGCAGTTGCGGCACCTGCGCAGCCCGATGGGGCAGGCGGGCCGGCGCCGCAAAACTCCCTCCCTGCCCCTTCCCAAGCTGGCCCAGACCGAGCGGCGTGAGGTGCACCAGGGCCTCGCGCGCATGGGGGAGCTGCTCGTCCGGCTCCACGAGGCCGGGGTGCGGATCGCGGCAGGTACCGACACGCCGAACCCATCGGTGGTGCCTGGGTTCGGCCTGCACACCGAGCTCCGGCTCATGGTCGACGCGGGTCTGCCGCCGCTGGCGACCCTCCGGGCTGCTACGTCGAGCGCCGCGTCTCTGATTGGCCGGGCCGACCTCGGTCGTCTCGAGCCTGGCGCCGTCGCGGACGTCCTCCTGCTTGACGCCAACCCGCTCGACGACATCACCAACCTTCGCCACATCCGGGACGTGGTGAAGAACGGAGCGCGCATCGACCTGGCCGACGTGCGCCGGCGGCTCGAGCAGGCCGTGGAGATGGCCGGGGGGCGGGCCACGATGAACGAACGCCGCGTTTGGAGATCTCGGCCATGAGGCGTGCGGAGCGCGGAGCGCGGAGCGCAGTTTCGGTGGCCCTTGGGTGGGGGACTCCCCCGGCCCCCCTGGCAGCCGAACCCGCTACAACGAGAACCCAACAACGCGATGACGGGCGAACACGAGGGTCGTGCCTCGCCGGGTGGAGCAACCTAAAGGGTGTTCGCGAGCGAAACCCGACGAGGCACGACCCGTTAAGACAGTTCTCAAACACGTTTGCTCTGGAGAGGCCGCCGTGAGCGCCAACACGTTGAGGTCGACGTTCATCAATGCCCGCAGTGAGGTGCTCGCCTATCGGCTCGACGAGGAGACCCACGCCGCTGTCGCCGAGCTCCTCGCGCTGTACAACCCTCTGGGCGGACCGGTGCGGAAGCTCGTCACGTATTTCGGCGCCGCCGGCGGGCTCCCGGTCCACGTCGGCCACACCGAGTACTACGACATCGACTACGTGCTCCAGCGAGTCACTGGCGCATCCTCGCTGGACACCCACATGCAGGGGACCCTTTTCGCTGGGGGCAAAGGTTTCAATCTGAACGACATGTTCGTGTCCAGCCTCGGCGAGACGGTCGAGCGCCTGCTGGGAGCGCTCTACTACTACAGCTCGGGCACCGAGCACCGCTATGGGACGTACAAGGATTTCACCCGCCAGGGCGTCCGCTGCCTCTCGCCCGAGGAGCTGCCGCTGTTCGCACCTGAACAGTACGCAGATTGCGACTTTCTGTTCGAGCCATTTACCGAGACCTCGCTACTCGGATGGGTGGCGGGTAAGCGGCTGTTCAGCGGCGAGGAGGTCGTGGTTCCGGCGCAACTTGTCGAACTCGTCTACCCCCGACGGCCAGACGAGGCCGTGATCGGCTACTCGTCCAGCGGCGGGCTCAGTAGCCATACATCCCGCACCAGGGCGCTTTTCCACGGCATTACCGAGCTGATCGAACGTGACGCGATCAACCTCCGCTGGTACACGGGAGTGCCGCTGACACGGATCACGGTCGACCGACCCGCGGCCACCCCAGAGCTGCGGCGGCTGCTCGAGTCCACGGAGAACTTGCCGGGCGAGATCACGCTCTATTCCCACTCGATCGACATCCCAGAGGTGCCGGTCGTGACGGCCATTGAAATCGACCCGTGGCTGAACCGCTACGCCTACCACTCCGGCGGTGGTGCCGATATTGACATCGACACGGCAGCCCTCAAGGCGCTCACCGAGTTTGGACAGATCGAACGCGCCATCAGACACTCGCTGCTCGCCCCTGAGCGGGCGTTCAGCCAGAGCGTCTCGGAGTTGTTCGACATGGCCCCGGACGACCCGGTCTCGAAGATCGACCTATTTCACAAGGTCGTCTCCTATTACGGCTACAAGCAAAACGCCAAGAAGCTCGACTGGTACCTGAACGGCGGCGAGGAAGTGCCCCTGAGCGCGCTCCCGCGCAGCCAGGCAACGACGATAGAGGGCAAGTTCAAAGAGTTGTGCGCCGTCCTGCGCCGCCACCGTCTGGACCCAATCGTCTTCGACTTGACTCCGCCGGGCATGAAGCACGTGCAGCTCATCAAGGTCTTCATTGCCGAACTCACTCAGCCGTTCCTCCAGTCGCTGCCGATCTTCGGTCACCCGCGGTTCGCGACCACGGCACAGGCCATAGGCCGCCGTGAGCGCGCGATGACCTACGACGAGCTGCTGAACGATCCCCTCCCCTTCCCCTAGTAGAGCACGCGTGAATCCGTTGAAAGGAAAAGGCATGCCGCAGGCACAAATCGTGTTTCATCCGCCCGCGGAGTCCCCGAACCGCCGCCGCGCCCCGCTCGCCCTACCGTCGCAAGCCGGGACGAGCCGACCGTGACCGCCACTGACCAGGTAATCGAGGGCGCCCCGCCGGTGGTGCAGCTACTGGCCCTCGCGAACGGCTTCCTTGTCTCCCGCGCCGTCCAGATCGCCGCCGAACTCGGCATCGCTGACCTCCTGGCCGACCGTGCCCGCACCAGCGAGGACCTCGCCGAGGCCACCGCCACCGATGCGCGTTCCCTCTTCCGGCTGTTGCGCACGCTAAGCAGCGTCGGCGTGACCAGCGAGGCGCAGCCGGGCCGCTTCACCCTCACCCCGCTCGGCGAATGTCTGCGAACCGACGTGGAGGGCTCGCTGCGCCCGTGGTTCCGGCTCCAGGGGCGAATCGGCTACCCGGCGCTGGGCGACCCCCTGCCGAGCCTGCGGACCGGCCAGCCGGCGTTCGAACAGCTCTTCGGGGCGTCGTTCTACGACTATCTTGCGGCCAACCCCGAGGACAACGCCGTCTTCAACGAGGCGATGGGCGAGTTCAGCCGGCAGACCGCGCACGCGGTGGTCGCCGCATATGACTTCGGCGACGTCGGTCGCGTCGTTGACGTGGGCGGCGGCCAAGGGGCGCTGCTCACCGTGATTCTCCGAGCGCATCCAGCGTTGCGCGGGGTCCTGTTCGACCTCCCGAGCGTGCTCGACGGGACGCGCAGCATGATTGAGCAGCACGGCCTCACCGAACGTTGCGAGATCGTCGCCGGCGACTTCTTCACGAGGGTGCCCCCCGGCGCCGACGCCTACCTCCTCTCGTCGATCCTCGACGACTGGGGGAAGGACCATGCAGTGGCCATTCTCGGCAACTGTCGGCGGGCGATGCCCGACCACGGCCGCCTCTTGGTGATCGGGTCGGTGATCCCGCCCGGTGACCAGCCGCACCCGGTCAAGCTGCTCGATTTCTTGATGCTCATCGGCACCGGCGGCCAGCAGCGTACCGAACCCGAGTACGCCGAGCTTTTCACCCAGGCCGGGCTCCGGCTGCACCGGACCCTGCCAATCGATTTCGGGCAGAGCGTCATCGAGGCAAGGCCGGCCTAAGAACATGTGTCGGAACACTGGAGGGCAGTGTCACGGAATCGCCGACGAAGGCTCCAGGACGTCTCACCGCTCCGCACCCAGGACGGCCAGCGCAACCCGTCCAGCGCACCCGCTCAAGCCCGTTCGACACACGCACTAAGTGATCCGCAGGAGAGGTTTGACCGCAACTCACAGGAGGTGCCCCGGAGATGACGCTCACGAATGAGGCCGACGTCGCCCTCTTCGACTTCTACGACCCCACCTTCCACCCGGACTCGCCGGAAGTCCGCGCAGCCGCGGAGGCCAACTGGTACGCGCGAACACGGATCGGACTGGCAGTTCTACGCTACGAGGATTGCACCGCCTTGCTGGGCGACCGCCGCCTGCGCCATGGCTTCATGGATTTCCTTGCTGGGCAGGGCATCACCTCAGGGCCATTCATCGACTGGATGAGGCTCATGCTCCTCACTCTCGAAGGAGAGACGCACAGCCGACTCCGCCGCCTGGTCAGCAAGGCATTCACGCAGCGCAGCATCGAGCGGCTCCGGCCGTTCATGCGCGCGAAGACCCGTGAGCTGATCGACGGGTTCGCCGACCGGGGCGAGTGCGAGTTCATGGAGGAGTTCGCCGATCCCTATCCGGCGTGGGTCAGCGGCGAGCTGATCGGCATCCCCGAGACTGACTTCGACCGGTTCGTGGGCTGGGCCACCGACATGGGCCTGGGCTTCGGACCTGCGGCGAGCCGGCACCTCGACCGCATCGAGGCTGCGCTCGCCGGGCTGTACCACTGCTGCGACGAGCTGATCGCAGAACGCCGGCAGAGTCCTGGAGACGACCTCGTCTCGGGACTGATCGCGGTGGAGGAGCAAGGCGACCGGCTGACCGAAGACGAGCTGCGCGCTCTGGTCGTGACCCTTGTGTTCTCGGGTCAGGGCGCGACCCGCAACCAGCTCGGCCTTGCGATGACGACTTTTGCCGAGCACCCGGACCAGTGGGTGCTGCTCGGCGAGCGGCCTGAGCTGGCGCTGACGGCGGTCGAGGAGCTGATGCGGGTCAACCCGGCGGTCCCGATCGTCGGCCGGGTGGCCCTCGAGGACTTCACCTACCGGGACCTGGACATCCCTGCCGGGACGCACCTCTCGCTGTTTCTCCGCACCACGCACAACGAGCCGGCAACGTTCGGCGACGCCTCGTTCGACATCACCGCCGAGCGTCCCGCGCAGCTCGGGTTCGGCGGGGGCATCCATTACTGCCTCGGTGCGGCGTTGGCTCGGTTCGAGATGCGCGAGGCCCTGCCGATCCTCGCCGCCTGCCTCTGCGATCTGCAGCTGACCGGCCCGCCGGCTGTCGGCATGGTCGAACCCGAAACGTTGCCGATACGGTTCGCGGCTGTCCCCGAGCCGGCAGCACGATCGCAAGGAAGAAGCGCTCATCCGGCCTGAGCGACTCCACGGCGACCCCCTGCTGGCTCGGATGCCGGTGCGCTGCCTGCCTGCGTGGAGCCGCCAGTTGGTCCGTCGGCTCCGCTGCGCCCCGCGAGCACGAACGCAATGCCGAGGACCACGGCGAGCGCGAGACGCCACGCGCTGGGCCTGTCGTGATCTTCGTGACGGTTACCAGTTACTAGTATATTAGCCAAGATAAGCAACCCTAGTTTTTGCCGAGCTTCTCTGGTGACATCCGTGGCTTCACGACCTCGTATTGTCAGATAATGAATAGCTTGCTAGTATCAATGATGTGGGACCTGACGGCAAGCAGCAGTTCAACGTCTACCTCGACCCCGAGCTCGTGCGGGCGACGAAACGGGCCTCGCTCGACCGCGACCAGACACTGTCGGACTTCGTCGCCGACGCGCTTCGCGCTCAGCTCCGGGCGCCTCCCGGACCACGACACGCCCCCCGGCCGGGCGAACTCACCCCGTTGCCAATCATGTACGTCCGCAACATGCGGGCGTCGCTCGCGTTGTTCCGGGCGCTCGGCCTGCGGCTGCGAGCGCGCAGCCGCAACGGGCGCTGGGCCGAGCTCGAGGCGGCGAATGGAATGATCGCGCTCCACGTGGCCGATGACGAGGCCCACCAGCGCGTTGAACTCGCGTTCGAGTCCCACGGGGCACTCGAGCCGCTGGCCGAACGGCTGAGGGCCGCCGGCTTCACCGTCGATGAGATTGTCGACGAGGGGTTTGGCAGCTCCATGGGCGTCCACGCGCCCAGCGGCCTGATCCTGCGGATCGACGAGCACGACCCGGACCTGTACACGTGACGATCGAGGAGGGTTCGCCGTGACGCATGTGCACCTGCGGTGCCTGCGCCTGGCGGGGGACGTCCGCTGGCCGGTGGCCGGCACCGTGGCTCTCGGCTTGGCGGTGACCGCGACCTACGTCGTCCAGGGGGTGCTGGTCGCCCTCGTCCTTGCCGGGGTGTTCGACGGCGCGAGCCTCGGAGAGGTGGCCAGGCTGCTCGCCGGAGCCGCCGGCACGCTGGTTGTCCGCGCCGGGCTGCTGTGGGCCCGTGAGGTCGCCGCTCAGCTGGTCGCCCACCGGGTGAAGGAGCGGGTGCGCGGGCGCGTGTACGACCGCCTGCTCGCGCTCGGACCGGGCTACCTGCTCCGCCAGCGCACGGGCGACGTGCAGACGACCGCGGTCGAGGGGGTCGAGGCGCTGGAGACCTATTTTGGCCGCTACCTGCCGACGATAGGGGTGTGCCTGCTCGGCCCGGTGGTGATCCTGGGCTATCTTGCGTTTCTCGACCTGCCGCTCACGCTCCTGATCGGCGCGTTCGTCCTGTTCGTGCCCGCGGTGCCGCGGGTGTGGGACCGGGTCATCGCAGAGAAGAGCCAGGCCCACTGGCAGGCCTGGGGGGAGCTGGCAAGCGACTACATCGACAGCATGCAGGGCATGACGACGTTGAAAGCGTTCAACGCCACCGAGCGCACGCGCGACACGCTCGCCGGGCGTGCCCAGCATTTGTACGAGACGACGATGCGCCAGATCGGCGTGGCGATGTTCGACACCGGGCTGACGACGTTCGGGATGCTCGCCGGGGCGGCGGCGGCGATCGGCGTCGGCGCGGTGCGGGTCGCCAGCGGCACGCTCGAGCCCGCCACGCTGTTCACCGTGCTGCTGGTGTCCCGCGAGTGCTTCCGGCCATTCGGGGAGCTGTCGAAGTACTGGCACATTGGCTTCCTCGGGCTGTCGAGCTCGAAGAACATCGCTGCGCTGCTCAGCACCCAGCCGGAGGTCGTCGAGCCCGCCGAACCCGTCTTGCCGGACGCGAGCGGCATTGTGCCCCGCATCGACCTCGACCGCGTCACCTTCGCCTACTCCACCCGCGACCAGCCGGCGCTGCGGGACCTTTCCCTGTCGGTGGCGCCGGGCGAGACCGTCGCGGTCGTCGGGCCGTCGGGCGCCGGCAAGACGACCATCGTGTCGCTGCTGCTGCGCTTCTTCGACCCCCAATCCGGCACCGTGCGCCTTGGCGGCCACGACGTCCGCGACCTGACGCTGGCCACGGTCCGCGCAGCGACCGCGGTGGTCAGCCAGGACTCCTATCTGTTCTACGGCACGATCGCCGACAACATCCGGCTTGGCCGGCCCGAGGCCACCGACGCCGAAGTCGAGGCTGCCGCCCGACAAGCCAACATCCACGAGTTCATCGCCGGCCTACCGGACGGCTACACCACCCAGGTAAGCGAGCGCGGTGTGTCGCTGTCCGGCGGGCAACGCCAGCGCATCGCGATCGCCCGAGCGCTGCTCAAGGACGCACCGATCCTCGTCCTCGACGAAGCGACCAGCAACGTCGATGCGGCCAGCGAGGCCGCGATCCAACAGGCCCTTGACCGGCTTGCCGCCAACCGCACCACGCTCGTGATCGCCCACCGTCTGTCGACCGTCCGGAGCGCCGACCGCATCGTCGTGCTCACCAACGGCACCGTCACCGAGACCGGCCGCCACGCCGATCTGCTCGCCCGACGCGGCGACTACGCGCGGCTGGTCGCCGCACAAGAGGGGGCCTGGACATGACCACCGTCGCCGAACGTGCCAGCCAGACCGGCAGCCCGCCCGACGACGCAGCACGGGTCGTGCAGCCGATCCGTGCCCTGCTGCCGCTCGCGCTCGCCCAGCGGCGGCTGTTCGCCTGGACCGTCGTCGCCGGCCTTTGCTACCACGTCGCCTCGATCGCCGCGGTGGCCTTCGGCGCGTGGGTGGTCGGCGAGGCTGCCACCGGGCGCGCCCCGGCCGAGCTGACGCCGTTCCTCGTGCTGCTGGCCGCCAGCGTCCTCGTCGCGGCAGCCGCCCGCTGGTGGCAGATGTGGGTCGCCCACGACTTCGCCTATTCGCTGCTCGCAATCCTGCGCGTCCGGGCGTTCGAGGCGCTCGCCCGGATCGCGCCGCGCTGGCTGCTGGGACGGCGCACCGGCGACCTCGCTGGGGTGGTCATGAGCGACGTCGAGGTGACCGAGCGCTTCTACGCCCACACCGTCGCCGACTACCTCGTCGCGGTGACGGTTACGGTCGCGGCCACGATCGTGATCGGGTTGTTGCACCCTGCCCTGGCCGTGGCGCTGGCCCCGTTCGTGCTGGTGGTGGGCACCGTGCCCTACTGGCTGGGCAAGCAGGCAAGCGCTCAGGGCGAACGGCTGCGTAATGAGCTCGGCGCCCTGAACGCTGAGATCATCGACGGCGTGCAGGGGCTGCGTGAGCTGGTCGCCTTCGGCCAGGCCCGCAGCTACGCCCGCCGGCTGGCCCGACGCACCACGTCGTTTCAGGTCCTGCAGCTAGCCTATGGGCGGCGAGCCGGTGCCGAACAGGCCGCCGCCGACGGGTTGCAGACGCTCGGCATGCTCGCTGTGCTGGCCACCGCCGCGTCTCTGGTCGGCACCGGCGGCCTGGCGCTATCGCTCTATCCCGCGGCGGTCATCCTGGCCGTATACGCGCTCGTGCCACTGGCCGAGGTTACCCAGACCGCGCGAGAACTCGGCCAGATTCGCGGCAGCGCCCGGAGGGTGTTCACCGTCCTCGACCATCCGCCCGCCGTCGTCGACCGTGCTGGGGCCGCGCCACCCACCCCGGATCGCTGGGCGGTCGCATTCTGTGACGTGCGCTTCCGCTATGCCCCCGACCGGGAGGAGGCCCTCGCGGGCGTATCGTTCCACATCGAGTCCGGCGAGACCGTCGCCCTCGTCGGCCACTCCGGTTCCGGCAAGTCCACGTGCGCGAACCTCTTGCTGCGCTTCTGGGACCCCGACACCGGTGCGGTCATGCTCGGCGGGACCGACCTGCGCGACTGGCCGGCCGAAGCGGTGCGCGAACACGTGGCGCTCGTCCCTCAGGACGTCTACCTATTCAACGTGTCCATATACGAGAACATCCGGCTGGGCCGGCCCGACGCCACTCACACCGAGATCGAGGCCGCCGCCCGCCAGGCGTTTGCCCACGACTTCATCGTCGGTGAGCTGCCCGACGGCTACGACACGGTCTGTGGCGAGCGAGGCGCACAGTTGTCCGGTGGGCAGCGCCAGCGCATCGCCATCGCCCGCGCCCTGCTCGCCGACGCGCCTGTGCTCATCATGGACGAGGCCGTCAGCAACCTCGACGCCGCCAACGAGCAAGCGCTTCAGGCGGCCATGGCCGAGGCCGCGCGCGGGCGCACCACCCTGCTCATCGCCCACCGCCTGTCGACCATCCGCTCCGCCGACCGGCTGATCGTGCTCCAAAACGGCAGCGTGGCCGAGACGGGAACCCACGACCAGCTCGTCGCCGCCGCCGGCGCCTACGCCGCCCTCATCACCGGCCAGCGCGCCGGTCTCGTCGGCATGTGAGCACCTCAAATCTCGAGCCCCCAGGCTCGACCGCGGGATCGACCACCATGCGAAGGTCGGCCAACGGACCCAGAGGAAGTGCTCCACTGCCAAGACCAACGCGCCTTTGTCCGCACGACGCCCCGAGCGTGTCATTGACTACCGCCGCCTGCTCGGTCAGTGCGATGGGGCAGTACTTAAGGTACTAGATTGGTCCCATTAAAAAATAGTCGAGATCGGGATGGTAAGGGTAGGGGCCGCCGAATGGCGTCATGGTACCATCTGTCTAATTGTTCCCCGCCAGCCAGTGCGCTGTGATCGACCACGTCGACCTACACGGCTGCATAGCGAACCGGTAGAAATAAGGACAGCATCAGCACATCGATGTTCGCGTGATCGGTCTGAACGGCGGTTTGGAGTCCAGGGCTCTGGACATAGTGTCCAAAATAGATGAATGCCTCAGGGGGGACCACAGGTGCAAAAGCCCGGGTCATTTGGCGGCAGAGCCGCTATACCGCCGGAAAGCCTTGCACGCATTATTGGGCACCGTTCGGGCGCTCTATGTCCGTGACCTGCGGTTTTCTGGGCTATGTCAAGAGTTCTGGAGTCGTTCAGCATAGGCCACGGAGCGCTGGACGGTGAGGACACCGACACGACCACATTGTGATCTTTCCTACTAGGCGCTAAGCGCTTTCCTGTGGAGTGCGAGGAATGAAGCGGAACGCTTGCATCGTGGGTGGAGTAGCTTCTGAGCCTGCGACCAGATGGGCGGCAAGAGCGATCATATGAGACCAAAGCTGTGGGCCGATACGCTTTATGTGTCGATCCCTGAGGGTGTCTATCTGCAGAACAACCGCGGCGTGCTGACCATCCCCGGCAAGCAGGTGTACCACTGGGTTGAGCGGTTGGCGCCGTATCTGGACGGCAGCCACACCGTGGACGAGCTGACCGCTGGGCTGTCGGCCGACCGGCGACAGATGGTGGCCCAGCTCGTCGAGGTGTTGGCCGAGGGCGGATTCAGCAAAGATGTGACCGACGATCGGTCCCACACCCTCAGCGCGGCCGAAGCGCGTGCCTACGCCTCAGAGATCGCATTCATCGACTACTTTTGCGACTCTGCCCCCCATCGGTTCCAGACCTTCCGCCAAGCCTGGACCGTTGCGGTCGGCTCCGGACTGACTTTGACGGCGCTGGTCCAGGCCAACCTTCACGTGGGCGTCCGCAACATCGACGTGGTGCTCACCGGCGAGTGTCCCACCGACCGGGCCAGGCACCAGGAGTACCTCGAAGTCGCTCGGCAGCGCGACCCCGACCAGGTGCTGGCCGAGCAGACCGTGACCGGCTGGGACGGCGACGAACAGGCCACCCGGGCAGCGCTGCGGCCGTTCGACGCCGTCGTGCATGTCTCCGACCGGCCGATGCTTGCGCGCGCCCAGAGGTTGGACCGCATCTGCCGAGCGGATGCAACGATCTTCATCCAAGCCGTTGTCGTGGGCGATCGCGCGTGGATCGGCCCACTCGTCAGCCCCGACCAGCCGGCTGGAGCTGGGTGGGAGAGCGCCTGGCGGCGGCTGCAAGCAAACCGCACCAGCCCGGCGCAGCGGCGCATGTTTGCGTTGGTCGATGACCCTGCAGCGCCGGTCAGCGAGCCCTTGACCGCGCCGACGAAGGCGATCGTGGCCAACCATCTCAGCTTTGCGGTCTTCAAGCACCTGACTGGGGTTCCGGCGGCCGAGACCCAGGCGCGGATGCTCACCATCGACCTTGAGACCCTGCAAACCCAGAGCCACCAGTTCCTGCCCCATCCGTCCGTTCTGCCCTTAGACAGGGCCGCACAGCCGACCGCGGAGGCGTTTCTCCAAAGCGTCCGTGAGCTGGAACGGGGCGCGGTGTTGGACGAACAGGACTTCTCTCAGCGGGCGCCTGCCTGCATCGACGAGGCACTAGGGCTGCTCACCGCCATCGACGAACAGGATCTGCACCAGCTCCCGTTGCACGTTTCCCGCGTGGGGGTCTCCAACCCGGCGCTGCTGCCGGAGCCCGGCGAGCCGATCACGACTGTGGGCGTCGGCACCGACCTGGCTATGGCGCGCCGACGCGCCGCCCAGCGAGCGTGCGGACTCTACGCGGCCAGCATCGTTGACGAACGACGGCTCGTGCACACCGACGGCGACGGTGCCCAGGTCTGGGGCTACGACCTGACCGAGCACCGGCCCAGGCTGGTCCCGGCGGTAGCGGTGTTTCCCACGCTGCGGGGGCTGGCACCGTCGCCGGCCGCTGCCCCATGGCTGGCGTCCGGGTTCAGTTGGGTAGAGGCGGCCTGCAAAGCCCTCATCTCGGTGTGCCGGCAGCTGACCATGGCAGAACTGGACACCAACGGCGCGCCGTTCCCGCGCATCGACCTGCAAGTCGTGCACCTCGACGAGCAGGGGGCGCGCTACCGACGGATCCTGCAGACCGCTGGGGTCACGGTGGCCGCATACCAGGCGACCGGAACGTTGGGAGTCCCCAGCTTCGCGTTCTGCGTCGGGGACCACACGGTCGCCTACAGCAGCGACATCGACGTACTCCACGCACTGCGTTCCGGGCTCGAGCAGACGGTGACGCACGAGCAGGCGCGCGCCAACCAACAGCCTGTGTACGCACCCGGCAAGGTTCGCGACCTGCCGCAACGGTTGCGGAACTCGAAGCTGACCCTGCCCCAGCTGAACGGAACGGGTTCCTGGGCCGACCGTCAGCGCTGGTTGGCAGACGCTCTGCAGCGGGCCGGGCGCCGGGTCGTCGCCGTTCCCCTCGACCATGACCCGGGGATCGCCAACGTTCTTCCCTACATCGTCAACCTCGTCGTGGAGCCATACGGGCCAACCCGATCAGCCGAACAGCGGTGGGTCTGACATCCGCACCGCACCCATCGCACCCAGACAGGCGGCCACCATCGGGCTGGGTGGCCAGGGTCTGGTGCACACGGCGGTGGCGCGGCGGTTGCCGGGCACCTGCCAGGTGGCGTCCCTCGGCGTCGAGGTGCGCGACGCCGACTTGGACAGATGCGCCGTCGTCGTGCTCGCCGCCGACGGCTGGGACCCCGGCCTGCACGCCTCGGTCAACGCCGCATGTTGGGCAAGGGGAATTCCGTGGCTGCCTGCCTTCATCGAACCCGGCCGTGCGGTGATCGGCCCATGCGTGCTGCCTGGGCAGCACGGCTGTGTGGTGTGCGCCCAGACGCGCCGGCGCGTCGCGCGCCAGGACGCCGAGGAGTTCTCGCAGCTGCTCGAACGCTGCGCCGACCAGCTCGCGATCCCACCCCGATCCTGGCTGAGCACGACCAGTGCCGAGCTGATCGCGACGCTGGTCGCCGACGAGGTGGAGCGCATCACGACCAAGCCGGGAAAGGCGCGGACACGCAACGCCCTACTCTGCCTGGATTTGGCCAGGTTGCACATCAGCGCGCACCGGTTCCTCGCCGATCCGCTCTGCAAGACGTGCGGAGATCTGCCGGAGGATAGCGAGGAGGCCGCCCGGATCGTGACAAGGCCACGGCCCAAGGCTTCACCGACCAGCTACCGCATCCGGCCGCCCGCGCGCCAAGAGGACCGAGACCAGCTGCTGGCCCGGTACGTCGATGCTGAGGTCGGGATGATCGCCAGCCTGACCAAGACCATCGACTCCGTGTTCCCGAACGCCAGGGCGCCCATCGGGGCGCGCCAGTCCTTCTACCGGACCAACGGCTCCGGCCGGAAGCTGAGCTTCCAGGCCGCCGAGTTCACGGCGCTCACCGAGGCGCTCGAGCGCTACGGCGGGCTGGCCCCTGGAGGCAAGCGCACGACGGTCCGGGCGAGCTATCACGAGCTCGGGGAGAAAGCGCTCGATCCGACAAAGTTGGGCCTGCACTCAGCGCAGCAGTACGCGCTGCCTGACTATCCCTACCAGCGCTATCACCACGAGCTCACGCTGAACTGGGTGTGGGGTTACTCGTTCACTGCGCGCCGTCCGCTGCTCGTTCCGGAGACCTACGCCTACTACGGGCATCGCCCCCGGGAGCCGGCCGACCGGTCGTTCGTCTACGAGACCTCCAACGGGTGCGCGCTTGGCGGCTGCCTGGAGGAGGCGATCCTCTACGGCCTGCTGGAGGTGGCCGAGCGGGACGCGTTCCTGTTGACCTGGTATGCACGGCTGCCGGCGCCCCGGATCGACCTGGCAGCGCTCGAAGACCGCTCGACAGCGCTGATGATCGAGCGTATCGAATACGTCACCGGTTATCTCGTGCACGCCTTCAACACCACGGTTGAGCAGGCGATCCCGTGTGTGTGGGTGATGGCCGTCGATGAGCACGATCGGCCTGGACAGCCCAAGGCGCTGTGCGCCGCGGGCGCGCATCTGGACCCGGAACGGGCGCTGGCGAACGCCTTGCTTGAGCTGGCCTGCCAGATGCAGCACTCCGTCCGGCTCTATCCCGACAACCGTGAGCGCGTCTTGGGGATGCTCGCCGACCCCTTCATGGTCCGCGAGATGGCCGATCATGCGCTCCTCTACTGTGCGCCCGAGGCCTTCGAGCGGTTCTCCTTCCTGCTGGACGCACCCCAGACGCAGACATTCGCCGACGCGTTCAGCGACTGCGCCCGTCGCACGCCCAACGAGGACCTGTCAGCCGATCTGCGCGAAACGATCGCGGCCTACCTCGACACCGGGCTGGACGTCATCGTCGTCGATCAGACCACCCCCGAGCACGCCGCTGAGCAGTTCAGCTGCGTCAAGGTGATCGTCCCCGGCGCCTTGCCCATGACCTTCGGGCATCACACCCAGCGCGTGCACGGTCTCGACCGACTCTTCCGCGTTGGCTACGAGCTGGGCTATCACCCGCGCTTGTTGACCCAAGCCGAACTCAATCCTCACCCGCACCCGTTTCCATGAGCGTGCTGCAGGGGACCGGCACAGCCACCTGGGACCGTTGTTCCCTCCCGGTTGTGCCGCGCTTCGTCGTACGGGTCGCGGGACTCCCGATGGGAGTGCTCGCCCGCCTGCGCTTCGAGCGGACCATACGGCTAGTTGACGAGCTGGTGGACCGAGAGGACCAGCTTCGCGTCGAAGGCGAACAGCTCTCCGAGGCGCTTTACGACGCCGTCGGTGCGGTGGACGACCCTGCGCTGCGCGGTCGCCTGATCGCGCTGCGACGCTCGACTTATCAGGCACGGCCGCCGCGACGCGGCGTCCTCGACGACGACGTGTGGGCGGTGATCCCAGCAGACCTTGCCTCCAGGATTGCCACGTGGCAGCAGCACCTGGCGCGACGAGACGCCATCAGGGCGCGTGCCGAAGCCGCCCTGAAGGCGGAATCCGTCGAAAAGCGCCGTGTGCTCGCCGACGCGGCCAGCGACGAGTGCTTCCAGCAGGGCTTAATCCTGGCCAGCCGCGATCTCTACGCCGAGCTCGCCAAGTGGCTGGCCGCTGGCGCTAGTGCCCAGCCGGACGCTCAACTCGAGACCAGCCTGGTGAAGTACCTGTCCCGAGCGGCCGCAAAGACCAGCCCGTACAGCACCTTCACCAGCCTCGCCGAGGGCCGCTGGACAGCCGCCGGCTCGTCGCCGGTGCGCTGCGCCGCGCTCTGGAACCGTCGCAGCGCGGTCGAGGTGACCATGCGGATCATCCTGCACCTGCGCCGCGAACTCGCGCGCTTACCGGAGCTCAAACCGCACCTGCCCCTGCGGATCAACCCCAGTCTAAGAACGTGTGTCGGAACACCGGAGGGCGGTGTCCCGGAATCGCCGACGAGGGCTCACCAGGACGCCTCACCGCTCCACACCCAAGGAAAGGGAACGTGTGTCGGAACACCGGAGGGCGGTGTCCCGGAATCGCCGACGAGGGCTCACCAGGACGCCTCACCGCTCCACACCCAAGGAACCGCCCGCGCAGGCGGGACGACGCTGCAGTTCCTCGCAAGCCGCAGCGGCGAAGCGATGGTCGAGGTGGCCGCGACACCCACCCTGCACCACGTGCTGGAGGTGATCCGCGCCACGTCCAACCCCTCCTACGCCCAGGTCGCAGCGGCGATCGCGGCGCTAGATCCGACGATCCGCATGCGCGACGTCGCTGAGTATCTCGATCAGCTGCTCGACGTCGAGCTGCTCGATGTGCAGTTGGACGTCGCCGACCAGTCGCTCGACCATCTGGGCGAGCTGTTGGACGCGCTGGCCGGATACGCCGGCGAACGAGTCGACCTGGTCCGTGCGTTGCTCGAGCGGTTACAGGCACAGCTTGCCCGACTCGCGGGCGGCAGGCAGGCGCAGGAACGGTTCGAGTCGATGGGCGCTATCGACGACACGCTCCATGCGCTGTTTGCAACGCTGGGCTGGACCCGGCGGGGTATCGAGGTCCCGCGGAAGAACGCGTTTTTCGAGGACACCGTTCTGGTGGGACTCGGGTACCGTTGTGCGCTGCCCGACTGGGATGGCGTGCTCGATGACCTTCGCCTCCTGGCAGGCTTGACGGGCCTGTACGACCGGTTCCTGCCCGCACGCCTGGCCGTCACGGCCTTCTTCGTCGACCACTACGGACCCGGCTCAACAGTCACCTTCCTCGATTTCTGTCGCATTCTGAGCAATGAGGGACGCCGGCCGGCCCGATGGCGGCCGGACTACCGAGTGAGCGGCGCAGACCTCACCGCGATCCTCAACCAGTCGTCCCTCACGGTCACTGCCGGCCTGGACCCGCTGGACCAAATCAAGCGGCTGCAGCAGCAGATTGCCGCGCATATGCGCGATCAGCCGGTCGACCAGACTGGAATCCGCCAGCTTGACCGCCGCGTGCTGTCCGAGTTCATCGCTGCGCTCCCGGAATTTGTGCAGCCGCTCGACTCGGTCGCGTTCTACGGCCAACCGATGATCAGGAACGGAACGCCACACTTCGTGCTCAACACGACCGACAACGGGTTTCGGCGCGCGCATATCCGCTTGCAGCGGCTCGCGAGAAGGGCGCACAACGGCGTACAGCCCGCGCTCGGACTGCCCACAGATGCCGAGGGGGCGGTATACGCGGACCTGGCCGAGATCGTCGGCTCGAACCTCAACTTGCGAATCTCACCGGCCCCGTATGAGATCGCCTACCCAGGCAGCGTCAGCAGACGTCCGCCAACCGAGCAAATTCCACTTGGCGACTTGGACGTCGCCCACGACCCGACCACCGGCCGGCTGCGGTTGATCTGGCGGTCCCGCGGGCTGCAGGTCGTCCCCCTCCATCTCGGCATGATGGTCGACTGGGCCCTCCCCTGGGCGTACTGGCTGTTGATGCAAACCTTCGGCATGTCGTCGTTTAGCGCGCTTCCTCGGCGATTGTCCGGGCTCGACTCGATTGCTGTCGGTCAGGGAGTGCAACGGCTTCCCCGGCTGTGTCTTGGCACCGTCGTCATTGCTCGTGCGGCGTGGGTGGTCAGATCCGGCGACGTCCCGCTGCGCGTCAAGGGCGAAGCGACGCTGTCCTATCTGATCAGGGTCACGCGATGGGTCCGGGAACACGGCATCCCGCGGCAGTGCTTCGTTAGGGCTACCACTGCGGGAGGCGCCAGGACCAGGCTTGGCAAGAACCACAAGCCCTGCTACGTCGATTTTTCCAGTCAAGCGTTTCTGCGGGTGCTCTGCCAGCTCGCCCGCCAGCCCGATCGGATGTTGATCCTCCAGGAGGTGTTGCCAACCGAAGACGACCTGCTCATCACCGACGGGAGCGCCGCCTATGCCAGCGAATGCGTCTTCGAGCTTGGCGGCTGAGGACCGTCTCGAGCGTCCCCAGCGCTGGGCCAGCGCCCACCTGCACTACCACGACGCGCTCGACGATTTGTTGCGCTCGGGCGTCCGTCCGCTTATCGACGAGCTGGCCGCTCACGGTCTAATTGAGAAGTTATTCTTTGTTCGCCACTGGCAGGGCGGACAGCATGTCCGACTGCGCATCCTGCTGTGCGATGAACTTGGCGAGGAAGCGGTCAAGCGTCTGATTGAGGCGCTCATCGGCCGGTTCTTTACCGCATGCCCGTCACAGACGATCGTCCGCGCAGAGGACTATCTACAGGCCGCCGGCTGGCTATGCCAGCACGAATTCGGACACCGCAAAGTCACGATCGAGCCGCTACAACCGAATAACTCAATACGATACGTTCCGTACGTCCCAGAGTACGATCGACTTGGCGGCTCGGCGGGCGTGGCGGCGATCGAGCCCCATTTCATAGATTCCTCCGTGATCGCCCTCGACCTCATCGCCGCCAATCTCAGCGGGCAGCGGCGTACCGGGCAGGCGTTGACGATGATGCTGCTCGCCGCGGCCGCCCTCATCCCGGACCTCGAGCGGCTGACACGGTTCTTTCAGGACCGCTACCGGGGCTGGGCCGCCAAGCTCGTTACCGGCGACCGCGCCCGCTACGAGCGCTACGAGAACCAATTTGGGCAGCACTACGTCCGCCAGCGACTAGTGGTCCAAACGGGAAGTTCCGTTGACTGTGAGGGGGTCCGGGGGGACGCCCCCGATCGCTGTGAGGGTGCGACTGCGCCCGCCTCGCAAGGCGAAGCGCTCCGCGCGGGTCGCGCCGTGTACTGGTTGCCCTCAAGCGATCCGCAACGCCGCGAGGTGGGATGCAGGCGCAGCCGAATGCCACGGGTTTTTCCGCGCGGACCACTAGAACTCGACGACCTCGTCCGGCGGCTGCTGGACGACATATGGCGAGGCGCAGGCAACGGCCTCGATACCACTAACGAGCGGTGGATGGCGTCTATCGCCGCCCTGCGGGATCTGCTGATCAGGCTGCAGCGCAGCGACCGGCGGCTTGCCCTTGAACCGCTGCTGTTTCAGTGCCTGCACCAACACAACAACCGACTCGGCGTCGCGATGACCGAAGAGGTGTACCTGCTGTTTTTGCTCCAGCGCACGCTCACCGAGATCGCCGAGGGAAAGAACACACAATGAATAACGAAACTGGGTGGCACAACGTCCATGTCTACTACTACGACGGTGAGCACAGAGACGACCTGATCCTCGATTGTGTCCGTCCGCTGTTCGCCAGCCTCGACACGAATGGCCGACGATGCTTCTTCGTCCGCCATTGGCTGCGCGGCCCGCACCTGCGGCTGCGGTTCCTGGCGACTGAGAACGACTTCGACCGCAGCGTCAACCCGGCCGTCAACGAGCAGCTGTGCGGCTGGCTCGCGGTGCACCCGTCAACGACGTGCCTGGACGAAGCGGCGCTGCTGGCCGCGCACAAGCAGCTCGCCGAGCGGGAGCGCGAGCCTGGGCACTTGTCTCCGCTCTACCCGGACAACTCGATCCAGTACCTGCCCTACGACCGCCGGGTCGACGTCTTGGGCAGCGAAGCCGCCGCCAGCCTGCTCGAGGACTTCTACGTCGCCACCAATGATCTGACGTTCGCCATGCTCGCCCATATCCGCGACGGCAACAGCCGCCTCAACCTGGCCATCGACCTCATGTGGGCCACAGCTCACGGCGTCGGCTTGCCAATCACTCGGGGGTTCGTCTCGTACCGCTCACACTCCGAGGGGCGGATTATGAGGGCTGCAGACCCGGCTGCGCTCCGGTCGTTCTTCGATCAGCAGTACCGCACCCGCGCGACCGCGCTCGCCGAGCGGCTTGGCCAGGTACTCGACACGCTCGACGGCGCGGGCGACGACGTCCCCTTTGTCCGCGAGTGGGTGCAGGTCATGAGCTGGTTGTGGAAGCGCGCCGAGCCGCTGATCGCTGCCGGGGACATACGGCTGCCCCTTCCCCCTCCAGGCAAGTGGCACGGCCGCGAGGCGGTGCGGCACAGCGCCTTCCACCGGGCGCTGCGTAGCAATGCCGCGTATCTGCAGTGGATGCGCACCGACCTGCAGCACCTGGTCTACCGGGTGATCGTCAACTGCCTCTACCTGCACCTGACCCGTCTCGGCAGCAAACCGTTCGAACGGTCCCTGCTTGGTTACCTGGTCGCTGAGACGGTCGAAGAGCGCTTCGGCGTCTCGGCCGTCAAACTCGTCTCCGCGTCATGAGCCGGATGGCGGTGAATCAGGCATGAGCCGTCACTCGGTGTTCGATCAGCCGGTCTCAGCACGCGGAGGCATCGCTCGACAGTACGTGCGCGTCGGAGAGCGCCGTCCGATACCCGACAAGATCGATTGGGCTGTGCGGCGTCTGGATCTTGGCCTTGTGCTTGGCCACAGTCTTCGACACCGTCGAGTGGTGCTTGCCCGCGAGGTCTTGAGCATAGAGGTCTTCATGACCCATTCGAGCCGGTGCAGCCGCCAAACGTCGCCGGCCAGCAGGTAGTACCCGACGATGCCCCGGTATGCGGCTCCAAACACGTATCCGGAAACGGCTGCCCGCCGAGATGGTGGCTCTGCGAGGGGCCAACGCCGCGGCGGTGCTGCGCGCGCTCAACCCGATCGTGCGCGGCTGGTCGGCCTACTACTGCAGCGTGGTGTCCACCGAGACGTTCCAGTCACTGGACCACTACGTGTGGAGACTCACCTACAAGTGGGCCGTCTTCCGTCACCCGGGCAAGTCGAAGCACTGGATCGTCAACCGGTACTTCGGCCAGCTCCACCCGACCAGGCCGATGGGTGTTCGGCAACCCGCGACAGCGGCGCCTACCTCCTGCGGTTCGCCTGGACGAAGATCGTCCGGCGCGACCTGGTCAAGGGCTCAGCGTCCCCGGACGACCCTGCCCTTGCCGAGTACTGGGCCAAACGGCGGCAGCGCAAGACAGCCGAACCGCCGATCGGCCGGGCCGACCTGCGTCTGCTGAAGGCGCAGCAAGGCCGGTGCGTGATCTGCAGAGGACTCCTGCTCCACGCCGACGATCAGCCGCGAAGCCCCGACGAATGGGAACAGTGGCTGAAAGTCACCCGCAAGGCGATCACCAAGCAAGCGATCGCCTACACCGGGTGCGGCCCACCCGACGAGGAAGAACTGCGTCTTGCGCACACGAGCTGTCAGCGGCGGCACGCCACCGACAACCGTCCAGCGCTTCTGCCAGCCCGCGAGCCTTTGGGACTTGCTTGAGCCATGTGCCGCGATGAGTGGCACACACGGTTCTGAGGGGGCTCCGGCGCAGCAATGCGCCGGAGCTACCCGACCGCGACGTGCGCATGGTCAAGCTATCCGCAGAAGATCTTGGGCTGCTTTCGCACCCTGAGAACGTGTTTGAGAATCGCGGCCTTGCCCCGTGGGCGAAGCGAAGCGGAGCGCGGTTTCGGCGGCCACAAGCCGTCCGAAACCGCCTCAGATATAACAAATCAGACGACGATCGCCTGACAACAGGGTCGTGTCGCGTCCCGGAAAGAGGCTCCGACCTAAACCCCTCTTCGCGAGCGGAACGGGACGCGACCCGACCCCCGGAATGCTTCTCAAACACGCTCTGAAAGGCGCCAAGGCTTTCTGCGCGCTGCGCAGTTACGTGGCCACCGCACGCAAACGGCACCAGAGCATCCTCGACGTGCTGGCCCGAGCCTTCACCGGCAACCCGTGGATACCTCCCACAGCGGCCACCGCGCTGGCCGCCGCCGATTGACCATCGCACCCAGGCAGCCCTCACCCTACGAGGGCCTGATGAATAGTTACGATGCGCTCCCCCTGCGCCGCAACCCTCACAAGCCGACTCAAACCCGGACCTAGCGCGCGGCGTCTAAGCCCCAGGCCAGGGCACAGATACACCACCTACACGATGTCAGCAAACGGGTCTTACCTCTATCGTCCTGCCCACAGCCATTACCGGATCTCTAGCGATGCCTGGGAGAGATGTCAGGCGCAGCACAGAGAAACGGCTGTAAGGAGGCGTACGTGACGATTACTGCGAATTAACCCGGACCGTGGACCCAGGCTGGTATTGCCGCGTGACGGGACATCTTCGGGGGTTCTTGGATGGTTCGGAGGGCTTTGCGTGGATCGTTTAAGTTTTCTTGCGCTTCTGCTACGTCCAAGCTCCAACGGGCAAGACGCTGACCTCGCCGACCTGGTCCGCGCCGGGCTTGAGCGGGAGGGCACCGGTGGTGACTGGGAGGTGCGGCTCGACGGGATGTGGTGCGCCGTGTATCCCCCCGGCCACCGCATGCGTGACCAGGGGTGGAAGCTGCACATCTCAGCGACGCCCTCCTCGGCGAGTGCGGTGTTGGAGCGGGTGTTCGGCGTGCTTGTGCGACACGGTTGCGCCTTCAAGGTCGCCAAAACGCTGGAGATCGTCGTGCTGCTGAACTCCAGGCAGTACTCACGCGGCGGCGGTGGCAAGTTCATGACGGTCTATCCCGATGACGACGAGCAGTTCTGCCGCCTGGCCGCCGAGCTGGACGCCGCGACGGCGGGACTGCCCGGGCCGGCGATCCTGTCTGACCGCCCCTACCGGGCTGGCAGCCTCGTGCACTACCGCTACGGCGGGTTCGTTGGCCGCATGGTGCTCAGCAACGACAGCGATTACCGACCGATGCTCCAAGGCCCTGACGGCAGCTTGGTCGAGGACCGCCGGGACGCCTGGTTCGCCCCGCCCGCTTGGGCGCGCTCGCCGCTGGACGAGGATCAGCCCGCACCGGAGCCGGCCGGCGCACCGGAACCGGTGCTGTTGGGGGGCCGCTTCATCGTGCGCGAGGCCATTCGCCACTCGAACAAGGGCGGGCTGTACCTCGGCGTGGACACCCAGACCGATGCCGAGGTGGTCATCAAGGAGGCCAGGCCCTACATCGACCCCGACGAGGGCGGAGGCGACGTCCGCGACATGATCCGGCACGAGGCCGAGATGCTCGACGCGCTTGCGCCGCTTGGCATAGCCCCGCGCAAGATCGCGCTGTTCGAGCAGGGCGGCCACGTGTTCCTGGCTGAGGAGCTGGTCGCTGGAGTGCCCTTGAGCCGCTGGGTCGGCGAGGGCCTGAACGGCAGGCCGGGCCTGGCTTGGCCGTTGGCGGGAAGGCTGACACGTCAGCTTGCGGAGCTCCTTGCCCTCGTCCACGCCGCCGGACTGGTGCTGCGGGACCTGTCACCGAACAACGTGATGGTCACCCCCAGCGGCCAGCTACGGCTCGTCGACCTCGAGTTAGCCGCTGCGCCCGGGGCCACCGTACCCCGCGGCGGCACGGCCGGTTTCGCGGCGCCCGAGCAGATGGAGGGCGCGGCTCCGGCTGCCCAGGCCGACCTGTACAGCCTGGGCACGATCACGTTCATCCTGGCCACTGGCACCGACTGCGTGTTCCTCGAGGACGCTCCCCCACTCCGTTCGTTCCAAGCGCGCCTGGAGGGGTGGTTGGACACCACGGCCGAGCACAGCGAGGCCGCGAGGCGGCTGAAGCGCCTGATCCTGGGGCTCGTGGACCCCACGCCCGAGCGGCGTTGGGATCTGGAGCGTGTGCAAGCGTTCCTCGACGCAGCAGAGCAGACACCCGCACCCGCGACGCCGCGTGCCGAGAAGCCGCAATCGGCTGGTCGCCGGCTGGGGTCCGGCGACCAGCAGCGTCTGATCACCGACGGTGTCGAGCATCTGCTCACGTCGATGACTCCCGCAAAGCAGGACCGGCTGTGGCCGTCGACCTGTTTCGGCGCCAGCACCGACGCGTGCAACGTGCACCACGGCGCCGCCGGCGTCCTGGCCGTGCTGACCCAGGCGGCCCGGTTGGCCGGCGGTGACGGCCTGTGGGGGGACGCCCACGATCGCCGTGAGGGGGTACACGAGGCGCTGCGCGTCGCGTGCGAGTGGATCGAGCGGCGGCTGCCGACCGAGCCGCGGCTGCTGCCCGGGCTGTACTTCGGCCGGTCCGGGACGGCGTGGGCGCTGTTTGACGCGGCCCGAACGCTCGCGGATGAGCCGATGGCTCAGCGCGCGTTGACGTTCGCCAGGCGGATCCCGACCAGCTGGCCGAACCCGGATGTGACCCACGGCGTGGCCGGCGCGGGCCTGGCTCTGCTGTACCTGTGGCAGGCCACCGGAAGCCTCGAGTTCGGCGAGCGCGCCCAGCGCTGCGCGGACCAGCTTGTGGCTACGGCCGACCGAGGGCCTATCGGGGTGGTTTGGACGGTGCCTGCCTCGTTCGACTCACGGTTCGCCGGCCAGACCTACTACGGGTTCGCGCACGGCGTGGCCGGAATCGCCTGGTTCCTGCTGGCCGCGGGGCTGGCAACAGACCGAAGGGATTGCCTGGAGCTTGCCAGGGCGGCCGGGGAGACCTTGTGCGCCGCCGCGCGGCACGACGGCGACGACGGGGCGACCTGGGGTGAGGGCCCCCACGACCAAGCGGCTCGCTTCGCGCAGTGGTGCCACGGCTCGTCAGGGGTCGGGACGTTTCTGATCCGCCTGTGGCAGGCCACCGGCGACGAGCAGTTCCGTGCGCTGGCCGAGATGGCGGCCGTGGCGGTCTGGCGCGGCAAGTGGCAGGCGTCGTCTTGTGTCTGTCACGGTCTGGCGGGCAACGGAGAGTTCCTGCTGGACATGGCGGCAGCGCTCGGCGACGCGCCGTACCGGGGGTGGGCCGAGGAGTTCGCGGCCATCCTGTTCGCCCGCCACGCCTGCCGCGACGGCCGGATCGTGATCCCCGACGAGTCGGGGTTCAGCCTCGCGGCCGACTACGGCGTCGGTCTGGCCGGGGTGGTCGCGTTCCTGTTGCGGCTACGCCACGGCGGACCGCGGATGTGGATGGCCGAGCCCGAGCCGTCACTAGCTGCGGTGGGAGCCGGAGGGTGACCGCCACCGCCACGGATGCGGTCCCCCTGGCGCTGACGCGGGACAACTTCCGGTTCTCGCCAGGGGGCGCAACCGCCGCGTGCGTCGCCGGCGACGACCAAGGTGGTCTGCACCTGGAGGCGTGGTCGTTCGCCGGCCCGTCGCCCCAGTGGTGGCCGCTGCCGGTGGCGGGAGCCGTGACGCCTCACATGCAGCCGATCCCGCTGGACGACGGCCGCGTCCTCCTTTGGCGTGAGCGCGCCCTGGGTGAGAACGGCGTCGGAGCTCTCGAGATCGTCCTTCTCGAGGGACGCGAACCCAGTAGCGAGCAGGTGCTCGGAGTGATCCGAAGCGACGAGCTGGTCGCGCTGCGTCTGCTCCCAGGCCCTGGGACCCACCCGGTGAGCGCATGCGGGCAGGCGGCCCCGACGCATCTGGCGGTCGCGATCGCCGTCGACAACCGCGGCTGCTCGACCATCTGGCGGGTGGCTGCCGATCCGCCGCACGTGGAGCGGTTGGCCGAGGTTCCCGGCGTGCTGTTCGGTGGGGTCTGGCTGGACAGCGTGGGCAGGCTCCTCGGCGTTGACCGCGCGGAGGGTGACGGCCCGGCCAAACCCGTGGCTGTGGACCTGGCGGACGGGTCGTGCACTCCGCTGGTACGCGTCCGTAAGGCGAGCAACGACCGGCTGCTGGCCTGCGACGCGCGTTCGGGGCTGCTGGTCGTCAGCACGGACGCGGCGGGCGAGGAGCGCCTTGGCTGGGGCAGGCTCGGCGCCTCAGAGCCAGTGCGTTTCCCCGAGACGCTGCACCCAGCTGGCAGGACCGCGTATCCGCTGGCGTTCGCTCCCGACGGGCAGCGCGTGCTGCTCCACCTTGACGAGGGAGCGCGCTCCCGGCTGGCGGTCTACACCCCAAGCAAGGACCAGCTCGCGCCGGTCGAGACCCCCACGGGAGTCGTCCACGGCGGGGCCTGCTGGGCCAATGGGGTGCTGCGGTTTCCCTTCTCCACTCCCTGCCAGCCTGTCGGTGTCGCGACCGTCTGTATGGGCCACCCGTCCGGTTGGTCGGTGGCAGGAAGCGCGCCACCCGCTACGGGAGGACATTGGGCCGACGCCCACATCGAGTGGCTGGACGGCGCTGCCGGGCCCGTCGAGGCGATCGTGTACGGCGGGCAGGGCTGGCGTGCCAACAGCCGCCTGCTGCTGGCGTTGCACGGCGGTCCCGTGGAGGCCTGGCGGTTCGCGTTCGACCCGCTGTTTCAGCGTCTGGCCGCCGCCGGCATCGCGGTCGTCGCGGTCAACCAGCGCGGCAGCAGGGGCTATGGCGCCGCACACACCCGGCCGGTCATTGGCGCCTGGGGCGGCCCGGACCTTGACGACGTCTGCTGCATCGCTCGCGGCCTGGTCGCGGACCGGCGCGGGTTGGGCGTGCCGGGCCTGATGCTGTTTGGGATCAGCTATGGGGCGTTTTTGGCTCTGCTCGCCGCAAGCTGCCAGCCTGACCTGTGGTCGCGCTGCGCCGTGCTCGCACCGTTTCTGTCGGGTCCGCGGCTGTTGGGCGAGGCCGGACCCGCAGTCCAGGGGCTGGTCGAGCGGATGGGCGGGGCGCAGGAGCTGTGTGACGAGGTGGGTCCGCGCGACGTGCTGCGCCTGTGCCACGCGCTCCGCGCCCAGCTGCTGGTTGTCCACAGCGAGCGCGACGGGGTGATCCCGGTGACTCAGTCGCGCGCGCTCCGGCAGCGACTCCTCGCGCTGGGCAGGCGTGAGGGGGTGGACTTCGCTTACCTGGAGGTGCCCGACAGCAGGCACGACCTGACCGCCGGTGCGCATACCCAGGCACTCCACGAGCGGCTCGTGCGCTTCCTCGCCGCCGGGGTGCTGAGCACCGCGCACACGGCTGCGGCGTGGGCCGACGCAAGCCCTTTCATTACCGAGACACGGAGAGGAGGTGAATACCCATGATCCAGCCCCTTAGGGTCGACGTTGCTGCGCTGCAGCTACTGCCGGAGACCCAGCCGCTCGGGCCGGCCCCCGTCGAGGGCGGTTTGGCCTGCGACGGCACCTGCCTGCTCACCAGCTTCTGCGGGATCCTGCTGTCCTGCCTGTCTGCTACCTGTGGGTCCGGAACGGCGGTTATGCCGGACTAGGCCCATGTTGTGCTGTCGCCGCCTTGGGGCGGCGGCAGCGAAACGGGGAGAGGCACGGGGACGGGCCCAACCGGGCCCGTCCTCCGTACCCCTCGGACTACCAGAATCGCATGGACTCAACTGCTCCCGCCACCGGATCACGGAACAGGAGTCAGCATGAGACGCTCGCGACGTGCAGGTTTCAGGCGGAGCACCACCGCATCCCGCACCGTGCAGATGACCGCTACGCACGGAAAATCGTTGGCCGACGGCTGCTCTCGGCTTGCGGAGACAGCGCGTTGACGGCTGACCGGCTGTTGGCGCAGGCAGCGAGGCGGGCACCGTGGTGGAGCGTGCTGTTCGTGCTGGCGATGGTGGTCGGGGCTGGCTCAGGGCTGCTGTTGCCGGCGGCGTTGGCCGGAGCGGTCGACGCGGCGTTGAAAGGAGCTGGATTCGGCATCGCGTTGGTCAGCCTTGGCACGTTGCTCGTCGCCGACACCTTTGCCAGCCTGGTGGCGGGCGTGGCAGGCGCCCGTTACTCGGCGGTCACCAGCGCCTGGCTGCGGCACCGGCTGCTGCGGCACACGCTCGCGCTCGGGATACCCGGCCAGCGCCGTTTTGCGGCGGGGGACGTGCTGAGCCGGCTCACCGGGGACGCGCCCGGGGCGGGGCAGGTGCTGCCTGCGCTGGCCGGCGTCGTCGTGGCCGTCATCTCGGCGCTCGGCGCCGTGGTGGCGCTGTGGCTGATCGACTGGGCCCTCGCGGTGGCGTTCCTGGTTGGGGTACTGCCGATATTCGTCCTCGTTCGCGTCTTTATGGCGCAAGCCTCGGGTTTGTTCGTGGGCTACCAGCGGGCACAGGCCGCGATCGCCGCCAGGCTGCTTGACGCGTTCACGGGCATCCGCACGATCCGCGTCAGCGGGACCGCCGAACAGGAGATCGACCGCATCCTGGTGCCGCTGGGTGAGCTGGACGCATGCGGCCGCGCGCTGTGGCACGCGCAACGCCAGGTGGGCTGGCAGGCCGGGCTGTTGGTGCCGGCCTTGGAGGTCGTGGTGCTCGCCGTAGCCGGTTTCGGAGTGGCCGCCGGGCGCGTCACGCCTGGTCAGCTGCTCGCCGCCGTCGGCTACGTCCGCATTGCGGTGGGGATGTTCGAGCAGATCGAGACGCTGGTGGGAATCGTGCGGGCACGTGCGTCCGCCACCCGGGTCGCCGAGGTGCTGGCCGTCGCCCCGCCGTCCCGACCTGTCCTCCGCGCCCTGCCTGCCGGTCCAGGCGCGCTCCAGCTGCGCGGGGTCACGGTACGCGCCGGCGACACGTTGACGCTCGACCGGCTCGACCTCGAGGTTCCGGCTGGCTGCTGTGTTGCCGTCGTGGGCCGCTGCGGGGCGGGCAAGACGACCCTGGCGTTGCTGGTAGGCGGGCTGCTGCTGCCTGACGAGGGTGAGGTGTTGTTGGACGGTGTCCCAGTGACCGCGTTGGCGTCGGAGCAGCTGCGCACCGCGGTGGCCTACGCGTTCGCCCGGCCGTTTCTGTTCGACGGGACCGTCCATGACGCGATCGCCTTCGCCCAGCCGACGCTTTCTCGGGCGCAGGTCGAGCAGGCGGCGCGGGTGGCAGCGGCCGACGGGTTTATCCGCCGCCTGCCGGCCGGCTACGACACGCCACTGACCCAAGCCCCCCTGTCAGGCGGCGAGGCGCAGCGGCTGGGCCTGGCCAGGGCGATCGCATGGGACGGGCGGGTGATGGTCTTCGACGACGCGACCTCCAGCCTGGACACCGCCACCGAGGTGACGGTGTCCGCCGCTCTGGCCGGCCTGCTGGCCGGCCGCACCACCATCGTCGTCGCGCATCGGGCCGCCACCGCCGCCCGCGCCGACCTGGTGGCCTGGTTGGAGGGCGGACGGCTCCGCAGGCTCGGCCCGCACGTCCGGCTCTGGGACGACCCCGAGTACCGCGCGGTGTTCGCCGCCGAAGCGCCGGTGCCGGTGCGGGTGCAAGCTGGCGTGCGGCAGGAGGCACGGGCATGAGCCGGGGCTCCGGTTGGGCGCTGCTGGCCCGCCACCTTGGCGCCCAGCGGCGGGCGCTGGCGCACGTGGCGGGTTGGACGCTGGTCGAGTCTTTGCCAGCGTTGGGCTCGGGTCTGCTGGTCGCTGCGGCGTTGGACCGCGGGTTCCTAGCCGGCCGGCCGGCGGTCGGGCTGGGCTGGCTGGGCCTGTTTACCGCGGCCCTGGGGGTACGCGCGTACGCCACCTTCAGGCTGTACCCGTGGCTGGCCGAGACGGTCGAGCCGCTGCGGAACGGGCTGGTCCGCGACGTCGTCACCGCGGCGGTGACCCGGGGGGTCACCGGAGCCGGCCAACCCGGCAGCAGCGACGTCGCACGGTTGACGCAGCAGGTCGAGACCGTCCGTCAGCTCGTCTCCGCGCTGCTGGGCACCCTGCGCCAGTTCGGCATGGCCATCGCGGCCAGCCTGGTCGGCGTCGCCGCGTTGGCGCCCGCCGTCGCCGGACTCGTCGTCCCGTTCGTGCTCGCGGCGCTGGGGCTGTACGCGGTCTTGCTGCGCTCGCTCGCCGCCCGCTACCGGCGGGTGGTGCTCGCCGACGAGGCGATCGCCCACGCGGGCGGCCAGGTACTGGTCGGCCTGCGTGACGTGCTCGCCTACGGCGCCGAAGCGCAGCACGCAGCCACGGTCGGGACGGTGATCGACGACCAAGCCAGCGCCGAGCAGGCGCTCGCCGGCGCTCGGGCGGTGCGTGGCCTCGTGATCGTCCTCGGCGCCCATCTGCCCCTGCTCACGGTCTTGCTGGCCGTACCCTGGCTGCGGGGAAGCCAAGGGCTGTCAGTCGGCGCGATCACCGGCGCCATCGTCTACCTCACCACCAGCCTGGGCCCGGCGCTGCGCTCCTTGGTCAATGTCGCGGGCAGCTTGGGGCTGGGCCTCGCGGTGACCGTCCGGCGCCTGGCCGAAGCCTGCACCCTGCCCCCGGCAACGTCCCAAAGCGGCCGGGGACCGGCCCCGTCCGGGCGCGACCTGCACATAGCACAGGTGACCTTCGCGTACAGCCCCATGGCGCAACCGGTCCTGTCCAACCTCGACCTGTGCCTAGGCCAGGGCGAGCATCTGGCCGTCGTCGGTCCCAGCGGCATCGGCAAGTCCACGCTCGCCAACCTGCTCGTCGGAGTGCTGCAACCCCAAGCCGGCCAGGTCCGCCTCGGCGGGATCCCCCTTTCCGACATCGACGAGACCTGGCTGCGCCGGCTGATCGCGCTGATCCCCCAACAGGCATACGTCTTCGCCGGCACCCTGCGAGAAAACCTCACCTATCTGCGTCCCGACGCCACTGAGGACGACCTCGACGACGCCGTTGACGCGGTCGGGCTGCGACCAACCCTTGACCGACTCGACGGCTACCAAACACGAATCGGCACTGGCGGCGTCATGCTTTCCGAAGGCGAACGCCAACTCGTCGCCCTCGCTCGTGTTTGGCTGTCCCCAGCACGTATCGTCATCCTCGACGAGGCCACCTGTCACCTGGATCCTGTCGCCGAGGCCAACGCTGAAACCGCTTTTTCCGCCCGTGCGGACACCACCGTTGTCGTTGTTGCTCATCGGATCAGCTCCGCAATGCGTGCCAGGAGGATCCTGCTCATGGACGGCGCTACGCCTTTGCTCGGTACCCACGACACGTTGTTGTCCCATCCGCTTTACGCCAACCTCGTCGGCCACTGGCAACACGAGCCGCCGACCACAAGCAGCGCCCGCCCCGCCCGGGCTGATGCCCCTATGGGTGTCGGTTGACGGGTGAGGGATCTGTAGTCATTTGTCGCCTAAGGAAGACATCAGGCCTACAGCCGTACCTATCAGAAACATGTTGACTGAGACCGCCAAGCGTTATAACATCTAGGACAATCTCTGATTCATTTCCTTATGCGAATGGTCGAGTGGAGTGGGTGGGGAGCAGTTTCATGATCCGTTGATCCTGGCTCGAACCTGCTGCGCCGTGGGCCGCTCACCGCAGCCGCCGGGAAGCGCGTCCGGCTCGGCGGGCTCACGAGCACGCTCACGATCTTTGGGGTCGCCGACGATGGCGTGATCTGCTGGAGGTCGTGACCGCGCTGGCTCTCCTATTCGGCTACGTGCGGTTCGCCGGTGTCTTTACCGCGAGTGAAAGCGTCGCAGCGCTGGGGGGCCTGAGCACAGCACAGATTGTGATGATCAACGGGGGACTCTATGGTCGCGCAGTTTCATCGGCGCGAGCTCGTCATCGGGTTGAGCCCATTCGGCGAGCCCAACGCTCGACTGGTCGGCGCAGTCTGCTGCGCCGGCGGTCTGGGCGTGCTCGACTTGGGTGTGGGCGACCGCCAAGCCAGGCAAGCATTGGACCTCACCCGGCGGTGGGCCCCGGGACCCTTCGGTGTCCGGGTCACCGCCGGCTGCGCGCTGCGGCCGGCTGACCTGCCGGCCGAGGTGGACGCCGTGCTGCTCGGTGCGGACGCTCCGTGGCAGCCAGCGGAGCTCGTCGAGCGCTACCGGGTGCTGGCCGAGGTCACCGGGGTCGAGGAGGCGCTGCGGGCGGCTGGGGAGGGCGCACACGGCCTGGTGGCCCGAGGGCACGAGGCCGGCGGGCGGGTCGGCGCGCTGAGCAGCTTTGTGCTGCTGCAACGGTTGCTGTCCACGCAGGAGCTGGACCTGCCCGTGTGGGTCTGCGGCGGTGTCGGCCTGCGCACCGCGGCTGGGGCGGTGCTTGGCGGTGCGGCCGGGGTGGTGCTGGACAGCCAGCTCGCCTTGCTGACCGAGTCCGAGCTGCCCGAGGAGGTGTCCCGAGCGATCGCTGCGATGGACGGCTCGGAGACCGTGCTGCTCGCCGGCCATCGAGTCCTGCGTCGACGTGGTCCTGAGGTGCGGCCCGGTCCTGACGCTGCACAGACGGATTCGGGTCAGCCAGCGGCGGAGGTCGCGGCCAGGCTCGGCGCCAGGGACCTGCGCACGCAAGCGCTGCCGATCGGCCAGGACGGATTCCTCGCCAAGCGGTTCGCCGACCGCTTCAGCACTGCCGGCCGCGCGGTGCGCGCGGTGCGGGAGTCGATCCTGGACGCGTTGCGTGAGGGCTCGGCGGGCGACACGCTGCGTGCCGGCACGCCGCTGTCCCGCGCGCTGGGCACCACGCTGCCGATCGCCCAGGGTCCGATGACCAGGGTCAGCGACCAGGCCCAGTTCGCCGCGGCGGTCGCCGAGGAGGGCGCGATGCCGTTCATCGCGCTCGCGCTGTCGGGACGGGAGCAGACCCGCACGCTGCTCGACCAGACCCGCGCCGCGCTCGGCGACCACCCGTGGGGCGTCGGTGTGCTGGGCTTCGCGCCCGAGGAGATCCGCGCAGCCCAGCTGGACGTCATCCGCGAGGTGCGACCGTCCTGCGCGGTGATCGCCAGCGGCCGGCCCTCGCAGGCGGCTGCGCTGGAAGCGGTCGGGATCGGCACGTTCCTGCACGTCCCCTCGCCGGGGCTGCTCGAGCAGTTCCTCGACGCGGGCGCCCGCAAGTTCGTCTTCGAAGGCTCCGAATGCGGTGGTCACGTCGGCCCCCGGTCAAGCTTCTCGCTCTGGGAGGCCCAGCTCGCCGTGCTGACCGACTACCTGGACGCTCAGCGGAGCGAGGCGGCAGCCAGCCAGATCCAGGTGCTCTTCGCCGGCGGGATACACGACGCGCGGTCCGCCGCGATGGTGGCCGTCCTCGCCGCGCCGCTGGCCCGGCGGGGCGCGGGCGTCGGCGTGCTGATGGGCACCGCCTACCTGTTCACCGAGGAGGCGGTCGCCTGCGGCGCGATCCAGCCGCTGTTCCAGCGCCAGGTGCTGCGAGCCGAGCGGACCGAGCTGCTGGAGACCGCGCCCGGTCACGCCACCCGCTGCGTCGCGAGCCCGTTCGCGGAGCGCTTCCTGGCCATCAAGGGTGACCTCCGCGCCCGAGGCCTGCCGGACCGGCAGGTTTGGGAGGAGCTGGAGCTGCTCAACGTGGGCCGGTTGCGCGTCGCCAGCAAGGGCGTGCAGCGGCTGGGCGCCGACCTGGTCGCCGTCGACGAGGCCGAGCAGCTGGCCCAGGGCCTGTTCATGGCCGGCCAGGTCGCGGTGCTGCGCTCGGCCACCACGACGATCCCCGCGCTGCACTCCGCGGTGAGCGGCGAGGCGGCGGACCTCCTCGCCGCACGCACCGCGCAGCTGCGCTCGCAGCTGGAGGTGGCAGACGTCCGGGTTCGCAAACCGGCGACCGCCCCGCCGCTGGACATCGCGGTCGTCGGCATGGCCTGCGTGTTCCCCGGCTCCCCCGACCTGGCGAGCTTCTGGGCGAACGTGGTGGCCGGCACAGACGCGATCACCGAGGTTCCCGCCGAGCGGTGGGACACCGACGTGTACTACTCCCCCGAGGCCACGGGCGACGCCTCCGGTGACCGCACGCCGTCGAAGTGGGGCGGCTTCCTGCCGAAGATCCCATTCGACCCGCTGCGCTACGGCATCCCGCCGTCCTCGCTCGCGAGCATCGAGCCGGTGCAGCTGCTCGCGCTGGAGGCCGCCCGTCGGGCGCTGGCAGACGCCGGCTACGAGCACCGGGACCTCGACCGCTCCCGCGTTGCCGTGGTGTTCGGCGCTCAGGCCGGCAGCGACCTGTCTGCCACGACGGCGCTGCGGTCCCTGCTGCCTGCCTACCTCGGCGAGATCCCCCAGGAGCTGGCTGCCCAGCTCCCCCGGCTGACCGAGGACTCCTTCCCCGGCATGCTGGCCAACGTCATCGCCGGCCGGATCGCCAACCGGCTGGACCTGGGCGGGGGCAGCTGCACCGTGGACGCGGCGTGCGCGTCCTCCCTCGCCGCGCTCGACGTGGCCTGCAAGGAGCTGGTCACCAGCGCCAGCGACCTGGTGCTGTGCGGCGGTGCCGACCTGCACAACGGCGTCAACGACTACCTGCTCTTCTCCTCGGTGCACGCGCTGTCGCCCACGGGGCGGTGCCGCACGTTCGACAGCTCGGCCGACGGCATCACCCTCGGCGAGGGCGTGGCCTGCGTGGCCCTCAAGCGGCTCGCGGACGCCGAACGGGACGGCGACCGCATCTACGCCGTGGTCAAGGGTCTCGGCAGCGCCAGCGACGGCAAGTCGCTCGGCCTCACCGCGCCCCGCCCGCAGGGTCAGCGCAACGCGCTGGAGCGGGCGTACCGCAACGCCCGGATCTCCCCGAGCGAGGTCGGCCTGGTCGAGGCGCACGGCAGCGGGACGGTGGTCGGCGACCGCACTGAGCTGCGCACGCTCACCGCGTTGTTCGTCGAGGCTGGGGCGGCGCCTGGCAGCTGCGCGTTGGGATCGGTGAAATCCCAGATCGGGCACACCAAGTGCGCGGCGGGCCTGGCCGGCCTGATCAAGGCAGCCCTGGCGTTGCACTGCGGGGTCCGGCCGCCCACCCTGCACGTTGCCCAGCCGAACCCGGCATGGCACGCGGAGTCGAGCCCGTTCTGCTTCTCCCCCACGGCACGGCCGTGGGCGGCGCCGCCGGCCGAGCGGGTCGCGGGCGTCAGCGCCTTCGGTTTCGGCGGCACCAACTTCCATGTCGTGCTGCGAGCCTATGACGGCGCCCCGGCGCCCCGGCACGGCATCGACGAGTGGCCCGTGGAGCTGCTCACCTTCCCTGGCGCCGACCACCGCGCCGCCTGCCGGTCGATCGAGCAGCTGCTCGAGCTGGCCAGCACCAACGACGCCCACGGCCGCCCGTGGCGGCTCCGTGACCTGGCCAGGACGGTCTCCCGCCAGTCCGACCAGTCCGACGAGCCGGTGCAGGTGGCGATCGTGGCCACCGACCTCGACGACCTGGCCGACCTGCTGCGCCGGGCGGCCCACGGGGAGCATGACCCGGCCAGTGGGCTGTTCCTGGCCAGCCAGGCCGGTCAGGCCGGTCAGGCCGGTCAGGCGGGCGCGGTGGCGATGCTCTTCCCCGGACAGGGCAGCCAGCGGCCGGGGATGCTCGCCGAGCTGTTCGTCGCGTTCCCGGAGGTGCAGCACCTCCTGCAGCTCGGTCGGAGGTGGGCCGACACGCTGTTCCCGCCGGCCGCATTCGACCCCGACGCCGCCGGTGAGCAGGAGACGCGGCTGCGGGACACTCGGGTTGCGCAGCCCGCGTTGGGCATCGCCGGGCTCGCCGTGCACGAGCTGCTCACCCGGCTGGGCGTGCGCCCTGACCTGCTGGCCGGCCACAGCTATGGCGAGCTCGTCGCGCTGTGCGCCGCCGGCGCCTTCGATCCTGCCACGCTGCTCGAGCTGAGCGAGGCCAGAGCCGAGGCGATCCTCACGGCGGCCGGTGTCGACCCAGGCGCGATGGCCGCCGTGCCGGCGTCTGTAGAGCAGGCCGAGCGGGTGCTGCGGGCGGCAGGGCTCGCCGAGCAGGTCGTGGTCGCCAACCACAACGGGCCCCGTCAGGTCGTGATCTCCGGGCCGACCGCGCTGGTCGAGCGCGCGATGGCGCAGTTCAGCGGCAGCAAGCGGCTCGCAGTGGCCTGCGCGTTCCACAGCCCGGTGGTGGCCGGGGCCCGCACGCGGTTCGCCGACGCGCTGTCGGGCCGGCCGCTCCGGGATCTCGAGGTGCCGGTGTGGTCGGGCCGCACCGCAGCGAGCTATCCGAAGGAGGCGGACGGCGTGCGCGCCGAGCTGGCCGCTCAGGTCGACGCGCGGGTGCGCTTCGTCGAGCAGATCGAGTCGATGTACGCGCAGGGCGCCAGGGTCTTCTTGGAGGCCGGCCCCGGCGACGTGCTGACCGGGTTGGTGAGGACGATCCTCGGCGACCGCCCACACGTCGCCGTGGCCTGCGAAGGTCCGGCAGGGCAGGGACTTCGCGGCTTCCTGGCCGCGCTGGCCCAGCTCGCGGTCGCCGGGGTGCGGCTGCGCACCAGCTGGCTGCTCAGCGGTCGCGACGCCACCGACGTGTCCAACACGACGACGCCGAGCCTGCCCGGGTGGACCGTCGACGGCCACGCGGTGCGCACCGTCGACGGCGCCTTCCTGCCCGACGGTCTCGCCTCCCCTCGACGTGTCCCGGTGACATGGCCCAGCGACGGCGTCGGCAGGGCGCGACCCGATGCCGACCCAGAGGCGTTGATCACGGAGTTCCTGCGCGCGAGCGTCCAGGTCGTCACCGCGCAGCGCGACGTGCTGCTCTCTTACTTCGGCGCCGCGCCCGGCGTGCCTTGGCGGCAGCAGCTCACCGCGCAGCCGGCTGCCCAGCAGCCGCAGCTTGGCGCGACTGCCGTCCCCGCGGCCGCTCCTCAGGCGACTCGCCCCAGCGAGTGGTCCGCCGCGGACACGCTGGCCACCGTGCTGGAGGTCATCAGCGAACGCACCGGCTACCCGATCGACATGATCGAACCCGACGTCGACCTCGAGGCCGACCTGTCCGTCGACTCCATCAAACGCACCGAAATCGCCGGGGAGCTGGCGACCCGCCTCGCCGCTGACGCTGACGCCAGCCGACTCACCGACGCCGAGCTCGAAGAGCTCGTCAAAGCCCGCACCGCAGCGGCCATCAGCGGCTGGCTCACCGCCCGGACGGGGAGCGCCGCACCCGCCGTCGGGGCGCAGAGCGACGAGCCCACGCACAGGACGACCGCGGTCACCACGAACGGCGTGGCGCCTGAGTGCGCCCATCCGGAAATACGGTGGCATTCGGACGCCCCTGCATCCCCGAATCGCTTACCGACGCTACGGGTATGCGCGCCCGACGCGCCTTGCGATCGCAGGCGCTGCTGGACGCCCTCGATGCAGACCGTATTTCCGTCAGGGAGCACTCAGCGGTTCGTGCTGGAGCGCCGCCCGCTCGACCGCGCCGAGCCGGCAGACGGCTCGGCGCTTGCCGGTCACCGGTTCGTGATCCTCGGCGGCGGCAGCGTCGGCGCGGAGCTGGCCACCCAACTGCGTGGGCACGGCGCCTTCGTCAGCACCGCCGAGGAGGACTGCGCGCTCACCTGGTGGGACGGGCATCCCCACTCCCCGTCGGCGCCGACGGCGCCCACCGCACCCGCCGACGGCGTGATCTACCTCCACTCGCTTGTGGCCGCCGACGAGCCGCTGCTGCCCGAGGCGTTCCCGACCTTCCAGGCGGCGCTGGCCCGCCGCCCACGCTGGCTGCTGGCCGCCTGCCCGGTCGACGTGAGCACCGGCAACCCGCCGCTCGGCCACGTGCAGGCCGCCGGGCTGCGCGGCCTGTTCCGCACCGTGGCAGTGGAGTACCCGGACACGCACGCCGCGCTCGTCGAGGTCGACCCGACCGCAGCACCGGCGGCGACCGCCCGGCTGCTGGTCGGCGAGCTGCTGGCCGGTGGCCACGCTCCCGTGGTGACGCACGTCGACGGGTCCAGGCACGCGCTGACGCTGGTCGAGACCGCGCTCGACCCGCCGGGCGGCGTCGGCGCGGGGCTCGCGCTGCCGGCTGGCGGCGACAGAGCGGCCGAGGCGGCGGCGATCGGGCTGGACCGCGACTCGGTGGTGCTGCTGGTCGGCGGCGCCAGGGGGATCACCGCGCACGTCGCGGCGAGAGTCGCCAGCGTAGGCGGCTGCCGGATCGAGCTGGTCGGCCGGACCCCGCTGCCCACCGAGCCGGAGCACCCGAGGATCGCGGCGGCCGTCGACCGGCCGGCGCTGCGGGCGGCCATGGTCGCGCTGGGCCATCGGTCACCGGCCGAGGTGGAGCGCACGGTGAGCCGGATCCTGGCCCAGCGCGAGGTTGCGGCCACCCTCGCCGAGCTGCGCGGGCTGGGCAGCCCCGTCCGCTACCACTGCGTGGACGCGCGCGACCACGACGCGGTGCACCGGCTGGTCAAGGAGATCCACGCCGAGCACGGCCGGATCGACGGGGTGGTCTACGCCGCTGGGGTGATCGAGGACCGGCTGCTGGCCGAGAAGGACATGGCGTCGTTCCGCCGGGTGTTCGCCACCAAGGTGGACGGCGCCAGGGCGCTGCTGGACGCCGTCGAGAACCTGCCGAGCGGACCGCGGTTCGTGGTGCTGTTCGGCAGCGTCGCCGCCGTGCTCGGCAACCGCGGACAAGCGGACTACGCGGCGGCCAACGACGCGCTGGAGTCCCTCGGCGTGTCCTGGTCGGCCCGCACGGGGCACCGTGCGCTGACCGTGCACTGGGGTCCGTGGGCGCCCAGCGACAAGCACGGCGGGATGGTGACGCCCGAGCTGGCGCGGGAGTACCGCCGGCGCGGGATCGCGCTGATCGACCCGCAGGAGGGCGCGCGCTGCCTGCTCCGCGAGCTCGCTTGGGGCGAGGAGTCGGTGCGCGCTGTCGTCTACACCGCCTCGGGTCTCGTGCGGCGATGAGCGCCGCCAGGGGTCCGACAGCGGCCGGCGGGCAGCCACCGGTCGCAATCGTGGGCATGGCCGTGCTGCTGCCCGGGGCGCCGGATCTGGAGTCGTACTGGCAGAACCTGGCGAGCGGGGTCGACTCGATCACCGAGGTCCCCGAGCACCGGTGGGACGCCAGCTTCTACCATCCGGACTCGGCCGCTGGCCCGGCGCAGGCCGACCGCATCTACTGCCGGCGGGGCGGCTTCGTCGATGGCCTCGCCGAGATCGACCCGACCCAGTTCGGCATCATGCCGAGCTCGGTGGCCGGCACTGAGCCCGATCAGCTCATCGCGCTGCGGGTCGCCGCCGACGCGATCGCCGACGCCGGCGGCCAGCGGCGGCTGCCCGCGCGTGACCGGATCGGCGTGATCCTCGGCCGGGGCGGTTACCTCACCCCGGGCCTGGTGCGGCTGGAGCAGCGGGTGCGCACCGCACACCAGTTGGTCCGCACCCTCGGCGAGCTGGTGCCCGACCTCGCACCGGAGCAGCTGGACCGGGTTCGGGCCGCGTTCACCGAGCAGCTCGGCCCACACCAGCCGGAGTCGGCCATCGGCCTGGTGCCCAACCTCGCGGCCTCCCGCATCGCCAACCGACTCGACCTCCGCGGCCCCGCCTACACCGTGGACGCCGCCTGCGCGTCCGCCCTGATCGCCGTGGACCAGGCGGTCGGCGAGCTGACCGGCGGGCGCTGCGACGTGGTGCTGGCCGGCGGCGTGCACCACTGCCACGACGTCACGCTGTGGAGCGTGTTCGCCCAGCTGCGCGCGCTGTCGCCCAGCCAGCGGATCCGGCCGTTCGACCGCGCCGCGGACGGCATCCTGATCGGCGAGGGCACCGGCGTGGTGGTGCTCAAGCGGTTGGCCGACGCAGAGCGGGACGGTGACCGGATCTACGCGGTCATCCGCGGCACCGGGGTGGCCAGCGACGGCAGGGGCGCGAGCCTGTTCAACCCGGAGCCGGAGGGCCAGGTGCTCGCGCTGCAGCAGGCCTGGCGAGCCGCCGGGCTGGACCCCGCCGAGCCCAACTCGCTCGGCCTGCTCGAGGCACACGGCGCCGCGACAGCGGCCGGCGACCAGGCCGAGCTGGCGACCCTGGAGCGGGTGTTCGGCCAGCCCACCAGCGGCGCGCGCGCGGTGCTCGGCTCGGTGAAGTCGATGATCGGGCACGCCATGCCGGCCGCCGGCATCGCCGGTCTGGTCAAGGCGGCGCTCGCGGTGCACCGGGGCGTCCTGCTGCCCACCCTCGGATGCGAGGACCCGCATCCTGCGCTGGCTCGTACCCGGTTCCGGCCGCTCGGCTCGGCGCAACCGTGGGAGCTCAGCGACGGCCAGCGGACGCGCCGGGCGGCAGTCAACGCCTTTGGCTTCGGCGGGATCAACGCGCACGTGGTGCTGGAGGCGCACCCGTCGAGCGTCCTGTCCACGCGCCGACCGGTCGCGGTCCGCGAGCCCGAGCAGGTGCTGCGCTTGGCCGCCGCGACACCGAATGGACTGGCCGAGCTGCTCGACCGAGACGACGCCGCGGTGCGCGCGCTCGGCAGACTCGAGTCCCCGGTGGACGGCTGCCGGCTCGGCGTCGTGGACCCGACCCCGAAACGCCTCGCGGTGGCCAGGCGGGTGGTCGCCAAGGGCGCGGCGTGGCGCGGTCGCCACGACGTCTGGTTCAGCCCGCAGCCGCTGCTGCGCACCCAGCCCGACGCGCGCATCGGGTTTGTCTTCCCCGGCCTGGAGGCGGAGTTCTCACCAAGGGTTGACGATGTCGCCGAGCATTTCGGCTTGCCCCTGCCCGACACCTCGGCCGCGGACCTCGGCCGGCACGGGGCGGCTGTGGTCACCGTCGGCCGGTTGCTGGACCGGGCGCTGCGCCGGCTGCGGATCGCCCCCGACGCGGTGGCCGGCCACAGCATCGGCGAGTGGACGGCGATGATGGCCGCGGGGATGTACGCCGACGCCGAGGTCGACCAGTTCCTGGAGTCCTTCGACCCGGACGCGCTGCGGGTTCCCGGAGTCGTGTTCGCCGCGCTGGGCTGCGGCGCCGACCAGGCCGCCGAGGCTGTCGCGGACCGCGAGGGGATCGTGGTCTCGCACGACAACTCGCCCAACCAGTCGATCGTCTGCGGGCCGGCCGCCGCGATCGACGAGCTGGTCCGCTGGCTCCGTGAGCAGGGCGTGCTCGGCCAGGTGCTGCCGTTCCGCTCGGGCTTCCACACCCCGATGCTGGTGGGGTACCTGGCCCCGATACGCGAGGCGGCCAGCCGCTTTCGGCTGCACCCACCGGCGGTGCCGATCTGGTCGGCGACCACCGCCGCCCACTATCCCCAGGACGAGGCCGAGGTCAGGACGCTGTTCGTGCGGCACCTCGTGGAGCCGGTGCGCTTCCGTCAGCTCGTGGAGGCGATGTACGCCGACGGCGTCCGGGTGTTCGTACAGGTCGGCACCGGGCAGCTGTGCTCGCTGATCGACGACACGCTGCGCGGCGTCGGGCATTTGGCGGTGGCCGCCAACTCGCCCCGCCGCAGCGGGCTGGACCAGTTGCGCCGGGTGGTCACCGCGCTGTGGGTGGAAGGCGCCGCCCCCGGGGCGGTCGACGCACCGCCGTCAAGCTCCGCCTCGGTCAGCCCAAGGCAGCCCAGGCAGCCCGTCAAGCTGGATCTCTCAGCGGCGCTGGTCTCGCTCAACGGTGCCGCGCCGCTCCTGGTCCGATCGCCTGGGGTGACCCCGGGACTGGCGGCGTCGCTGTCCCGGCTGGACCAGCTCGCGGTCCAGTTCCCCCTGGTGAACGAACTCACCGGGCTGTTGAGGAACACGGCCGACGCCGCCGACGCCGTGATCGGTGCCGGCACCCGCGCCGGACGCCACGCAGCGCAGCAGGCCGCGGACGTGGCCACGCACCCGCCGGCGCCGCCCGTCGCGCCGCGCCAGCTCCACACGGTCCTGCGGATGTCCACCGAGACCATGCCGTACCTACGGGACCACTGCGTCTTCCGGCAGCGCGAGGACTGGCCGGATGAGGGCGACCGCTGGCCGATCGTGCCAGCGACGACGCTGATCCAGCACCTGATGGACGCCGCAGCGCAGGCCGCCCCCGGTCGGCACGCGGTGGCCGTGCACGAGGTGCGCCTCGACCGTTGGCTGTCGGTGGCACCGCCGGTGGACGTTCCGGTCACCGCCGTCCCGGAGGGGCCGGACCGGGTTCGCGTCAGCATGGGCCAGTACTGCCAGGCGGTGATCGAGCTGGCTGAGCGCCACCCCAGCGACGCACCGCCCGCCTGGCCGGTGGACCCCAGCACCGAACGGTCACCGGACCTGCATGCCGACGAGCTGTACCGCAAGCGGTGGATGTTCCACGGGCCGGCGTTCCAGGGCGTCACCGAGCTGTCCGCAATCGGCGAGCGGCACGTGCGTGGCGTGATCACCACACCGGCCGCTCCTGGTGGCCTGCTCGACAGCGCCGGTCAGCTCCTCGGCTACTGGTTCATGTCGACGCACACCTCCAAGCGGGTGGTGTTCCCGTTGCGGATGCGGCACCTCCGCTTCTTCGGCCCGCACCCTGCCCCCGGCACCTCGTTTGACTGCGTGGCGCGGGTCCGCTCGGTCACCGACACGCTGTTGGAGGCCGACATGCAGCTTGCCCACGAGGGTCGGGTCTGGGCGGAGATCGACGGCTGGCAGGACCGCCGCTTCGACATTGACGGGGACACCGAGGTGGCGGGACGGTTCATCGAGGAGCGCACGCTGTCTCGGTTCCCCCCAGGCGGTTGGGCCGTGGTGTTCGACCGGTGGCCCGACCTCGCCTCCCGCGACCTGGTCATGCGCAAGCACCTCAGCGCGGTGGAGCGGGCGGACTACGAGCGGCGCGACCCGCGGGCGCAGCGGCAGTGGCTGCTGGGGCGGATCGCGGTGAAGGACGCGGTGCGCCGGCGGTTGTGGGACCACGGCGCCGGCCCGGTCTTCCCCGCCGAGGTAGGGGTCTCCAACGACGAGCGCGGCCGGCCCAGGGTCGCCGGGCAGCACGGGCGGACCCTGCCCCACCTGGACGTGTCCCTGGCGCACTGCCGCGAGGTCGCGGTGGCCGTCGCCCGGCCGTGCGCCGGGCGCGACGGGCGCGACGGCCCAGGTGTCGGCATCGACGTCGAGGAGGTCGCCGAGCGCGACGACGCCGTGCTGCGCTTCGCGCTGTCACCGCGGGAGGCCGCGCTGCTCGCCGCAAGCTGCGCGGACACCGGCGAATCGCCGGCGCTGTGGTTCACCCGGTTCTGGGCCGCCAAGGAGGCGGTGTCCAAAGCCGAGGGCACCGGGCTCGGCGGCCGGCCGCGACGCTTCGCGGTCGTCGCGGCCCACCCGGGCGAGCTGACGGTCCAGGTGCGCCCGGACGGGGACGGAGGCGGCCGCGCCTACCGGGTGCGGTGCGCGCATCTGGGCAACCCCGAACACCTCCCAACCCGACGCTACGTCGTCGCGTGGACCACCGGCCCGACACACAAACGGGAGGAACCGTAAGTGAACACCGGCGAGGTGCCGCCGACGCCGGCGAGCAGGGGCCACCAGTCCTCACCCGAGGTGTTGGGGGAGATCAGCCGCATGGTGGAAGAGGTCCTCGCAGAGTGCGGGCTCGGCGACGTGGCCGCGATCACCATGGACACCACGTTCCAGGACGACTTGGAGCTGGAGAGCATCGACCTCGTGGCGCTCGCCGGCCACCTGCAGGCCAGATACGGCGACCAGGTCAACTTCGCCGAGTTCCTCGCCGACCTCGATCTGGACGAGATCATCGAACTGACCGTCGGCCGGCTCGTCGACTACGTCGTCGCCCGCCTGCGCGAGACCCGCTTACGTCCTCAAGCCCTCAGCGCCGCAGACGGGGAGCACTGAACGTGGCGCAGATCCTGGCCAACGGCGTCAAGCTGCACGTGCAGCGGATAGCGCCGAAAGGCGGACCCCGCGGCGGCGGGCGGCACCCCACGGTGGTGTTCGTCCACGGCCTGGGCACCGACAGCCTGGCCAGCTTCTACTTCACGCTGGCCGGCCCGGTGTCCGCCGCAGGCGTCGACGTGATCGCCTACGACCTGCGCGGCCACGGCCGCAGCGAGCGCCCGCCGACCGGGTACCGGCTCGCCGACTCCGTCGCCGACCTGGCCGGCCTGCTCGACGCGCTGGCCCCGGCGGGGCCGGTGCACCTGGTCGGCAACTCCTACGGCGGGACGGTGGCCTTCAGCTACGCGGTCGCCCACCCCGAGCAAGTCGCCAGCGTGGTCATGATCGAGTCCGAGCCGGCGACCCAGACGTGGTCACGCAAAATGGCCTACGCGCTCGAAACGGTCGCCGAGTTCGGTCACGCCGACGTCCTGACACGGATCACCGAGGACTACGGCACGCGCACCGCGCGGCTGGCCAAAGCAGCCAGCCAGACGCTGCATACGACCACGATGGTGGCCGACATCCCCGCCGGCCCGTTGCTGAGCCGTGAGCAGGTCCGGTCGGTGCGCTGCCCGGTGCTGGCGGTCTTCGGCGGCGAGTCGGACCTGGTGGATCAGGCCGAGGTGTTGGAGGCGGAGCTGTGCGACTGCCGTGTGGTGGTCGTGCCGGGGCAGGAGCATTCGGTGCTGGTGGAGGCGCCGCGCGCGGTGCGTGACCTGCTGCTGGCCTGGGTCGCCGAGCACGACGATCCCGCCCTGAGCGGGTTTGGGGCGCAGGTGGGCTGGGGGTGAGCAGGTTCTTGTTCGTCGTCCCGCCGTTGGCCGGCCACGTCAACCCGACCGTGGGGGTCGCCGCCGCGCTGGCCGGGCGCGGCCACCAGGTGGCCTGGGCCGGCGTCGCCGAGCTCGTCAGGCCCCTGGTCGGCGCTCAGGCGACGGTGTTCGGCTGCGCCGGCCCGCTGCTCGGGGACGGCGGCGTGGGCCGGCCGGCGGGGCTGCGGGGCCCGGCCGCGCTGCGGTTTCTGTGGGAGGGGTTCCTGTGCCCGCTGGCCGAGGCGATGGTCCCCGGGGTGCAGACGGCGGTCGAGCGGTTCGGCCCGGACGTGGTGGTCGCCGACCAGCAGGCGGTCGCGGGCGCGTTGGTCGCGGAGCGGGCGGGGCTGGTGTGGGCGACGTCGGCGACGACGTCGGCGGAGCTGGCCGGCCCGCTGGCGGGGACGCCGAAGGTGCAGGCGTGGCTGGACGGGCTTCTGGCCGGCCTGCGCCGCCGGTTCGGGGACCCGGACGCGGGCGGGGACCTGCGGTTCTCCCCGTATCTGGTGGTGGCGTTCACGACCGAGGCGTTGACCGGGCCGTCGGCGGGGCGTGTGGGCGGGCGGGTGCGGTTCGTCGGCCCGTCGCTGGCGCCGCGGCCCGGTGCGGACGGGTTTCCGTGGGGTTGGCTGGACGCCGGGGGGCCGGTGGCGCTGGTCAGCTTGGGCACGGTCAGCGCTGAGGTCGCCGGCCGGTTCCTGGGCCAGTGCGCCCGGGCGGCTCACGCGGGCTCGGGCTGGCGGGCGGTGGTCGTGGACCCGGGCGGGGCGTTGGGCGTCGTGGGGGGCCGGGTGCTGGTCCGGCGCGCGGTGCCGCAGCTGCGGCTGTTGGCCCGTGTCGACGCGGTGGTCTGCCACGGCGGGCACAACACGGTGTGCGAGGCGCTGGCTCACGGGCTGCCGTTGGTGGTGGCGCCGATCCGCGACGACCAGCCGATCGTGGCCGGCCAGGTCGTCGACGCCGGCACAGGCGTCCGGCTGCGGTTCTCCCGGGCGACCGCCGCCCAGATCGGCGCGGCCGTACAGGCTGTGCTCACCGAGCCGCGCTACCGGCAGGCCGCGCAGCGCGTGCAACAGTCGTTCGCCGCCGCGGGCGGCGCCCACGCAGCCGCCGACCACCTGGAAGCACTGGCGGCTCGCAGCGCCCACCCCCCGCTCGCCGCGGAAGGTGCCCCACGGTGAGGGCACAGGGACGAATGCCCTGCACACAGTGGGCTCGAGACGGCACCGCACATGCCAGACGACGCAAAGGAGGCACGCCATGCTCAACGTGATCGGGGCAGGCTTCGGGCGCACCGGGAACACCTCGCTGAGAGCGGCGCTCCAGGCGCTGGGTTTTCCCTGCTACCACATGTTCGACGTCTTCGCTCAGCCCGAGCGAGCCCGCCTGTGGCAGGCCGCAGCCGACGGCCAGCCGGTCGAATGGGAGGAGATCTTCAACGGCTACCAGGCCGCTGTGGACTGGCCCGCGGTCTCCTTCTGGAGGGAGCTGGTCCACGCGTATCCCGACGCCAAAGTGATTCTCAGCGTCCGCGACCCACAGCGGTGGTACGACAGCATGGACCGGACGATCCTCCACGCGGCGCGACAGATCGGTGCTCCCGGGTTCGAGTCGTCCGCGCTCGCGAAGCTGGTCACACCTGAGCTCCAGCGCATGCTGTACAAGGTGGTGTTTCAGCGCAGCTTCGGCGGCCGGGCCGAGGGCCGGGAGCAGATTATCGAGGTCTTCGAGCGGCATAACCAGGAGGTTCGGCGGCACGTTCAAGCGGAGCGGCTGCTGGTCTACGAGGTCACCCAAGGCTGGGAGCCGCTGTGCGCCTTCCTCGGCGTCCCCGTGCCTGCCGGCAGGCCGTTCCCGCACCTCAACGACGCCCAGTTTTGGGGAATGGGCCCCGAGTTCTTCCAGAGCCTGCTCAACGGGCTAACGTTGCCAGCGGAGGTGGGCGCTGGCGATCCAACGGCCACGGGGGAGTGATGTGGTGATGGGATGGGCAAGGGGGACCGGCGCCGGGTGGTGGAGACGGGCTGGGCGGGTGGTGTCGGTGGGGGTGCTGGCCGGCCTCGCGGTGGACACGGCAAGGCTGCGCCGGCGCGCGGGCGGGTTGCGGACGCTGGTTGACGGCCCTCCTCCGCCCGGGGACGGTCACCGGCTGTTGGAGGCCGCCGGGGTGCGGGTCGACCCGGCCACGCTGGACGCGGCCAAGGCGCACGCCCACGCCCACGGCTTGGCCGCGTTGGACCTGGTCCCGCACGACCTGCCGGCCGCGCAGGCGTTGGACCTGCTCCGCGGGGTCGACCCGGCCTGCTACCGCGCCGACCGGCTGGCCGCCGGCCGCGGCGCGTGCCACGCCGTGCTCGCCGACGAGACGCTGCTGCACACGGCCGGCGTCGCCGCGAACGGGTCCGGGACCGCGGCCGAGCTGGCCGCGGCGGTGGTCCAGCTCAAGCTGCACGCCCCGGCCGGCAACGACCTGGCGGTCGCGCCGCGGCTGCGGTCGTGCCCAGACGTTGCCGCGGACGGCCCGCAGGCCGCGGTCGCGGCGCACGGCGCCGGCGCCGGGCTCGCGCTCGTCCCGCGGCTGGCCTGGGGCGC
>JBOGEB010000009.1:0-26169 GCA_050743125.1 Egibacteraceae bacterium
TCGATGTCACGGGCCAGGTCGCCCGATGGCTGCGTGGGCGGGAAGACGGGCTGTGCCATGTCTTCGTGCCGCACGCCACCGCCGGGCTCGCGTTGATCGAGATGGGCGCGGGGACGGAGCAGGACGTCGAGACCGCGCTCGCCGACCTGCTTCCGCGGAAGGAGGAGCGTTGGGTTCACCGGCACGGCAGCCCTGGGCACGGGGCCGATCATGTCCTGCCGGTCATCGTCTCCTCGTCACTGGTCATCCCGGTCTTCGGCGGGCGCATGGCGCTCGGCACGTGGCAGTCGATCGCGCTGATCGATCCGAACACCAACAACCCGACACGTACGGTCCGGGTGTCGTTTCTCGCTGACACATGACGACCGGACACCGCTGGTTCGCCGCGGCCTATGACTGGCTCGGCGCTCCCCTCGAGCGGGGATGGCTCGGCGAGCGGCGCGAGCGGCTGCTTGCCTGTGCAACCGGGGCCGTCCTGGAGATCGGCGCTGGCACGGGCGCCAACCTGCCCCACTACCGCGGCGTCGCGCGGGTCGTCCTCGCCGAGCCGGATCCGTTCATGCGCGCGAAGCTGCACCCGAAGCTCCAGGCAGCCAGCGTGCCGGTCGAGGTGATCCCGAATCCGGCCGAGGCGCTGGGGTGCCCGGACTCCAGTGTCGACACGGTGGTGTCCACGCTCGTGCTCTGCACGGTCGCCGACGTCGTAGCCTCGCTTGCCGAGATCCGACGTGTCCTGCGCCCTGGAGCGCGGCTGCTCTTCCTTGAGCACGTACGCGGTGAGGGCCGCGCCGCGCGGTGGCAGGACCGGCTCGAGCCTGTCTGGCGGCGCCTCGGCGGGGGATGCCACCCCAACCGCGCGACCGTCGAAGCCATCGAGGACGCCGGGTTCGTGATCGCCGGGCTCGAGCGCTTCCGTCCGCCGCTGCCGCAGGCCGCGCTGATGCCCATGGTGCAAGGGATCGCGACCAGGGCTCAGTCCGGGAACGGCAGCTCGGCGTAGGCGTCGAGCGCGTCCGGGTTGGCGAGCGCGTCCCGGTTGTCCACGGGCTCGCCGTTGATCGCGGCGAGGACGGCCTTCTCGACCTTCTTGCCGTTGATCGTGTAGGGGACCGCGGGGACGGCGAAGATGTGGCGCGGCACGTGTCGTGGCGTCGTCCGCTCGCGGATCGTCGTGCGGATCTTGCGGTCGAGCCCCTCGTCGAGTTCGACCTCGTCGGCGAGCTGGACGCAGAGCACGACCTCGACGTCGCCCGGGACCGGCCGGGCGACCACGATCGAGTCGGCGACCTCCGGCAGACCGTCGACCGCGCGGTAGATCTCGGCGGTGCCGATCCGCACGCCGCCTGGGTTCAACGTGGTGTCGCTCCGCCCGTAGATCACGACCCCCCCGGACGGTCGGATCTCGATGAAGTCGCCGTGTGTCCACACCCCTGGGTGCTCGGCGAAGTAGGCGTCGCGGTAGCGCGAGCCGTCCTCGTCCCCCCAGAAGCCGATGGGCATCGAGGGGAACGGGCGCGTGCAGACGAGCTCACCCCTCTCGCCGACGACCGGCGTACCGTCGGCATCCCATGCCTGTACGGCCATGCCGAGCGCCCGCGCCTGCAGCTCGCCACGGCGGACCGGCAGGATCGGCACGCCCCCCGCGAAGCAGCCGATGAGGTCAGTGCCGCCGCTGATCGAGGCGAGCTGGAGGTCGGATCGGACGTTCGCGTACACCCAGTCGAACTGCTCCGGGCTGAGCGGTGACCCCGTGGACAGCACGGCGCGAAGCGGACCGAGGTCCGCCACCGTGGACGGAGCCAGCCCTGCCCGCGCGCACGCGGACAGAAACCGCGGGCTCGTCCCGAAGTGCGTCACGCCAGCGCGCTCGGCGAGCCGCCACAACACGTCCGGCCCCGGGTACGTCGGGCTGCCGTCGTAGAGGACGATCGTGACCTCGCTCGCCAGCGCTGACAGGAGCCAGTTCCACATCATCCAGCCGCAGGTCGTGAACCAGAACAGGACGTCTCCCGGATACAGATCCACGTGGAGGCGGTGCTCTTTCAAGTGGGTGACGAGCGTCCCCGCAACGCCGTGGACGATGCTCTTCGGCGCGCCCGTCGTCCCCGAGCTGTACAGGACCGCGAGCGGGTGGTCGGGCGGCGTCTGCACGAACTCGACTTGGTCAGCCCGCTGATCGAGCAGCGCCTCGAACGGCACGACCGACCGGTGCCCGATCTGCGCACCAGTCTCCGCGAAGTCGACGACCACGACGTGCTCGGTGCCGTCGATGCGTTCGAGCACCGCGTCGATCTTCGCCCCTAGGGAGTGGGTGGCGCCGTTGTACCGGTACCCGTCGGCCACCGCGAGCACCTTCGGGCGGATCTGCCCGAACCGGTCCACCACGCCCATCGGGCCGAAGTCGGGCGAGCACGACGACCAGACGGCGCCGAGCGCCCACGTCGCGAGCGCGAGCACGACCGTCTCGACACAGTTCGGCAGGAAACCGGCGACCCGGTCACCGATCCCGACCCCGAGGCCGACGAGGCCGTGCTGGGCTCGGGCAACCCGCCGGTACAGCTCGGCGTAGGTCACCACTTCGTCGTCCCGCCCCTCGCCCGCGCCGATCAGCGCGACGTGGTCGTCCCGTCGGCGGAGAAGGTTCTCGGCGAAGGAGAGCCGCGCCCCCGTGAACCAGTCGGTGCCCGGCATCCGCGGCTCGCCGTGGACCTGGGTGTAGCCTTGCGAGGCGATCACCTCGCAGTCCGCCCAGACCTTCGCCCAGAAGCCGGCAAGGTCGTCGGTCGACCACTCCCACAGGTCCTGATACGTCGAGGGGGCGCCGGGTGAGGTCCGCATGAACCGGTGGAGATGCGTCCGCTCGATGCGCTGCTTGCTCGGCGTCCAGAGGGCGTCCACCATGGCCATGGTGTCGTTATCGTAGGCGGGTCCTGGGTAAGGACCTTACTGTGTGGGGTGAACGGCGGCCCCCGCGATGACGAGGCCTGAGGCCCATGGACGTACCAGCTGACCTGCTCGACCTGTATTTCCGCGATGTCGGTTCGGTGCCGCTGCTGTCCGCTGAGGACGAGGTGGCGCTGGCCAAGCGGATCGAGGTCGGCCGCGCGGCCGAGCGGCGGCTCGTCCTCGGCACCGGCGGTGGGCCGCTTGACCCGGAGCGGCGGGCAGAGGCCGAGCGCGCGATCCGTGACGGGCACGAGGCGTTCGACCACTTCGTGACCGCGAACCTCCGGCTGGTCGTGAGTGAGGCGGCGAGGTTCGCGCGCCGGTCGCGGCTGGGCTTGGACGAGCTGATCCAGGAGGGCAACCTCGGGTTGATCCGCGCGGTCGAGAAGTTCGACTGGCGGCGCGGCTGCAAGTTCTCGACGTACGCGACCTGGTGGATTCGCCAGGCGCTCCAGCGCGGGGTGGCCGGCGCGGAACGGACGATCCGGATCCCGGCAGGCGTGCATCAGAACCTCCTCAAGGTCCGGGCCGCGCAGTCGCGCCTGGACGCGGAGCTGGGCCGGCCGCCCTGCCTGGACGAGCTTGCCGAGGCCACGCGCCTGACCGAGGGCGAGGTCCGTCAGGCGCTCGCGGCGGACTACGCGGTCGTGTCCCTCGACAAGCCGGTCTCGGACGAGCCAGACGCCGCCGAGTTCGGCGCTCTCGTGGCGCACGCGTCGGACTCGCCGGCCGACGAGGTCCTCGACCGGCTGCGTGCCGAGGACCTCGTTCAGACCGCCCGCGCGAGTCTGTCCGAGCGCAGCTGGTACGTCCTCGAGCGCCGCTACGGGCTGAACGGCAGGGAGCCTTCCACTCTTCAGGCCGTCGGCGAGGACCTCGGCCTCTCGCGTGAGACTGTCCGCAAGATCGAGCAGCAGGCCCTCGCCAAGCTCCGTGAGGCCCTCCACCGTGCCGCCTGAAGAGGGTTACGACGGGCGGTGTCGAGCAGCCGCTTCACCACCTTGAGCACGCGCTCGGCAGCCAGGCACAGCTCCTCGGCCTCGTCGCGCGCTGCGTCCCGCAGGTTTCCGGGTAGCGTCCAGCGGTGATCCACGGGTTCAAGAGGTCGAGGTCGTCGGGGTTCAGTTCAACCGTCGGGACCGGCAGACGCGCGGCGAGCACACGGAGATTGTGGACTCTCGGCACCGGCAGGTCGTGCGCCGCGAGGACAGCCTTGAGGGCTTTCTCGGCCGCTTGCTGGGCGAGAAAGCCGGCGATTCGGAAGGCAACGTCCTGATGTTCCAGCACGGTATGCGCGCTGAGGAGGTCATCCTCGGCGAACCGAAGCCAGCGGCGCGCCTCGTCGGCCGGCTGGTCAGGCGGCACGCTCATGCACGACCACACCCTCGTGGAGGGCCGGATAGAGGATCCAGCCCTTGAGGTGGCCCCGGCGGGCGATCTCGTCGGGGTCGGTCACGAACACATCAACGGGGACGGCCGCACGGCTTGACTTGTGCACCGCCGTCATCATCCGAGCCCGTTCGGCAAACGGCACGTTCGGGAGGACGACGAGCAGGTCGATGTCGCTGTCGGGTCCGCTCTCCCCTCGGGCGAGCGAGCCGAACAGGATCACCTTGAGCGGGTCGTGCTCGCGGACGATGTCCGCGACGACCTCAGGCAGCCACTCGGCCAAAGTCCGTCCGCCGTAGCGTCCGTCCTCGTACCACCTGCCACCAGCCACCCCAGCGCACCTCTCAGCCATCCGGTCTCGACGCACTCTTGCAGATGATGCCTCAAACATGTGTCGAGACTCCTCAAGGACGGTGTCGCCCAGTCGCCGACGAAGGCTCACCGGGGCGTCTCACCGTTCCAGACCCACCGACGACCAGCGGAACTCGCCCAGGGCATCCACTCTGGCCCGTTTCGACACACGGCCTCAACGGACGCCAGAAACGCGCACCCCTCTGCAGACGCCCTCATGGCTACGCTGGCTCGCATGACCACACCCGCCGCGCCTGCCCTCAGCGTGCTCGGGCGGTGGCGTGTCGCGCTGCGGACCGGCAACCCGCCGGCCGGGCCGGTGGACCTGGTGACGCGGCTGCTCGTCATCACGCGGGCGGCGGTGCTGCCGATGACCTTGACGGCGGGGGCGGTGGCGGGGCTGCTCGCGGTCAACGAGCCGGGTCTGCGGCCCGGCCTCTACGCGCTCGCCGTGGTCGGGATCGTGCTCGCGCACGTGGCGAACAACGTCATGAACGACCTGTTCGACCTGGAGGTCGGCGCCGACACCGTGAGCTACCCGCGCGCGCTCTACGCGCCCCATCCGGTGCTGTCGGGGATGACGACCCGGCGCGGGCTTGCGGGGCTCGCGCTCGCGGTCAACGCCGTCGACCTGGGCATTCTTCTCGTCCTGTTCGCCGCGCGCGGCTGGCCGGTGCTCGCGTTCGCGCTCGGAGGATTCGCGGTGAGCGCCGCGTACACGGCCCCGCCGCTGCGGTTGAAGAAGCGCGGCCTCGGCGAGCCGGCGGTCTTCCTGATCTGGGGGCCGCTCATGGTCGGCGGTACGTATTACGCCGCCGTGGGAGCGCTCTCCTGGCAGGTGCTGATCGCATCCGTCCCGTACGGCCTGCTCTGCACCGCGGTGCTCATGGGCAAGCACATCGACAAGATCCCATGGGACGCACCCGCTGGCACTCGGACGCTCCCGGTCCTGCTCGGCGAGGCCCGCGCGCGCCGGGTTACGCAGGGGCTCATGGCGGGCTTCTACGTCACGCTCCTTATTGGCCTGATCGCGGACGCGTTGCCTTGGCCGGCATTGCTCGCGGTCGCGGGACTGCCGCTGCTCGCGAAGGTCTGGCGCCGGTTCGACGAGCCGAGACCCGAGCAGCCGCCGGAGGGCTTCCCCGTATGGCCGCTGTGGTTCGCGGCGCTCGCGTTCGTGCACACCCGGCGGGAGGGCGCGCTGCTTGTGGGTGGCCTCGCAGTCGCCGCCATCGCTCGTATCCGCTAAGTGCACCGCGTCATAAATACGGTCGCATTCGGCCGCGCCTGCATCCCCGCTCGCGGCGTTGCTCCTCGCTTCCATAGGCATAGGCTCCGAGTATGCGCGCTCGTCGCGCCTTGCGAACGTGGCGCAGTCGCACCCTCGGTGCGGACCGTATTTCTGCCACGGAGCACTGAGCACTCGCGTGGGGTGTCCACCGACGAGGGCCGGTACGCAGCGCCAGCCTGCACTCGCCCAGCCCGTCTGACCAGCGGTTGCGCAGAGCTGAGCGCGCAGGCGGTTTGACGGACGGCGCTGAGTGAGGTACCTCTCGGTAGGGCGGGTGCCGTGGTGCGTCCTACTGGTAAAGGGTGACCTGTCCGGCCCGTGTGGGGCCGCTGGTTTGGCAAAGGGGGGAAGCGCCCGTGTCCCGTTTCCGGCAGACCTGGCCGCTCTTCGCGCTGGTCGGTCTTGCCACCGTCCTCGGCTCCCGGCCAGCGCTGCCGACCGCGGTTGACACCGAGCTGATGACGTATAACCGCAGCCTGATCCACTCGACGGCGCATAAGGGACGGTTCGTGGCGCTCACGTTTGACGACGGCCCTCACCCTGTGTGGACGCCGCAGGTGCTCGATCTGCTGAAGCAGCGCCACGTCCGCGCCACGTTCTGCCTCGTCGGCGAGAACGTCGACCGCTATCCGGCCCTCGTTCGCCGGATGGTGGCCGAGGGGCATCGCCTGTGTGACCACACGGTGCATCACGACCTGCTGCCTGACGGCTCTGACGAGCACGTCCGCGACGAGATCCTCGGCGGGCTCGACGCGATCCACAGAGCCGTGCCGGACGCAGCGGTGCCTTACTACCGTTCGCCGTACGGCGCCTGGTCGGAGTACCAGGTGCAGGTGGCTGCGAGGGCCGACATGAAGCCCCTGGCCTGGTCGGTCGACACCCTGGACTGGTCACGACCCGGGGTGCGGGCTATCCTCGCCACCGTTGACCGGGAGCTGCGGCCCGGCGGGGTGATTCTCATGCACGACGGGATCAGCGGCGGGCGGCGTGACCGTAGTCAGTCGGTGGCCGCGCTCCGTATCTTGCTCCGCGACCTGCCCCGGAAAGGGTACGGGTTCGACTTCCCGGCCGGGTGAGCGAGCCAAGAGGGGTGGCTCGCCGCCTGCCGCCTCGACGAGTCGGGATCCGTTGCCTGCGTCGCCCCCTAATGGATGCGCTCATGTATATGTGCTTCGCCCACGGCCAGGCGTCCAGTCCTTCCGGGCCGTCTTACGGGCCGGGGAGCCGGCGCTGACCATGTCCGGATGCCCTGTCTAGCTCGATCGGGGTATGAGATTGCCCCCCGGCTAGCCCAATTTCCCCGGACGATTCACACTTTGAGGGGACTCGGGTGTATGGTCCTGCGGGACTAGTCTTTGTCGAGGGACGGTGCCGCATGAAAACTGGTCCACAACCTGGCTTATGCAAAAGACCCTGAAGCTTCGTAGCCACGGGTGGTGATGTGCAGGAGAGCGCGTACCCGGCGAGCGCCGCCACGACCCTACGGGGCACGGTGGCGGTCTCTTGGTATCTTGCGCTCGCGCATCTGGCCCTGCCGGGGATGTGGACATGCCCCGAGCAGGCTGGGCCCGTTGTTGCCACCCCACCTGGTCGGTACCCAACTCGCAAACCCGGCGGCATGAGCTTCCCTGCGGCGTCCGTGCCCTGCTCAGCAAAGCGGACGGCCGGCTCCGTGCCCCGGTCAACCGGCTATCGCCATCGCGTCTTGCCATCGGTGGTTTTTATGAAACGGACGGTGCGGCGACCGCCGTTCCATAGCGGTTATGTGCCGCGACAGGCGTGGCCGGTACGTGTTTCCACCATCATCCCGTCCCTGGAGGTCGGGATTCTGTATAAGAGGGGATGATCGCTTTGGCTGTCAAGAGCCATGAGCTCCGCATTAGGGCACCTGGCCGTTTCGAAGACGGCGTGGCCAACGTATTGAATGTGGTTGTGGTTGCCGTTGTGCTGGTGGCCGCGGGCATAGCCGCGCTGTTGCTTGCGCGCACGACGATGGCGGCGCAGGCCATCAACAAGAAGGCGGAGGTGATCGCCGAAACCGGTCGGGGGATCAACGTCGCCACCGACTCGGTCGTCCAGCTCACCCGGACGAACGAGACCGCCGGGTCGATCCGCGACACCGCCAAGCCCCTGGAAGGGAAGCTGGCACAGATCGTCAGTCTCGCGAAGGAGGTCGATGCTCTCGCGGCATCGGTCAACGGCAGCGCCGGAACCATCAACGGCTCCGCGACGAATATCAACACCGGTGTGTCGACCATCCTCGGCACCGCTGGGACGATCAATTCCCGGGCGGTGACGATCAACAATACCGCCAAGGAGATCAACTCCACTGCTGGGAAGATCAACTCCACCGCCGGTGGCATCAACTCGGAGGCGTCCGACATCCTGGACGTCGCTAAGAAACTCAATAACGACGTGGAGCAGATCAACCGGAACCTTGACGGGACCATCGGCATCGCCAAGAGCATCAAGAGCGACACCGGCGATATTCTCACCCAGGCACGCAAGGCGAACCGTAACGCCGCCTGCATCGAGAACAAGCTGAAGCTTCGGGGCTTGCTCGGCTCCCGCACGCGTGACTGCTAGGAGGGGTTAGAACATGTCAACACAACAGACGAGAGCACGGGGGCCCGTACTTGCACCGGGGGCGCCAGCGTCCCTCAGCCGGTGGCTGTGGACCTGGATCACGATCGCCATCTTGGTTGTGATCGTCGTCGTCGGCTTCCTGATCGGCATCGTGAGCGCGTTGTCGTCGATCGACGACAACCTTGGGGTTACGACCGACGCCGTCACCGGAGCGGGCGGGGACGTGAAGTCCCTCCCTGCGAACGTTCAGAGCGTGAACCAGTCGCTAGGAAACATCGACACCTCCCTGAAGCCCATCCCGGGCCAGGCCGATCAAATCATCGCCGGCCTCACCTCGATCAGGAACTCGCTGCAGGGGATCGACGGCTCGCTGAAGTCGACCTCCGCATCGCTGGTCGACACCTCAGGGAAGGCCGGGGGGATCTCAGGGGCACTGGTGACCACCTCAGGGGCGCTGGGCAACATCGCAGCGTCTCTGGTGACCGTCTCAGGGTCGCTCCGCGACACCTCTTCGGTGCTCATCAAGGTCGAGGACAAGGCCGGCGACATCACGGACGTGCTCGTGGACGCGCATGATCCGAAGGACAAGCTCGGCGCGAAGAACATCTTCGAACGCGTCGCGGTCGCCAACGGCGTGCTCCGGAGTGCCAAGAGGGACACCGGCAACATCATCGAGGAGCTCGAGTCGGTCAACAACCACCTGAGCAGCATCTGCCGGGCGCTGTTCGTGATTCCTGGCCAGTGCGGACCGAGAGGGTAATCAGATGACCAGACTGCGTGAGGAGCGGGGGTTGGCGGGGGCGATGCTCATCGTCGTCATCGCTTGGGCCCTGCTCGCGGTCTTGATGCTCACCCGGACCCTCATCTCCGCGCAGCAGATCCAGACGCGCGTGGTGACGATCAACAACGAAGTCGGACCGATCAACAAGGACCTTGATTCGGCGAAGCTGGCCACGGACACGGCCAAAATCGCCAAGGAGATCGAGGTCGCGGCCAAGCCGCTGTCAGGACAACTCGGTCAGGTGGTCGCAACGGTACCGAATATCAACAAGAGCGCCTCCTCGATCCTCGCGACCACAGGACCGATCAATCAGACGGTCCTGACCATCAACCAGGGCGTCACTCCGCTCGCCGGGACGGTGGGTTCGATCAACTCGAACGCCCTCTCCATCAACCAGACTGTGGATTCGATCAAAGCGAACGCCACGTCGATCAACCGGCACGTCCACACCATCTTCAGCAGCGCCTCAGGGATCAACGACAAGGCGAGAACGATCAACAACGGCGTCGCGGGAATCAATCATCGCGCCGATGTCGTGATCGCCTCCGCTCGAGCGCTTACAGGCAATCTCGACACCATCAGCAACGTGGTGGTCCCGTCCATCGACCGGCATGCCAACCAGATCGACTGCACCGTCATCGTCAAGACGTTGGCGGATCTGAACACCGCTCTGCTGAAGGCAAGAGGCTCAGCCTGCAGGCGGTAATTCTGGGTCAGCCAGGGAGCACACGGAAAGAGTTCGCGATTTGGTCGAACACCGAAGCCCGCTTCTGGAACTGGTCTTCCGGGATAGCCTGAAAGACCAGGGTGATCATCATGTCGCCCTTGAACAGGAAGTAATGGGAGTGTGCTCCCTGCTGCCCGGCCTGGCCGCTGGGGAAGGTGTAGAGGTAGAAGTACCCTGGGAGTCCGCCCACCCGGACCTGCTTGGGTCCGCTGATGACCTTGACGCCCTCACCCGATGTGACGATCTGGTTCGTGACGCTCGTCATACCTGGGAGTTCGCTTGGCCCGACCTGCAAACCCAGGCGGGCCACCCGCACCAGGAAGGAATCGCGCTGATTGAGTGCCGCCAACAGGGCGACCTCGGGATCATCAGGCACCTCCAAGACCTTCCAGTCCTTCGGATAGGAGACCGAGAACCCGGCCTTCTCGTCGCGGAACTCGACGAAGCCTGCGGGCAGGCTGGGAACCGGCGAGGGGCTGGAGGTCGTCGCCTTGGGGGATGCAGGCGCAGGAGGAGCGGAGGCCACGGGGGACGAGAGGGTCGAGGGGGACGGCGGCGATTGGCGCGGAGCCACGGCCTGCCGCCCGGTGAGCGTCGTGATCCCCGCCACGGCCACCACGGCCACCGCGGTGGCTCCTCCGGCCACGATTGCCCGACGGCGGGCAGTCATGCGAGCACCTCCATTCCACGAATCGGTCCCCGAACCGACAATCTTGCCTTCTCGGATTCTCGTTGCTCGTCTACAATCAGTGTGCTGGGTCTCTCGTAGCACGGGCTCAGGAGCACGGCCATGTTGTTCTCCTTGTCGGCGATGCACTCGTGGTCCGCATGGCGGACGCAGAGTAACGGGTCCCTTTTCACTAGTCCAATGAGCAGGTGGAGGTTAGCACCTGCGAGGCCAAGTCGATTCAGCTAGGGGAGGCCAGATGCTGTTGGCACAACAGATAGAAGGGGCTCCGCGCCTCTTCGGTTGGTACCTGGGAATCGCGATCGCATTCCTCGTCATTGTGGTGGTCGTGGCCATCGTGTCCGCGATCTTGACACTCGCCGCTCGTATCAGCCAGCAAGCACAGACGGCGATCCAAGGGCTGGAGCAGGTTCGGATCAACACTGCCCCGCTGGCAGGGGTGGACGCGACCAACTCGTGCGGTTTGGCGATCCTCAAGGCGTGCCAGACCGCCCGCGGAGCACTGGGAGGGTGAGTGCCATGCCTACTGTCGTGCTAGGTCTTGCGCGTGAAGAGATCACCTTCTGGTGGATCTCGCTGGGAATCGGACTCGTCGTCGTCGCCGTCGTGATCGCCTTGCTGACGTTCCTGCTCCTGCTCGTGCGCGACATAGACGCGGGTGTCAGCGGGGTCCTGAGCACGGCGGTCAGCGTGCTGGGAAACACCAGCCTGATCGCAAAGCTTGGGACCACTGCCGGGGCCTTGGAGGAGATAAAGAAAGAAGCCCTCCGCCACGATGCGCTCCTGAGGAGCAAGCTATGAGCAGCCAGGGATTGCTTGTCCTGCTGACCGTCATCGAGGTTGTGGCGCTGGTCGCGGTGCTTGCGCTGTTCCTCATTCTCATCGCGGCCCGGCTGCGCTCGATCGCGGAAACACTCGGCCAGGTGGCTGGGGGTGCATCCACGATTGAGTCGCACGTCCGTCAGGTCGGCCCTGGTGCCGGGCAGATCAACAAGACGCTCGGCGAGATTGTAGGAGCCCTCCCAGGCATTGCGCAAAAAGCCGAGACACTTGCCGACATCGTCGAGCAGGGGCGCGCGCAACCCGAGGCGGGTGGCGTGCAGAAGACTAGGACGAAGTTCACCTACTATGACAGGTAGGAGAGTGGCACATGTTTTTATGGTGGATCGGTAACCTGGTCTTGCTTGTGGTGATCGTCCCGGTGGTGGTTTTGCTGCTCCAGAGGCTCCTGAAAGCCACTGTCGAGATCAAGCGCAACACCGACAAGATCCTCGATCGGGCTCTCGCCATATCTGGCCACCTTAACGCGGTGCCAGCGTTCGTGAGAACCAGCCTCCTAGTGAAGGACGTAGGCGGCGGCGTGCTGCGGTACGGAGCAGCAATCGACCGAATTCTGTAGAGAGGAGCAGCCGTATGCCACCCGTCGCGATCGTCACAATCATCATCGCGCTTCTCATTGTGGCCGCCTTGGCGTTCTACCTCATCAAGGTCACGCTGCTGCTCAAGGATGTGAACGCCACTCTATCAAAAGTGATCGGCGGCGTTCTAGGGATCGCTGATCAAGCTCAACCCATCGGCCCGGTCCTCGGCGAGATCAATAAGGATCTCGGCGGCGTGCAAGCGGCGCTCCAGGGGTTGCTGGCCAAGAAGGGCGCCGCGTGAGTTAACTGGAATACACGTATACATCGCTTAACGATTTGCTGAACGGGGCTCGAGGGAATTCAGCGGGCCTTGCGCGGGGGTCGTAAGCGGGTGTTGAACATGGTCCTGGTCTCCCGAGCGCAGACCAGGACCATGCCCTTTTCATTCGTTGTGATACGTGCCGCGAACTCCTGGCGGCCGGCCTTGCCGCGAGTGGTCCAAGCGAAAGACTCCCATGAGCTTCGTGTGCTGTGGGGATGTCTCCGGATGACACCGAGGGCCTGGGCGGAGTGCTCCCCGCCTCGCAAGGCGCGATCCTGCAACGCCGCGTACTGGCTGTCCTCAAGCCGACCCGCAACGCCGCGAGGCGGGATGCTTTGCGCACGAACGCACAGGTTTTCCTGCGGGCCACCAGTGCGGGCAGGAGATCGACCAGCCAGACGTTGAAGCGGGTGGAGAAATACCTGGACGAGGCTATGGACGACCACACCACGTGCGCATCTGTGCAGGACTCGGGCGCGCTGCGCACGTTGCTCGACCGGATCGACTCGCTTCTGCCGGCGGAGCAGGCTGTGCTCGTGAAGGCGCTTGCGCGGGCAAGCTACCGGTTCGTGCCGGCCCGTCGCTTCGCCCAGCTGAACCTCGACGTGACCGCGCGCTCGCTCGCCCGCGTGCTCGTCTTCATCGAGCGGTGCCTCCCTGGAGCGGTGAGTCTGCGCGTCGAGCCCGACGAGCCCGGTAAGGAGGGCACGGGTGCGGATCCATCTGGGACGTCTGGCACGATCGTCGAGATCCACATGGAGGATGCGCCGTTCCTCCTTGCCACGGTGGAGGCCGAGCTGGAACAGCTCGGCCTCCACCGTGGCGACGTGCTGCATCCCGTCTTCGGGGTCCGCCGTGACGACGGCGGCCGACTGGTGGAGATCCTCCCGGCCCGCGGGGCCGCGCACCGGGAGACGTACCTGCGCCTGAGCTTGTCCCATCGCCTTGACTCACGCCGCTGCGCGGACGTCGCCGATCGGGTCGCCGCTGCGCTCCAGGACGTCCGGCGCGCTACCCGGGATTATCAGCAGATGTGCGAGCAGCTCGAGGAAGTGCTCTACGCCACCCGCGCGAGCGCGGGCTCTCGGTACGAGCTTACGGAGGTGGACGAGGTCATCGACCTGCTGAACTGGCTGCGCCAGGACCACTTCATCCTGCTCGGCTACCGCGAGTACGACCTGTTCGGCGGTGCGGTTTGTGTGAAGACACGCTCTGGCCTGGGGATCCTTGATGACGAGACCTCATCCGCCTTCGCCCGCCCGGTTGCGGTGGCGGATCTGAGCCCAGCGGTGCGCGAGGAGGTGGAGACCGGACGGCTTCTTATCGTCACGCGGACCAACCGGCTCAGTACCGTCTACCGCCACGTCCCCATGGTCTACGTCGGGGTGAAAAAGGTCCACGATGGTGAGATCACGGGAGAGTTCCGGCTGCTTGGCCTCTACGCGCAGCGCGCGTTCGCCGAGCCGTCGAGTGAGATCCCGGTCCTCCGGCGCAAGCTCGCGTCAATCGTCGCCAACTCTGACCTGATCGAGCACTCCCACGATGAGCGTGCGGTACGGCTCCTGTTTGACTCGTTTCCGAAGCATGAGCTGTTCGAGGCGGACGCTCATGTGTTGGCGCGGATGTTCTCCGAGCTGCTTGACACCTCCCGGCGCCATGAGCCACGCGTCCTGCTCCGCGACGAGCCTGCTCGCCAGAGCGTCTCTGCGCTTGTCGCGGTGCCGAGAGAGCGCTTCAGTGACGAGGTGCTCTTGGAGATCCAACGCGTCGTCGAGCGGTGGCTGGGCGGACGCACGGGCGGGTACCACCTGGCGATGGCGGACCAGGACATGGCCCTTCTCCACTTCCGTGTCGATGGCGTGACCGAGCCCGCAGGGCAGACCGAGGAGCTCGACCGCCGCGTGGCCGCCCTGCTCCGCACATTCCATGACGATCTCATGGACGCGCTGGCCGACGCGTGGGGCCACGCGGAGGCCAACAGAATCCTCGCGTCCTGGGGCAGATGCCTGCCGCTCGGTTACACCGACAGCACCGATGTCACCACCGCACGGGAAGATCTCGCCGAGCTTGAGCGCCTGCGGAGTGAGGGCACAGGTGACGCAGACGCTGGAGGGCGGGAAGCGCAAGAGGGCTCAGTGAGAATGGCGCTGCGGCAGAACCGGTCCGGCGATGGGGGGCTGCGGTTTCGCCTTTACCGGGCAGGCCCGAGCGTCGAGCCGGCCCGGATCCTTCCCGTGCTGGAGAGCTTGGGGCTCGCGGTCGTCGAGGAAGTCCCGCACCGCCTCGTTGGCACGCCGATCGGTGAGGTCCACATCCACGACTATGGGGTCCGGGGGCACGCTGATCTCGGCGAGGCCGACCGGACCCGCCTCGCCCGCGCCGCGCTGGCGATGTGGGAGGGGCGGTCCGAAACCGACTCGCTGAACCGGCTCGTCGACCGGGCAGGCGTCGAGTGGGAGGACGTGGCGGTTCTGCGGGCCTACCGCCGGTACCGGCGCCAGGTCGGGACGCCGTACACAGAGTCGTACACGAACGACGCCCTCGCCGAGCACCCGCTGGTCGCTCGGGCGCTGCTCGACTACTTCGCCGCGCGCCTGGACCCTGCGGACGGAGATCGGACCGACGAGGAGGCCGCCCGCCAGCGGGTCGAGGATGCGCTTGCAGTCGTCGAGCGGCTCGACCAGGACCGAATCCTCCGTGGCTTTCTCAACCTCGTCGATGCGACGCTCCGGACGAACCGGTGGCGGCAGGACCGACAGGCGCTGGCGCTCAAGCTTGAGAGCACGGCCGTAATGGACATGCCTAAGCCTCTACCTTATGTAGAGATATTTGTCTCCAGCCCTGAGCTGGAGGCAGTTCACCTGCGCGGTGGCCCGATCGCGCGCGGCGGCGTGCGCTGGAGCGATCGGGTCGAGGACTTCCGTACCGAGGTGCTCGGCCTGATGAAGACTCAGATGACAAAAAACGCGGTGATCGTTCCAACCGGGGCAAAGGGCGGGTTCGTGCTCAAGCGGAGGGTGAGCGGGACCGGCGCTGGGGTCCATGCTGAGGTGCGGCGCCAGTACGAGACGTTCGTCCGCGCGCTGCTCGACGTCACCGACAATGTGGTCGGCGGGCACGCCGTCCACCCTGAGCAGGTAAGGGCGCGCGACGGCGACGACCCTTATCTCGTCGTCGCCGCTGACCGTGGCACCGCGACGTTCTCCGACCTCGCGAACGCGATCGCCGCCGAGTACGGGTGCTGGCTCGGCGACGCGTTCGCGTCGGGCGGGTCGCACGGGTACGACCACAAGGCGCTGGGCATCACCGCGCGCGGCGCATGGGTGGCGGTCCAGCGGCACTTTCGCGAGCTCGGCGTCGATGTGCAGACCGAGGCGGTCACCGTCGTCGGGGTGGGGGACATGTCCGGCGACGTGTTCGGCAATGGGATGCTGCGCAGCCACGCGCTCGAGCTCGTCGCCGCCTTTGACCACCGGGACATCTTCTTGGACCCCGACCCCGACCCCGCCCGGGCCTACGAGGAGCGCAAGCGGCTGTTCGAGTTGGAATCCTCCTCGTGGCAGGACTACGACCGCGAGGTGCTGAGCCCTGGCGGGGGGGTGTGGCCGCGTACGGTCAAGCGGATCCCGCTGGCCGACCCGGTGCGCCGGCGGCTGGGCATCGCTGCCGAGGCGGTCTCACCGCCGGAGCTCATCCAAGCGCTGCTCGGCGCTCGGGTCGACCTGTTGTTCTTCGGCGGCATCGGCACGTTCGTCAAGGCTTCCGGCGAGACCCACGCCGACGTCGGCGATCGTGCGAACGACGCCATCCGAATCGACGCGAATCAGCTGCGCGCACGGGTGATCGGCGAGGGCGCGAACCTTGGCGTCACGCAGCGCGGTCGGATCGAGTACGCGCTCAAGGGCGGGCGTTGCAACACCGATTGGGTCGACAACTCGGCCGGCGTCGACACCTCTGACCGTGAGGTCAACCTTAAGATCCTGTTCGCGGCGGCGTCCGACGCCGGGACACTCGAGGAGGCCGAGCGTGACGAGCTGCTCCGGTCGATGAGCGACGAAGTCGGCGCTGCGGCGTGTCGCGACGTCTACCTCCAGACGCGGGCGATCAGCCAGGAATTCGCGTGCTCATCGCGCGGCATGGACGCGTACGAGCAGCTTATGACCGACCTCGAGGCCGCCGGCAGGCTCGACCGCGACGTCGAGGCGCTCCCGTCGAGCGCCGAGACGGAACGTCGGTGCGCAGTCGATGCTGGGCTGACCCGGCCCGAGGCCGCAGTGCTGCTCTGCCATGCCAAGGCATACCTCGTCGCGCAGCTGCTCGACTCACCGCTGCCTGATCAGCTCTGCCTTCAGTCGACGTTGAGGTCATATTTCCCGTCGCTCGCGGTTACTCGCTTTGGTGGCCTGCTCGACCGACATCGGCTGCGCCGGGAGCTCGTCGCGACCGTGGTTGCGAACGATGTGCTCAACCGCATGGGAGTCACGTGGGTGAGCCGTACGGCCCACGAGTTCGGCTGCGCCGACTTCGAGGTTGTCTCCGCCTACTGGGTCGCCAGGGAGGTGGCGGACGCGGACGCGCTTTACCGGTCGATCGAGGACCTGGACGAGCGGGTCGAGCCACTGCTCCAGATGGAGCTGGAGAGCCAGGTCGACCAACTGCTCGACACGTACGCGCGAGTGAACATCCGGCACGGTGGCGCGGGGGACATCGCCGCCGCTGTCGCTATGGACCGCCCGGTGTTCGGTGAGCTGGAGGAGGCGCTGTTGTCGGGCGGGAGCCATGGCCGACGAGGTCTGCGCAGGCCGCTCGCCCAGCGTTACGAAGACCTCGGTCTGGAGTCCGAGCTCGCGAACCGCATCGCCTGCTTGCCCGACCTCGAGATTGTCCCCGACGTCGCGGCAGTCGCCCGCGCGAGCCGCCAGCCCGTGCCGCACGTGTACGAGGTCTTCGTCGGCCTCGCCAGCGCTCTGCCGTTCGACTTGCTCCGCGACCGGCTCGCCCGTTTGAAGCCGGACGGTCACTGGGAGCGCTGGCAGCACCGCGGCCTCCTCGACGAGTTGGCGGAACTCGGCCGCGCCGCTGCTACCCGCGCGATCTGCGGGCAGCCCGACGCCTCACCAGACGAGACGGTGGTCCGCTTCCTCGCCGACCGTGCGGCGCCACGCGAGCGCGTGCGGTCCCTCATCCGCATGCTCGACCGCTCCGACACCGCCACCCTCCACGCGCTCGCCGTCGTGGTCAGGGCACTCCACGGCATCCTGTAGCGGCGCGTCGCTGACGCGTCTTCGGTGTTTCTGGGATTGCTGCCGGAGCGGGGCGGCGCGCATCCTACGGGGGTGGACGAGTTCGGCCTCATCGCGCGGATCGCGCCGCTCCTCGCAGGCGCGGGCGGCGAGGTGCTCGTTGGCTACGGCGACGACGCCGCCGTGATCGAGGTGGGCGGCCGGGGTGTGTGCGTGACGGTCGACGTGCTCGTCGAGGACGTGCACTTCCGGCGGGACCTCTCGTCCTGGCCGGATGTCGGCTGGAAGGCGGTGGCGGTGAGCGTGAGCGACCTCGCCGCGATGGGCGCAACCCCGACCGGGGCCGTGATCGGGCTGTGCCGCCCAGCAGCGCTCGCCGAGGCCGACGTGGAGGCTTTGTACGCCGGCATGCGCCAGGCGTGCGATCGGTGGGGACTGCGGCTGCTCGGCGGGGACACCGTTCGTGGGCCGGCGCTCGTCGTGTCGGTCACGGCGCTCGGCGACGTCGACCCGGGGCGGGTGGTGACGCGCGGTGGTGGGCGACCGGGCGACCGGCTCGTGGTCGTGGGCGCGCTGGGGACGGCGGCTGCCGCGCTGCGCCAGGTCGAGGCCGGGCAGGAGCCCAATCCCGCGCTGCTCGCCGCTCACCGGCGCCCGGTGGCGCTGCCCGCCGCGGGCCGAGCGCTCGCCGCGCACGGCGCCCGGGCGATGATCGACGTGTCCGACGGGCTCGGGGCCGACCTTGGGCACCTGTGCGCCGCGTCCGGGGTCGGTGCGCGGGTGTCGGCGGGTGCGCTGCCGGTCGCGTCCGGAGTCGCGGAAGCGGCCGGTGAGGATCTCTGGCGGGTCGTCTGCGGCGGGGGCGAGGACTTCGCCCTTGTCGCGGCGTTGCCCGCCCGGGCGGCCGAGGCCGCCGCCCGTGCGGCCAGCGCGGCTGAGGGCGTGCCCGCGGCGGTCGTCGGGGAGCTCACGCCGCCCGGTGGTACAGCGGCGGTCCTGCTCGAGCTGCCCGGGGGCGGCAGGCTCGTGCTTGACCGCATGGGCTATGACCACTTCGCGGGAGGAACCACGCCATGACCCTGCCCACGGCGTTGACGATCGCGGGGTCGGACTCCGGTGGTGGGGCCGGCATCCAGGCGGACCTCAAGACGTTTCAGGAGCTCGACGTCTTCGGGACAACCGTCCTTGTCGCGCTCACCGCCCAGAACACTGTAGGGGTCCACGGTGTCCACGAGGTGCCTGCCGACTTCGTCACCGCCCAGCTCGACGCCGTCGCAACCGACCTCGGCATCGACGCGGCGAAGACCGGGATGCTCGCGAACGCCGCGATCATCCACGCCGTCGCCGAGGGCGTCGTGCGCCACGGCATCGCCAGGCTGATCGTGGACCCCGTGTGCACGTCGACGCAGGGCGACCCGCTCCTGCGGCCCGACGCGGTACACGCGCTGCGCGAGCGGCTGCTCCCGCTCGCCGAGGTCGTCACCCCGAACCTCCGCGAGGTCGCCGTTCTGTGCGGCGTTGAGGTGTCCGGCGTCGGCGACCTCCAGCGCGCCGCGGTGGCGATGAAGGACCTCGGATCCCGCTGGGTGCTCGTCAAGGGCGGGCACCTGCCCGACAGCGACGACGCCGTGGACCTGCTCTACGACGGCGAGCAGGCGCTACGGATCTCCCGCGCCCGCCTCGACATCCGCGACACCCACGGCACCGGCTGCACGCTCGCGGCCGCGATCACCGCGTACCGCGCCCGCGGGCTCGACGTCATCGACGCGGTCTGGGCCGCGAAGGAGTTCGTCACCGGCGCCATCCGCCACGCCCTCCGCCTGGGCAAGGGCATCGGCCCCGTCGACCACGGCTGGCGCCGCCGCTAGGCGGCGCGCTGGGGCGGGCGTACGACCTTGCCCGCCTTCATGCACTTCGTGCAGACAGTTGCCCGCCGAACTCCGCCGTTGACGAAGATGCGGATCCGCTGGACGTTTGGGTTCCAGCGCCGCTTGCTGCGCTTGTGCGAGAAACTCACCTGGTAATTGAACTGGGGCCTCTTGCCACAGATCTCGCAGACGGCAGCCATCGCAGGAGTCCTTGGGTCGCACAGCGTGAAGACGAGCCGGCAGCAGGCGCCGACGCTCGAGGGGGGATGGTAGCGAGCGGCCCGCCACCGCGCCAGGCGAGCTCTCGGCAGCTCGCCAGGACCGGTCGAAAAAACCGGAGATGCGGAGCTCTTGTGAGCTCCGCGTCTCCGGTGGCCGTGCCCGCTCGTGGCCTACGCACGACAGAGCGTACTATAGGTAAGGCAGATCTGTCACCTAGTAAGGGGAAGTTTTTATCCCCTGAGTATGGGTCCCTGCCTCAGTGGGTGTCTGAAAACTGCTTCGGGGGTCGCGTCGCGTCGGGTTCCGCATGAACACAAGGGTCGTGCCTCGTCCCGGAAAGAGGCTCCGAGCTGAAAGGGTGTGCGCGAGCGGAACCCGACGAGGCACGACCTCTCGTGAGGACCCCTAAACTCTCACCGGACATGGAGGCGCGCACATATCTCGAGGCGGACGTCGCCCAGGTCGAGGGGGTAACGCGCAAGGCGGCGGCGACGCTCTCGTCCTCCTTCGACATTCGCACGGTACGGGACCTGCTGGAGCATTACCCTCACCAGGACAAGTACCGCGACGTGGGGGCGCGGATACCGCTCGCGGAGGCGCAGCTGGGCGAGCCGGTCACGATCGTCGGCCAGATCGCTGGCTGGAGCGTGCTCAAGCCGCGCCGCCGCTCGCTCGTCATCGCGAAGGCGACGATCCACGCCGATGACGGCGGCAAGGTCGATGCGCCGTTCTTCAACCAGGAGTGGCGGCCCCGGCAGCAGCCGCCCGGCACGCGTGTCGCGGTGAGCGGGGTCCTCGAACGGTTCCGCGGAGCCGCGCAGCTCAAGAACCCGACGCTCGTCGTCCTCGACGGCGCTGACGCTCCCGAGCAGCCGTTCGACCGGATCCAGCCGACCTACCCGGCGACCGAGGCGCTGGCGAGCCATCGGATCGCGCGGTACGTCCGCAACGCGCTGGACCAGCTCGAGCCGGTCACCGATTTCCTGCCCGAGCCCTTGCGCCGGAAGCACCGCCTGCTGCCCCTGGACCAGGCGCTGCGCACGATCCACCGGCCGCCGGCGATGGCCGCGGTCCGCGCCGCCCGTGACCGCCTCGTCTACGACGAGCTGCTGTGCCTCCAGGTCGGGCTCCAGCGGCGCCGGCACCGGCTGGAGTCCGAGGCCGCTGGCCTCGTGCAGGCGCCAGGCGACGGCGGGCTGGCCGACCGGCTGCTCGGCGCGCTGCCTTTCATCCCGACGCACGCCCAGCTGCGCGCGCTCGCCGAGATCGGCGCGGACCTCGCCCGGGGAAAGCCGATGCACCGGCTGCTCCAGGGTGACGTCGGCGCCGGCAAGACGCTCGTGGCGGCGTGGGCGATGCTCGTCGCTGCCGACGCGGGCCGCCAGGCGGTGCTCATGGCGCCAACCTCGGTCCTGGCCGAGCAGCACCTCCGCACGCTCAGCGACCTGTACGCCCCGCTCGGGGTGAACGCCGTGGGCGGGCCGCGTCTCGGGCTGCTGACCGGCTCGACCACCACACGGCAGCGGCGCGCGCTGCTGGCCGAGCTCGCCTGCGGTGACCTCACCCTGCTGATCGGTACGCACGCGCTGCTCGAGGAGCAGGTGGGCTTCTTCGACCTCGGCCTCGTCGTCATCGACGAGCAGCACCGCTTCGGGGTGGAGCACCGCACCCGGTTGCGTGACAAGCGCGTGGACCACTCGGCCCCCGACGTGCTCGTGATGACCGCGACGCCGATCCCGCGGTCGCTCGCGCTCACGCTCTACGGCGACCTCGACGTCACCCTCCTCGACGAGCTGCCGCCCGGCCGCCAGGAGGTCGCCACCCAGGTGCTCGCGTCCGACTCTCCGCGCCGGGCGCGCCTCTACGAGTTCATCCGGGAGCGAGTCGCCGCGGGCGAGCGCGCGTACGTCGTCTGCCCGCTGGTGGAGGAGTCCGAGGCGCTGGCCGTGGCGGCCGCGGAGGACGTGCACGAACGCCTCGCTGGCGAGGTTTTCCCGGATGTGGGCGTCGGCCTCGTCCACGGCCGTCTGCCGGCCGCCGAGCGCGACGCGCGCATGGACGCCTTCCGCCGCGGCGAGACGCCGATCCTGGTCGCGACGACCGTCATCGAGGTCGGCGTCGATGTGGCCGAGGCGACGATCATGGTGATCGAGGACGCCGACCGCTTCGGGATCAGCCAGCTCCACCAGCTGCGCGGCCGCATCGGCCGCGGCGACCGTAAGAGCTGGTGCGTGCTGTTCTCGCGTGACCCGGAGGCCAACCCGCGCCTGCAGGCGGTCGCCGCCACGCGGGACGGGTTCCGGCTCGCCGAGACCGACCTGGAGCTGCGCGGCGAGGGCAGCCTGTTCGACACCCGCCAGTCCGGGTTGCCCGATCTGAAGCTCGCACAGCTCATCCGCGACCTCGACTGGGTCGTGGCCAGCAGGTCGGACGCCCGTGACCTGGTCGAAGCCGACCCTGCCCTCGCTGAGCACGCCGCCCTCCTTCAAGAGGTGCGGCGTCGGTATGGCGACGAGCGCCTCGCCGCGCTGGAGTCGGGGTGAGCGCCCCCTCGCCGTTGTGGCCAGGGTTCGTAACGCATGCGTTACGAACCCTGGCCACAAACGTGGAGTACCGCAGTGCGGGTCATTGCGGGTAGCGCCAAGGGGCGGCGGCTGCGGGCGCCGAAGGGTCGGGCCGTGCGGCCGACCAGCGACCGGGTGCGGGAGGCGCTGTTCGCGTCGCTCGGCGACCACATCCCCGGCGCGAGCGCGCTCGACCTGTTCGCGGGGTCAGGCGCGCTGGGGATCGAGGCGCTGTCCCGCGGCGCCCTCAGGGCAGTGCTCGTCGAGCGGAACCCGCGGGCGGTGGCCGTAATCGCCGAGAACCTCGCCCGCACCGGCCTGGCCGGACGCGCGCGGGTCGTCCGCGACGACGTCGCGCGTTTCTGCCGGGCACCGGGCAGCTCGTTCGACGTCGTTCTCGTCGATCCGCCGTACCTGCTGGGGACGCCGGAGGTCTACGCGCTGCTCGGCGACCTCGTCGCGGCTGGCGGCCTTGTCCGCAACGGCGTCGTGGTCGTCGAGCGGGACCGCCGTGACCCCACAAGCGCGGCCCCGGCGCCGCTGGGCCTGGCGTTGGCGCGCACGGCCACCTACGGTGACACGGTCCTGCATTACCTCACCACGAGCTAAGGGCGTGTTTGAGAATGGTCTTGGGAGGTCGTGCCTCGTCGGGTGCCGCTCGCGAACACCCTCTTAGGTCGCTGCACCCGACGAGGCACGACCTTGTGTTCGTCAATCGCCGTGATATTTGATTATGGCTGCAGCAGTTTCGGCGGCCAGGGGCTGGGGGAGATGTTCTGAGGAGAGTTCAGCGAGTGACGGTCATGGCAGTGTGCCCGGGCAGCTTCGACCCGGTGACGAACGGACATCTCGACGTGTTGGAGCGGGTGGCGGCCTGCTTCGACCAGGTGCTCGTGGCCTGCATTGCCAACCCAAGCAAGCAGCCGATGTTCGACCTTGACGAGCGCGTCGACCTGCTCCGGCAGGCCACCAGCCATGTGGCGAACCTTGAGGTGGCCGCGTTCGACGGCCTGCTCGTCGATTTCTGCCGGGACCGCGGCGTCGGGCTGATCGTGAAGGGCCTGCGCGCGGTCAGTGATTTCGAGTACGAGCTGCAGATGGCCCAGATGAACGCGCAGATCGGCGGCGTGGAGACGCTGTTCCTGACGAGTTGTCCCGTATACTCCTTTCTGTCCTCCTCGCTCGTGAAAGAGGTCGCTCGTCTCGGGGGTGACGTGTCGAGCTTTGTCCCCCCGGTCGTGGCTCGCCGCCTTGCCGACAAGTTGCAGTAAAGGAAGCACGCCCGTGGACGTCGAGGCCGCTATCGCACAGCTGGAGCTGTTCCTCGCCGAGGCGCGCCCGGTCCCGCTCTCGGCATCGGTCATGGTGAACCGAGCGGAGATCGACGAGACCGTGGCCGCGATTCGGGCGGCGCTGCCTGAATCGATCCGCCAGTCCCGCTGGGTGCTGAACGAGCGCGAGGAGCTGTTGGCTCAGGCCGCCCGCGAGTCCGAGCAGATCGTCGCCCAGGGCCGTGAGGAGCAGCAGCGCATGCTGTCCCAGACTGAGGTCGTGAAGGAGGCGCAGCTCGAGGCCGAGCGGATCATCGCGACGGCTCACTTCGAGGCGCAGCAGATGCAGCAGGAGTGCGAGGATTACATCGACGGCAAGCTTGCGAGCTTCGAGATCGTCCTCCAGAAGACGATGCGCGCGGTTCAGAACGGCCGTGAGAGCCTCCGCGGTCGTCTCGTGAGCGACGAGCTTTCCGGCGAGCTGCCGGCGGCCGACCTGAGGTTCGACCCTGACCGGGCCGCCCAGTTCTACGACCACGAGTTGGGGTGACGAGCTGGGTGGGTGGGAGGGGCATGCGCGAGCCGTGATACGCTGGCGCACCGTTCCAGCCTGCGGAGCTGCTCGCCCGCTTCCAGGACCTGTCAAGGCGGAGCCGTTCGTTACTCATGACCACCGACACGGTGCTTTCGGTCGCCGGCCTGATCGACCGGCCCGGTGCCTCCCGCCGGGTCGACCTTGCGCTACCCGTGCCCGGGGACCTTGATCTGCTGCTCGCGACGGTGGCCGAGCCCATCCGGTTGGCGGGTGAGGTCGCGGGCGTCGTCGAGGGCGTGCTCGTCCGTGGGGTGTTGGGCGCTGACCTGCGGTTGCAGTGCGCCCGTTGCCTCGAGGACATCGCGGCCGCGGTCGCCACCGACGTGGTGGAGCTGTTCAGCGACCCGCTGCGGGTCGATCGGCTCAGAGCGGGGGCGCGGGGTGCGCAACCCCGCAAGCTCGTCGTCGCGCCCGAGGCCGTGATCGAGGAGGGCTACCAGATCGCCGATGGCACGATCAACCTCGACACGCTCGTGCGGGACGCCCTGGTGTCGGCGGTGCCGTGCCAGCCGCTGTGTGACGTCGCCTGCAAAGGGCTGTGTCCGGCGTGCGGGATCAACCGCAACGAGGTCGAATGCGCCTGCCAGGTGACAGCCGCCGACCCGCGGTGGGCGCCGCTGGAAAACCTGCGCCTGAAAGCCGACGGCGCCTAACCAACCTCCACCCGACCACACCAACCTCCCCCACCCGCCCACCCGTAAAGGAACGAGCAGTGGCTGTCCCGAAGCGTAAGAAGTCGAGGTCACGCACGCGGCACCGCAAAGCCCAGTGGATGCGCACCTCCCCGCCGGCCACGGCGGACTGCAAGCGCTGCAAATCGCCCGTCCGCCCGCACACGGTGTGCGGGGTCTGCGGGCACTACAAGGGCCGGCAGGTCGTCCAGGTGGGCGAGTAACGGCCCAGCGAGGAGGTTCCATGCACCGAACCCTCCTGTGCTGCGCAGAGTTCGCCCGGCATTCCGGGTCAACGCTGCACGATGCCACCTGATCCAGGCAGAGATGGCTGACGCTCCGCCGGCTCGCGTGCGGGTTGCGCTTGACGCGATGGGTGGGGATCACGCACCGGCCGTGACGGTCGCGGGAGCGCTGCTGGCGCATGCAGCCGGGGTGGACGTCGTCCTGGTGGGGCAGCCCGACCGCCTGCGTGCGGTGATGGCCGGCGAGGGGGCGCCAGGGCTGCTGCCCGTGGTGCCGGCCGCCGAGGTCGTCGGTATGGGCGAGGACCCCGCGCTCGCGCTGCGCACGAAACGTGACGCGAGCATCCGGGTGGCCGCGAGACTCGTTGCCGAGGGGCGCGCTGAGGCGCTCGTCTCGGCGGGATCGACCGGAGCGACGCTCGCTGCCGCGCTGCTTCTCCTCGGCCGGCTGCCGGGGGTGCGGCGCCCGGTCATCGGTGCGCTGATCCCCACGAAGCATGGCCGCGTCGTGCTCGTCGATGCTGGGGGCAGCGCCGCTGCGCAGCCCGAGGCGCTGGTCGGTTACGCCCGGATGGGAGCGGCCTATGCGGGCGTGCTCGGCGTCGATGCGCCGCGGGTGGGCCTGCTCAACGTCGGTGTGGAACCCGGAAAGGGCAACGCCCTGGCGAAGGCGGCGCACGAGCTGCTCGGAGGCGTGCCGAGCTTCGTCGGGAACGTGGAGCCGGCCGGTGCCCTTGACGGGTCTGTCGATGTCGTCGTGACGGACGGCTTCACGGGGAACATCTTCCTCAAAGCCGTCGAGGCCGCGTCCGGCGGGTACGGTGACCGTGCGGCGATCGTGCTCGGCGTGGCCGGCGAGGTGCTGGTCGCGCACGGGGCCGCAGGCGCGGAGGAGGTGGCAGAGGCGGTACGGATGGCCGCCGAGGCTGCCGCCGCCGGCGTATCGGGCAAGATGGCGGCGCAACTCGCCAGGGGGCTCGGGGGAGCCCCCCGGTCAGACAGGGGGCTCGGGGGAGCCCCCCGATCAGACAGGGGGCTCGGGGGAGCC
>JBOGEB010000009.1:26269-50145 GCA_050743125.1 Egibacteraceae bacterium
TCAGACAGGGGGCTCGGGGGAGCCCCCCGATCAGACAGGGGGCTCGGGGGAGCCTCCGGAGCGACGGCCGAGGGCACACGGTGAGCGCATCGGGGTCAGCGGTGACGGCGGAGGAGGTGCTGAAGCTCCTCGTCCGCAGGATTGGCGTGGTGATGACGGTCGCAGAGACGCAGATAGACGGGGCGTCGCGCCTCGACGAGGATCTGCACGCCGACTCGCTCGACCTCGTGGAGGTCGTGGAGGGCGTCGAGGCCGATCTGCGGGCGCGCGGGGTCGTGGTGGCGCTGCCCGACGCCGTACTCGTCACGCTGCGCACCGTGGGTGACGCCGCTGAGCGGATCGCCGCGCATGCGCAGTCTGCCCCGAATGGAGAGGCGGTCCAGGCTCCCCTCTCGGTCCAGGAAAAGGAGCGGGCGTGAGCGTTGGGCGGGGACGGATGTGGGCATGAGCGATCGGCCGTCAGCAGGCGTGGCCGTGTCACAGGCCACCGGCGGGGATCCGCCCGACCCGGCGCGGGCGGCGGAGCGCATAGAGGCCGACCTCGGCATCACGGTGGGCGACCGGGCGCTGCTCGAGCAGGCGCTCACGCACCGGAGCTATGCGTTCGAGGCCGGCGGGTTGCCGCACAACGAGCGGCTCGAGTTCCTCGGTGACGCGGTGCTCGGCGTGGTCATCACCGACCGCATCTACCGGATGCTGCCCGAGGCGTCGGAGGGCCGGCTCGCGAAGGTGCGGGCGGCAGCGGTCAATACGCACAGCCTCGCCGAGGTCGCTCGTGGGCTGGGGCTGGGCGCTGCCGTGCGGCTCGGTCGCGGCGAGGAGCAGTCGGGCGGGCGGGACAAGGACTCCATCCTGGCGGACACGATGGAGGCGCTGCTCGGCGCGGTCTACCTGGATCGGGGCGCGGACGTCGCCACGGCGATCGTCTGCCGGCTGTTCGACGATCTGCTCTCCGACATCGTCAACCGCCGCGAGTCGCTCGACTACAAGACCTCACTGCAGGAGCTCGGCGCGGCGGTGCTGTCGCAGGTGCCGACCTACGAGCTCTCCGAGGAGGGCCCGGACCACGAGAAGCGGTTCACCGCTGCGGTCGCCCTCGCGGGTGAGGTGCTCGGCCACGGGTACGGCCGCAGCAAGAAGGAGGCGGAACAGGGCGCGGCGCAGCAGGCGTACGTGACGCTGCAGCGCCGCCTGGCAACGGTTCCGAAAACCGATGGCGCGCAGGAGTGACGCGGCGCAGATGCGAGCGTGGTGGGAAAGGGAACGCCGGTGACACTGCTTCCCGAAGCCGAAGTGCTGCGGAAAGAGCTTGAGAAGGAGGTCGTCGGGCAGCGGATCAAGGACGTCATCGTCCGCTCTGGAGACGCCCCTGAGCGCTTGGCGGGTCTGCGCGGCCTCGCCGGCCAGCGGATCGAGGCCGTGATCCGCCAGGGGACGAACCTTGCCCTTCGCTTTCCCGGCGGCACGGCGCTCGTGCTGCGGTCGGGGTCGGTCGCCGGCCTCACTCGCCAGCTCGCGGACGCGCCCGCTCACGGCCCTGCCGAGATCGTCCTTGCGCTCGAGGGCGGGGGCGCTCTCCACTGCCTCGATGCCGGACGGAACGGCGCGGTCCGGCTGGTCTCGCGCGACGAGCTCGAGCGCTCGCCGGAGTTCACGCCGATCGGCATCGACCCGTTCACGAACACGTCAACATGGCTGGAGTTCAGCAAGCAGCTCATCGTCCGCAACTGCCGGCTCCGGGCGCTGCTCGGCGACGACACGTTCGTGGTCGGGCTCGGTGACGTGTACTCGGACGAGATCCTCTGGGCCGCCGGCTTGTCGGGGATGCGCTCGTCCGCGGGGCTGTCGGCTCAGGAGGTCCGCCGGCTCTACCGGGCGATCCAGGAGGTCCTTCACGATGCCGTCAAGCATGTCCGCGGCGCGGGTGAACCTGCGGACGAGGACCCGTTCGAGGACCCGCTCGCACACCAACGCCTTAAGGTCCACGGCCGCGCCGGCCAGCCCTGCGCCCGCTGCCGTCAAAAGATCATGCTCCAACAGCTCGACAACCCCCCCGTCGCGTCCTACTGCTGTCCCAACTGCCAAACCTGAGAACGTGTTGGAGAACGGTCTTGGGCGGGTCACCCGGAGACACGCTCTGAACGCCTCATGGTTCGCGTTTCCAAACGCGTTCAGGACGTGGCCTCCAGCGCAAGGGTGAGGGCCAGGGCGAGCAGCCAGAGGGCGACGGGAGTCCAGGGTCTGCGCATCGGCGGGTGGCCATCCAGGGCACGCATGCGACCGCGGCCCTGCACGGTCCCGGCGATGGCGCCGCCCAGGCCGCCGACTAGGGGCGGGAGCAGGCCGGGGGACTGGAGGAGCTGCTGGGCGCCCACCGCGAGCGTCACCCCGAACCACGTGTAGACGAAGGTCGTGACGCCCGAGGACACGCGGAGGGAGGTGCGACGGGCGCGCTTCGCCGCCCGCTCGGCGGCGCGGCGCAACGGCGCCTCGTTGCGCCGCCACCAGCGGCCTGCCCACCAGCCGGCCTGGCGCATGGCCTCGTCCCATTGGAGTGCCCACCCGCCAACGACCGCTCCGGGGCCGCCCTTGGCCGCCGGGCTCGCCTCGCGGAAGGTGACGGCCTGGGTCCGCGCCTGGCGTAGCTGGTCGTAGCGGGCGCGGTCGGTGGGGGTGCGCACGAGCCCGTAGGCGAGGTTGACCTCTTGGATGCGGCGGGTCGCCGTAGCCCGCTGCTCTACAGGGGCGCGGTCGGGGTGGTGGCGCCAGGCGAGCCGGCGGTGCGCCTGTTTGATCGTTGCCTGGTCCGCGTCCTCGGGCACCCCGAGCACCGCGTACGCGTCGATGAACGGCTCCACTGGGTCTAGTGGCCTCGCGGACGAACAGCTTGCGCCTGGTCAGGCACGGGCACGATCCGGGCGGGAGACAGGCCGGCGGGCACTGAGAGCGTGTTTGAGAACCGCAACATGCTCCGGCTCATCAACGGTCCTCTGGGAGATCGTCACTCTTGGGTCTCGACAAGCCACGCCTGGGGAAGGATAATTCCCCCTGACCAATGAGGGTCCGGTAGGGCGCCGTCACGAACCCCATTCTTGCAGCGGTCGTTCTGAGACTTGCAGCGGTCGTTCTGAGAACTGGACGGTGGCCGCGGAGCAGCCGCCGGGGGGCCGGCCTCCGTTCACCAGGTGCCTTTCTGCCAGCAGAATATTGGGCTCCACGCGCTGAGGGTGGCCGGTTGTGCTGCGCGCACCCTTGCATGTTCCCTCGTGCACTCGCTATAGTGCGATAGTGAATCAGGGCGGCCTCGGCCACAGCCATCTTGCCGACCCAGTCTTGTCAAGCCAGGATTTTGTCGAGCCAGGGTCTGGTCAGTTGTCCTCGATTCCGAACCCCCCACCTCAAGGATGCAGGAGGATCCCCGCATGAAGGCACTTGTCGGTTCCTGGGATCACCGTCCCTATCAGCTGCTCGCGGAGATCACCGCGCTGCGCACCCGGATGGCGGAGCTCCAGGCCGAACTCTCCGACGCGCGGGAGGAGAATGCGGTCCTTCGCCAGCTCCTGCACAGCCATGAAGACCTGCCAGAAGACCTGCCAGCAGAACTCTCGGTTGTAGCCGGCTGACGATCGTGTTTCGCTACAGGCGGCCTGCCCGGGCCGCCTGTAGCGCGTAGAGGCGGGGTGACGCGGGCGCTTGCCCCGGCGGGTTCCACAGGGTGCTTCGTCCTAGCCGTCGGACTCACTACACTTGTGTAACCTCAAGCGGAGGAGATACGGCCCGGGTGTTCCTGAAGTCGATCACGCTCAGGGGCTTCAAGTCCTTCGCGGCCAAGACGACCCTTGACCTTGAGCCGGGCATCACGGTCATCGTGGGACCGAACGGCTCCGGGAAGTCGAACATTGTCGATGCGCTGTCGTGGGTGCTCGGCACCCACAGCGCCAAAAGCCTCCGCGGCGGGTCGATGGTAGACGTGATCTATGCGGGCGCACCGGGCCGGGCGGCGCTCGGCCGGGCAGCGGTCGAGATCACGATCGACAACAGCGCGGGGACGCTCCCGATCGAGTTCAGCGAGGTCACGGTTTCGCGGGCGACGTTCGCCACCGGTGAGACGACCTACAGCATCAACAACGTCGAGTGTCGCGCCCTCGACGTGCAGGAGCTGTTGAGCGACACCGGGCTCGGACGCGAGACCCACACGATCGTCGGGCAAGGTCAGCTCGACGTGGTGCTCAACGCGAAACCCGAGGAGCGGCGGATCTTCATCGAGGAGGCCGCCGGCATCCTCAAGCATCGCCGGCGCAAGGAGCGGGCGCTCCGCAAGCTCGCGCAGATGGAGAGCCACCTCGAGCGCCTCACCGACCTGCTGCGGGAGCTGCGCCGCACCCTCCGACCGCTGGAGCGCCAGGCGGAGGTGGCGGCGAAGGCCGCCGAGCTTGCGGAGGCGCTGCGCGAGGTGCGGGTGGAGCGCACGCTGCGTGAGTTGGCCGGGTTGGTGAGGAGCGCGGACGCTGACCAGGTCGCGCGCGCGGCCTCGGAGGGCCGGCTGGCCGAGACGAGCACCCAGCTCACCGCGGGGCGGGAGACCGAGGCCGCGCTCGAGGAGACGCTCGCTCAGCTCGCCCCCGCCACACGCACGGCGGTTGAGACGCACTTCCGCCTCGCCAACCTCACCGAGCGCTACCGCGGCCTTGCGGACCGGATCGCCGACCGCCACCGCGGCCTCGTCGATGCCGTCGAGGAGCCGGTGGCCGGGCGCGACCCTGAGCAGCTTCGCGCCCACGCCCACGCCGAGCGGGCGGCGCTGGTGGACCTGGAGGCAGAGCACGTCGCCGCCCGTGCAGCGCTCCAGACCGCCGAGGAGGCTCGCCGCGAGGCCGAGCGCGCTCGGCGCGCCCATGACCAGGCCGCCGCCGCCGAGGCCCGCCGCCGCGCCGAGGCACGCGAGCGCCGCTTGCGCTGGGAGGGCGAGGTGACAGCCCTGCGGAGCGCCCTCGCGCAGGCCGCCAGCGAGGAGGGGCGGCTCGCCAGCCAGGTCAGCGGCCAGACCGCCCGCCGCACCGAGCTGAGAGCGGACATCGAGGCTGTCCAGGCCGAGATCCAGCGCCTCGACACGCAGGCGGCCAGCCTTGTCGCGCAGCTCGAGGCCGCGCAGCGGCTCGTCGACCGCCGCCAGGCAGCTGCGGTCGACGCCGCGAAGCGGGAGCGCGAGCTGGAGCGCCAGCGGGCCTGCATGCAGGCCCGCGCGGACACGCTTCGCGCCGCCGCCCGAGAGCCCGGAGAGGGCATGGCGGCGCTGCTCGAGGCCGCTCAGGCTGGCGAGGTGGAGGGCGTCCTTGGCCGCCTCGCCGACCACATCACCGTCAACGGGGACGCGCCAGCCATCTCTGCCGCGCTCGGCGCGCTGGAGGACGCGCTTCTCGTCACCGCCCGTGACGCCGCCGCGACCGCCGTCAGGTTCCTCCGCTCCCTCAAGTTGGACCGGGTGGTCCTGCTCGCGGCCGACGGAGACGGCCCCGAGGTCGATGCGCTCGACCTGACCGAGGACGGCGCTCGACCGCTCGCCGACCTGCTGAACGCCGAGCCCACCGTGCTCGGCGCGCTCCGCCGTGCGCTGGCCGGCGTCTATCTCGTCGATCATTTCACCCTCGCGTGCCGGCTCGCCGAGCGTCACCCGGACCTCGTGTTCGTCACCCCCGACGGGGAGATCGCCGGCGCGCGTGGCTACGCGGGCGGCACCGGGTCCCCGCAGGCCCCGGTCGTCGCGCTGAGCGCGGCCGACGACGCCGACCGCCAGGCCGAGGCCGTCGCCTCCGAGCTGCTCGTCGCGCACCGGCAGCTCGGCGACGCCGACCGGGCGGTCGCGGTCGCTCGACACGAGCTCGACGCCGCGACCGCCGCGATGCACGAGTCCGACGGCCTCATCACCGCTGGGGCCGAGCGGCTGGCCCGGCTCCGCAAGGAGCTCGCGACCTGCGAGCGCGAGTTCGCGCAGCTGGAGGGCCAGCAGGCCGACCTCGACCGGGAGATGAGCGAGCGCCGGCAGCGCTTGGAGGCGCTGGAGGCGCTCGATCTCGGCGGCGCGCGTGAGCCTGAGTTCGCGGGCCCGGACCTCGAGGCTGAGCGGCTCGAGGACACGCTCACCCAGGCTCGGGAGCGGGAGGTCCAGGCCCGTATCGCGGTCAACGCCACCGAGCATCAGGGCGCAGAGCTCCGCCGGCGGATCGAGGGGCTGGAGCGCGAGGCGGCGGACGTCGAGCGCCAGCTCACCGAGCGTGAGCGCCGTCGGCGGGCCAGGCTCGCCGCGATCGACCGTTGTAGAGCGCTGGCGGTGCTCGCCGACGTCGCGCTCCGGGTGGTGACCACCTCGCAGGCGGTCGCCGACGCCGAGCGCAACCGGCTGGAGGAGCAGCGCGCCGAGGCCCAGCGCGAGCTCGGCGCGCTCCGCGTCCGCCTGCGCCAGCTCGACGCCGACCTCACCGGCCTGACCGAGGAGCGGCACCGCGAGGACCTCGCGAGCCAGGAGCTCGGACACCGCCTCGCCGCGGTTCGCGCCCGCCTCGCCGACGTGGGGTGCGATCCCGACCAGGCGCTCGCCGACGCGGATCCCGCGATGCTCGCCGCCGACCCCGCGCGGGACGAGGCGCTGGCCGAGGACGAGGAGCGGCTGTCGCGCAAGCTCGCGCTGCTCGGCACGGTCAACCCGCTCGCGGTCGAGGAGTTCGCCCAGGTGCAGGAGCGGCACCAGTTTCTCACCGAGCAGCTCGAGGACTGCCGCGCGTCGAAGCGGGACCTGCTCCAGCTGGTCGAGGCGGTCGACGGGCGCATCCGGGAGGTGTTCTCGGCGGCGTTCGCCGACGTGGCGGCCCAGTTCGAGCGGCTGTTCCCGCGGCTGTTCCCCGGTGGTGAGGGGCAACTGCTCCTCACCGACCCCGACGACCTGCTCCAGACCGGGGTCGAGGTCGAGGCCCGCCCGCCTGGCAAGCGCGTGAAGCGGCTGTCGCTGCTGTCCGGCGGTGAGCGGTCGCTCTGCGCGATCGCGGTGCTGTTCGCGATCTTCGCGGCCCGCCCGTCGCCGTTCTACGTCCTCGACGAGGTCGAGGCCGCGCTCGACGACGTCAACCTCATGCGCTTCCTCGACGTCGTCCGCGACTTCAACTCCAGCCAGATCCTCATCGTCACTCACCAGAAGCGCACGATGGAGGTCGCCGACTGCCTCTACGGCGTGACCATGCAGGCCGGCGGCGTAAGCAAGGTCATCAGCCAACGCGTCACCGAGTTCGCCCCCGCCTGACTGGCTACCACCTTACGCCTGAAGGTCGCGAGCATTAGGCTTGCGAGCTATGGAGCTCGTCATCGTCGGGATCGTCGTCGGAATCCTCGTCGTGACGTTGCTCGTCGGGCTGTTGGTCGGCCGGCGACGGCGGACCCCGATTCCCGACGCACAGACCGAGGACCTGCTCGCACCGACCGTCGAGGAGCAGCGGCCGACGCCGGTGGAGACGCTCGAGCCGCCAGCGGCGGGCGTCGAGCCACCACAGCCGGTCGACGTGGTGGAGCCAGAGATCGCCGAGCCGGAGGTCGAGGCGCCTCCGGTAGCAGAGGAGGAGGTCGCCGAGCCCAAGGTCCGCCCGCTCTCGATCAAGGAGCGGTTCCGGCTCCGCCTCGGCCGTGCCCGGAGCGGGTTGGGGGGGAGCATCACGGGGATCTTCCGGCGGGGCCTGTCCGACGAGGCGTGGGAGGAGCTGGAGGAGTCGCTGATCAGCGCGGACGTCGGTGTCGAGGCGACCCTCGAGCTCGTCGATGGGCTGCGCAGGCGGGCGAAGGCCGAGGGGCTCCGCACGGGTGAGGAGGCGCTCGGGCTGCTCAAGGAGGTCCTCTGCCTGGAGCTGTCCGTGGCCGACCGCACGCTGCATAGGCGCGACGAGGGCACGAGCGTGTGGCTGTTCACCGGCGTGAACGGCACCGGCAAGACCACGTCGATCGGCAAGCTCGCCGCACGGCACCGTGACGCCGGCCAGACGGTCGTGCTCGCGGCCGCTGACACGTTCCGCGCGGCGGCCGCCGAGCAGCTTGAGCTGTGGGGCGAGCGGGCCGGCGCTCGTGTCGTCCGGGGGCAGCAAGGCGGGGACCCCGCCGCGGTGGCCTTCGACGGCTACGCCGCAGCGAAGGCCGCGGGGGCGGACCTGCTCATGGTCGACACCGCAGGGCGGCTGCAGAACAAGAGCGCGCTCATGGCTGAGCTGTCCAAGGTCAAGCGCGTCCTCGACCGCGAGGCCGGGCCGTGCGACGAGGTGTTGCTCGTGCTCGACGCCACGACCGGCCAGAACGGGCTGGCGCAGGCGAGGGCGTTCCTTGACGCCGTCGATGTGACCGGCGTTGTGCTGACCAAACTCGACGGCACCGCGAAGGGCGGCATCGTCATCGCGATCCAGCGGCAGCTCGGGATCCCCGTGAAGCTCGTGGGGCTCGGTGAGTCGCTCGACGACCTCGCCGACTTCGACCCGGACGCGTTTATCGAGGCCCTGTTCGGTGAGGAGGGGGTCCGCGGGGACGACACCGGTGGACAGGGCGAGCAGGACGTCGAGGTCGAGGACTGACGCTGGATGCCCTCGGTCGACGGGCTGAACCACCAGGAGGTGCGGGAGGCGCTTCGGCTGCTCGGCGGCGACGCGCCGGCTCACCGGGGCGGCGCCCTGCGGCAGCTCCGCGAGCTGCTCGCGGCACCCGGCGCGGTGCGGAGCGCCCTCGACCACGCGCCCGACGGTGCTCCGGCCGCGTTCGCCCGGCTCGCCCAGGACGGTCCCGCGCCGGTCGAGGACCTGCTCGGGCGGGGCTGGTGGGGGCACGGCACGCTCCCGCCGCCGCTCGACTGGCTGCAGCGGCGTGGGCTCGTCGTGGTCGGCGAGGACGGGCTCGTCCACGCGACGGCGGAGGCGTGTGAGGGCTTCGCCTGGCTCACCCTCGACCTCCCCGAGGCCTCGCCAGCGCCGAACGCGCCCGGTCCACTGCGGGTCGAGGAGGCGCGCAGCGTCGTCGTCGGGCCGACCTCGGCGGCGTTGGACCGGGCGCTCGCCGTGCTTCCCGCGGGCCTGCGCGCGATCGCTCCGACCGTCGCGGTCTCGTCCCGCAGCCCGGCCGTGGTCGCCGCGGCGCTCCGCGGCGCGGGCGTGGCCATCGCCGAGGACATGGTCGTCGCCACGCAGCCCGGCGAGCCTGCGCTGCCCACCGCGACGGAGGAGGCCGTCGGCCCCCGCCCCGTCCGCGCGCTGCTCGAGCGCGCCCTCGCCGAGGGCCGCCAGGTGCGCCTCGAGTACTTCGCCTCGTCACGCGGCGGCGCCGCCACCGACCGCGTCGTCGACCCCTGGACCTTCCGCGACGACCTCCTCCGCGGCTACTGCCACCTTCGCTCCAGCGAGCGCACCTTCGCCGTCGACCGCATCGGCCACGCCCAGCTCCTCCCGAGCCCGATCGACCACCCGGAGTCCTAGCGGTCCGGTCCCCAACGGGGAGTGCCGTGCGCACGCCAGCGCCGAACAGAGCCAACGCCGCGAGGCGAGATACCGGCGTGTGGGGAATGCCGGGACTGGCACGTGATCCGCGACCCGCACCCTGGCCACAGCCAGATGCCGAGATGATCATCCCCCCGCGCGGGCCTGAGCGTCGATGGTCATACCCGTAACAAGCGGTGGGTGGGCGACTATCCCCCACTTGTTGTGCAGACCGTCTCCAGAGGCACGAATCGGGACGATGCAGGCTCACGGGATAACGCTGTATCAGCGGGGCACGTCAGCGCCTCTCCTCTATATCCGCACGCATCCAGGTGCGCGGGTTGGGTTTGGCCACGGGGACAGCGATGAGCGACCGACACGCCACTGCTTGTCACGAGTGGGCGACGACCGTGGGGTCCGCTGACGGACCACAGCCGCCTGTCCTCCACTGCGAGGATGCCGTGGGCGCGGGGCACCTCGTCAGCTCGCGACGCGGCAGGAAGAGGCTCGAATGAGCGGCGAGCTTCTGACCTTTAACGGTGTGGACGGGTCCACGGGCAGCTATCTCCTGTCTCCGATGTCGCCGACACAGGTCTCGAGGATGGCGGGAGGAGAATCCCCCGATCCTGCCCATTTGAGCGAGCTGCGCTGGTGGTACCGGCGGGTCACCGAAGCGTCCTTTGGCCCCAAAGAAGGAGTCGAACCAAAGGATCTGGCGCAGGCGGGCTGGGGGGTCATCTTCGCGCACGACGCTGACCCACAGGTCAGACAGGTGCTCCGCCCGCTGCTGGAGCACCGGCGCGCTCAAGCGGGGCGGGTCCACGAGCATTACTACCGCGAGTTCGCTGGGGAGCGAGGCTACCGGCCTGGTGAGTCCAAACAGGAGTTCCTGGCGCGCCAGCGTGCCGGGCCCGGACCCGCGGACCCCGAGAACGTCCCCTACTACCTGCTCGTCGTCGGCAGCCCCGAGTCGATCCCCTACGCCTTCCAATACCAGCTCGACGTTCAGTACGCGGTGGGCCGCATCCACTTCGACCGGCTGGAGGACTACGCCAACTACGCCACCAGCGTCGTCGCGGCCGAGACCGGCGGCGTCCAACGCCCGCGGCGCGTCACGCTCTTCGCTGCCCGGAACCCTGGTGACCGGGCAACGGAGCTCAGCGCGGCCGAGCTCGTGACCCCTTTGCTGGAGCAGCTTTCGCAGTACCCGACGGACTGGGAGATTCAGGGCCTGATTGGTGAGGGGGCGACGAAGGCGCGGCTGGCGCAGATCCTTGGAAGCGGCGGCCAGGCCCCGGCGCTGCTGTTCAGCGCCACGCACGGCGTGGGCTTTCCCAACGGGCACCCGCATCAGCTACGAAGACAGGGCGCCCTGCTGTGCCAGGAGTGGCCGGGACCAGACGGGCCCGCGCAGCCGCTGGACGAGGCCTTCTACTTCTCTGGCGACGACCTGGCCGCCGACGCGCAGGTTGCAGGACTGATCTCCTTCCACTTCGCCTGTTATGGGGCGGGCACCCCTGCATGGGATGACTTCGCGCACAGCGGTGCCGCAGCCCGACAGCAGCTGGCGCCCCACGCCTTCGTTGCAGCGTTGCCTCAGCGGCTGCTGAGCCACCCGGGCGGTGGGGCGCTCGCGGTGATCGGCCACGTTGACCGGGCCTGGGGGTACTCGTTCGTGTGGCCCCAAGCCGGGCGGCAGACGGAGGCGTACACAAGCTGCTTGGCCCGCCTGTTGAGCGGCCACCCGATCGGGTCCGCATTTGAATACTTCAACGAGCGCTATGCCGAACTGGCCTCGGACCTGAGCGTTGTCCTCGAGGACGTCAAATGCGGCAAACGCCCGGACCACCTGGCGCTGGCGGCCATGTGGACGGCGAACAACGACGCTCGGGACTTCACGATCCTTGGCGACCCCGCGGTACGCCTGGTCTCGGTGACGGCAGCCGAGGCCCACGTCCGGCTTACGCCAGAGATCGCTGCCGTCCCGCGTCACCCCACACTGCCCGGCGAGCCCCAGCCTGAGCCCCAGACTGAGCCCCAGCCTGAGCGCTGCGAGGAACCTGTCCCCGTGCGGTCAGGTCCAGCCGTGCCCACGGAACCACACCCGTCGAGCCGCGGAGAGCAGGAACCGGCCGATGTCGACTTCGCATTGCGGGACGGGATGAGGCAGGCCCGAGAACGCTTGATGAGCGCTCTGCAGACCTTGACCGAGACCCTTGGCGCCGTGCTGGAGCAGGCAGTGGACAACGTGACCGTCGTCGAGGTGGCCACGTACGTCAGCGACGACCTGGCGACCGCGACCTACGACAAAACCGCGAAGCAGTTTGGCGGCGGCGCCAAGCTCCGTGCCCTCTCACGGATCCACATTGCCGGCGACGCGCTGCTGCTCGTGCCCGAGGACCACGGCGACGTCGATGGCGCCTTGTGGACGCTGCATCTCGGTATGGTGGAGCAAGCGCGGGCTGCTCGTGCTGAGCTGCTGAAGACCGCCGGGTCGGCCTTGGCGGGGCTGCTCGACGCGGCGAAGGCATGGTAAACGATGGCGGCGCTCCGGTTATCGGATGGGACGCCGACCGACGGTGATCTGCTCGGGTTGTGGCGTGACGACCCTGCGGCCGTTGCCTTCGACGGCCAGGGTGCCCAGGTATGGCGGGCGGACCTGCCAGTGGACACCGCCCTCGCGCGCAACCGGCTGGTTGCTTGCGGCGCTCGGCTGCAGCGCTCCGACGCTCAGCTTTCGGAGGCTGCTGCCCAGCTCGGTGCCGACATGGACCGGCACCGACACGGTTCCGCAGAGACGCCGATCGTGCCCGTCATGGGGGAGCTGGTGGTTTGGCCGCAGGGGTCAGGCGAGCTTGAGGCGCCCGAGCTGAGCGGGGACCTCGCGTTCACGGGAGGTGGGCAGGCGGCGCAGTGGTGGCGGGAGACGTCTCGTGATCTTGCGGATATCGCTGGCCGGGTAGCCCGCGCGTGCAGCCCCACGCTCCTGATCGAGACCAGTGTGGGCGGCGAGTTGGTCGGCCGCTCGCTGGTCGGGCTGCGCGGCGACGTGCGGACCGCCTGGGGCTCCGGACGCGGGCAGGAGGATGCGTTGCTCCATGAGGCCACGGTGGCGCTGGCGCTCTCGACGCGGGCAACGGTCCTGCGCATGGTCGCGGTGGTCGCGCGCGCGGCCTCCGCGATCGCGCTGCGCCTAGCCCTGCCAGGCGGCCCGCTGCTCGCGCTGCCTGTGGCGTGGCGGTCCATCCAGCGCGTGCTCAACGAGATGAACGGAGCATTGGGTGAGAGGGAAACGCGATGGTGAGCTACGCCGACATGGTGGACTACGCCGATCTCGAGATCGGTCTGCACCACAGGAGCCCTCGGACCTGGTCGGTGGAGTTGCGGTACAACCACCCCGAGAGCGCAGTCGATCAGATCCTCGAGTCCGGAGACGCGCGGGTGCGCTTCGACCTCGGAAAGCTCCAGGAGCAAGTGTTCGACCCCGCCGCCTATGGGCGCGTCTTGAGCACGAGCCTGTTCGTCCCCGAAGTCATGCAGGCGTTCGACACGGCCCGCACGCTGGCCCAGTCAGACGACCTTCCGCTGCGGGTGCGGCTGCGGATCGGCCCGAGCGCCCCAGAGCTGCACGGGGTGCGGTGGGAGACGCTGCGCGATCCCAAGGACGACAGCGCCCTGCTCATGGACCAGAGCATCCTGTTCTCCCGCTACCTGTCGAGTCTTGACTCGCGGCCCGTCGTTGTCGGCTCTAAATCCGAGCTGCGTGCCCTGGTGGCCATCGCCAACCCGTCCGACCTGGCCGAGTTCGAAGGGGACGGCCGGCCGCTGCCGCCCATCGATGTCGCGGGGGAGCTGAACCGGGCCAAGCGTTCTCTGGGATGGATGCCGATTACTCCATTGGCCTCCGGTGGCACCGCGACGTTGCCCCGGGTGATCGAGGCGCTGCGCAAGGGCCATGACATCTTGTACCTCGTCTGTCACGGATACCTCATCGAGGGCGAGTCCCAGGTCCTCCTGGAGGACTCGACCGGCAGGGTCCATCGGGTGCCGGGTGACGAGTTCGTCGATGCCCTGCGGACTCTACGGCGCCCGCCGCGGCTGGTGGTCCTGGCGTCGTGCCAGAGCGCGGGCGCAGGCGAGGAGGTGTCGAGCGACGACCATGGGGCGCTGGCGGCGCTGGGGCCACGCATGGCGGAGACGGGCATTCCTGCGGTGCTGGCGATGCAGGGCAAGGTGTCGATGCAGACCATGGAACAGTTCGTTCCGGTCTTCTTCGAAGAGCTCGACCGGGACGGCCAGATCGACCGGGCAATGACCCTCGCCCGCGCTGCGGTGCGACATCGGCACGACTGGTGGGTGCCCGTATTGTTCATGCGCTTGAAGACCGGGCGCTTTTGGTACCGGCCTGGGTTTGTCGGAGGGCGCGACATCCCGAGGTTGGCCGGCTTGTGCAACGAGATCGACCAAGAGCGCTGTACGGCGTTACTCGGCCCAGGCTTGACGGACGCGTTCATCGGAGCGCGTCAAGACATCGCCCGCGGGTGGGCCAGCCAATACCACTTCCCGATGGCTCAGCACTACCGTGACGACCTCCCACACGTGGCCCAGTACCTGACCGTGGAGCAAGGCCCCAACTTCCCCCGCGACGAGCTGAACGACTACATCCGCCAGGAGCTGGTGGAGCGCTACGGCGCGTTCCTGCCGGATGGTGTGGGGAAGGGATCGCTGGACGCGCTCATCACCGCGGTCGGGACCTATCGCCGGTCGGTCGATGAATTCGAGCCCCATGCCGTCCTCGCGCGGCTGCCGTTCAAGGTCTTCATCACCATCGACCAAACGAATCTGCTCGCGGACGCGCTCGAGGCGGAGGGAAAGGAGCCGCAGGTTGAGCTGTGTCGCTGGAAGGACGAAGACATCTGGCCCGAGTCAGTGTTCGACGACCCGTTCAGCCAGTACGAGCCGAGTCCCAAACGCCCACTCGTCTACCACCTGTTCGGGCATCTCCGAGACCCTGACACGCTGGTGCTCACTGAAGACGACTACTTCGATTACCTGATCGGGGTGACCAGGAACAAGGAGTTGATCCCGGCCACCGTTCGTCGCGCCTTCACGGACTCGACGTTGCTGTTCCTCGGCTTCCGTCTGGACGAGTGGGACTTCCGTGTGCTGCTCCGCAGCATCATGAGCCAAGAAGGACGGTGGCGTAATAACAGATACCCGCATGTAGCCGCGCAAATCAACCCGGACGAAGGCCGCACGATTCAGCCCGATCGTGCTCGTCAGTACCTGGAAAGCTACTTCTCGCAGCTCGGCCAGATCAAGGTCAGCATCTTCTGGGGCAGCGTGGAGGATTTCGTGCAGAGGCTGAGTGCCTTTTGGCAGGAGGGCAAGCGATGACCGCGCTCGCCCCGCCCCCGCCACGGCTCAACCCGTATGTCGGTCCGCGCCCTTTCGAGCCTGGCGAGCGGCTCTACGGGCGAGACCGCGAGGTCGCCAGGCTGCGCGACCTGCTGATCGCCGAACGCATCGTGTTGCTGTATTCGCCCTCGGGGGCAGGAAAGACCTCGCTGATCAGGGCAGGCCTGGTGCCCGAGCTCAAACGCGAGGGATTTCGGGTCCGCCCGGAGATCCGTGTCGCAACAGCGGCTCCGGTTGACGGTTTGCGCCGCTCTTGGAACCGCTACCTGATGAATACGTTGCTCTGCCTGGAGCAGGACCTGCCGGCAGGACGCCAGCGCGGCCTTGACGAGCTGGCCGACATGGGGCTGGCCGACTACCTCGATCAGCGTGACGGCGAGCACGAAGCCGAGGTGCTGATCTTCGACCAGTTCGAAGAGCTGCTCACTGCCGACGTGACCGACCAGGACGCCAAATCGGCCTTTCTCGCTGAACTCGGGACCGCGCTGCGGGATCGCCGCCGCTGGGCGCTGTTTGCGATGCGCGAGGACTGCGTGGCGGGGCTCGACCCCTACCTTCGGTTGCTGCCGACCCGCCTGCGCACGACGTTCCGCCTCGACCTGCTCGGTGAGGCTGCGGCGCGGGTGGCGATACAGGGTCCGGCACGCGAAGCCGGCATCGACTTCTCCGACGCCGCCGCCCGGAAGCTCGTGGACAGCCTGCGCCGCGTGCGCGTGCGACGACCCGGGGGATCGGTCGAGGCTCTGGGCGCCTACGTCGAACCAGTCCAGCTGCAGGTGGTCTGCGCGCGGTTGTGGGAGCGGTTGTCGGAGCGGCCAGGCATCGACGCGCTGCGCGTCACCGAGTCGGACGTCCAGGAGGTTGGCGACGTCGAAAGCGCGCTGGCCAGCTACTACGCCGACAAGGTGGGGGCCATAGCGACCGAAACCGGAGCGGACGAACGCGCAATCCGTACCTGGTTCGACCGCGCGCTCATCACTGAGCAGGGCCTGCGGACCCAAGTCCCCGCCGGTCCCTTGGACGGCGCGCCCGAGGACGAGCGCGTCCTGGGACTGCTCGAGGATGCCCATCTCGTGCGGACGGATACCCGAGGTGGCGCGCAATGGTTCGAGCTGGCGCACGACCGCCTGATCGAGCCGGTCCGTACGAGCAACAGGGAGTGGTTTGACGCCCACCTGCAGCCGTTCCAGCGTCAGGCGCCGCTGTGGCAAGCCGAGTACCAGCCCGACCGCCTGCTGCTTCCGGGGGACGCGCTCGCCGAGGCGGACCGCTGGGTCGAGGAGCACCCCGGCCGGGTCAAACCGGTCGAGCGTGAGCTCCTGGCCGCCTCCCGCCGTGCTCATGACGAACGGCAGCGCGCACAGCGGCAGGCGCGGCGCAGCCAGCGGCTCCGGATCGTCACGTCGGTCGTGATCGTGGTCCTGCTGATCGTCTCCGTAGTGGCGTTGTATAAGACCCGTGAGGCCAACTCCCGCGTGCTTGCTGGGCAGGCCATGAGCCTGCTCGAGGCGGATCCCGCGGTCGCCCTGGACAAGGCACTGGCCGCTATGCGTTGGCCGTCCACGCCGCAGGCCCAGGCAGTCCTGACGAGGTCGCTCGCCCAAGCGCACGTGAGGGCGATCCTGAGCGGACACACCGGCTCGGTGGGCAGCGCCGATTTCAGCTCGGACGGCCGCCTGGTGGTGACGGTAGGCGACGATCGCACCGCTCGAGTGTGGAACGCCACGACCGGTACGCAACTCCCCGTGCTCGGCGCTCAGGTCCTGACGGCGAAGCTCAGCCCGGACGGATCCCAGGTGGTGACGGCGAGCTCGGACAAGACCGCCCGGGTGTGGGATGTCGAGACGGGCCGTGAGCAGACCGTGCTGAAGGGCCATGAGGGCGCTGTGTGGAGTGCGCAATGGAGCCGTGACGGATCCCGGATCGTGACGGCGAGTTCTGACCAGACCGCCCGGGTGTGGGATGTCGAGACGGGCCGTGAGCAGATCGTGCTGAAGGGCCATGAGGGCGCTGTGTGGAGTGCGCAATGGAGCCGTGACGGATCCCGGATCGTGACGGCGAGCTCGGACAAAACCGTCCGAGTGTGGGACCCGAACACGGGTGCCAAGCTCGCGGACCCTCTCGTCGAGCCCGAGGCTGAAAGGATCTCTGCGGCGACCTTCAATCCGGACGGAACGCACGTCATCGCGGCAGAAGAGAGCGTAACCGCCCCGGGAGAAGGTGCTGCGTATCTCTGGGAGTGGGGCGCCAATCAGACAGCGGTCCGGCTCTCAGGCGGCAAGCCGGAGTTCAGCCCCGACGGACGCAACGTCCTCACAGTGGACAAGCAGACGGTGCGCGTGTGGGACGCGCACACAGGGAAGAGCGTCTTCGAGCTGAAGGGTCACGAGAAGCCGGTCACCGTGGCACGGTTCAGCTTGGACAGTGCCCATATCGTCAGCGGCAGCAAGGACGACACCGCCCGTATCTGGGACGTGGCTACCGCTGCGACGCTCGTGGAGCTCCGTGGCCATCAAGACGAGGTCACCGACGCGGCGTTCAGCCCCAATCAGCCCGACCCCGCCCGGCTCACCGTGGTGACCGCCAGCAAGGATGGCACCGCCCGGGTTTGGAATCCCTCTATCGGGCAAGTGCTGGGCGGGTACACGGCCAAGGTGAACCGCGTGAGCTTCAGCGCCGACGGGACGCTGGTGGTCGGCGCCGGCGCGGATGGCGTCGCCCGGGTATGGGACGCCAAAACTGGTATGCAGCTCACCGAGGTCCGCGCCGACTCGCAACGGCTTGAGAGCGCAGCCTTCAGCCGTGACGGTAGACACATTGTCACCGGCGGGGCTGACGGCATGGTCCGCATTTGGCAGTGGCGCGAGAAGAATGAGCCGGTGGCGACCAGCGTGCCACTTGGTGGGAAGGTCAGCGCCGTGGCGTTTGATCCTCTTGGCAAGTTCGTCGTCATCGCCGGGACAAACGAGAACGCTTACCTCTGGGAATGGGCTGGCAAGTCGCTGCGACCCCTACGCGGGCATCGCGATCGCGTCACCGACGCGGCGTTTAGCCCGGACGGCGCGCGGCTTGTCACTGCCAGCCTGGACCAGACCGCACGTGTGTGGGATGCGGCGACGGCAAAGGAGTTGCATCGGCTCGGCGGTCACCGCCAACCGGTTTATAGCGCGGACTTCAGCCCAGACGGACGGTTCATCGTGACCGCAAGCGGCGATAGGACGGCACGAGTCTGGGAGGCGGCGACCGGCCATGAGTTGTGGCCGCTGAAGGGTCATAAGAACGTGCTCAGGGATGCCGCATTCAGCCGAGACGGGAGCTACATCGTGACCGGAGCCGACGACGGCATGATCGGATTGTGGAAAACGAGCACGGGCGACCAGCTCGCGCTGCTGCAGATGCCCAGCGCCTCGGTCAACTCGGTCCAGTTCAGCCCAGGTGGCCGGTTTATCCTCATCACCGGTCAGGACCAGGTGGCCCGGATTTACGACTGCGAGATTTGCGCGCCTTTGGGCGATCTGCGCAAGGTCGCTGAGGAGCGGCAACGGTATGTGACAGGGCGATACCCTGCCCTGTAGTTCTGAGCGCACGATAATCGCCGGAGAGTAACACTCTTCATCAGGCAGGTGCGCCTGTCGACGGCTGTGCGCGGGTTACCCAGTGTCCGGTAGGGCTAGTGAGCGAGACCGATACCCTCCCACCGTCACACCACGAACCTCCCGTCGAAGGTGCCGCCACTGCACGCCCTGGACCCATTCGCGTCCGTAAAAACTACGCCGCCGCCCTGTATGCAGTCGTCCGCGGTGACAGGAGGGTCGGCGTAGGCTGGCGGTGTCAGGGTCATGAGGGTCATGAGGGTGGCGGCGATGACGAGCGCGCGGTTGCTGCTCATGGTGTTCCCTTTTTGTGTTGTGTTGCCAAGCCCTGGCGTGTGCTTATAACATCATAAAACTTGAACGGTCACTGTTCAGCACCATTCTAGGCTGACAGGGCCTGCCGCGTGGTGCGGGCTGGCGATTGGTCGTACCACAGCAAAACTTTGCGTAGCGTCCCTTTTACGCTAATATGGGCTGGCTGCCAGCTTTCACCTTGTCGAGAGCAGCCTAAATATATTCTGTCGCCCTGTTTTCCCCTCTGTCAAGAATCTCTGCGGCGACCCTCGGTCCGGACGGAGCGCACGTAATCGCCGCCGAAGAAGGCGTAATCACTGCGGGAGCAGATGCTGCGTATCTATGGGGTGGGGCGCCCATCAGCCGCCGGTCCGGCTCACCGTGGTGACCGCGAGCAAGGATGGCACCACTCGGGTTTGGAGCCCCTCATCGGCCAAGTGTTGGCGGATACACGGCCAAGTCGAACCGCGTGAGCTTCAGTGCCGACGGGACACTGGTAGTCGGCGCCGGCGCTGACGGCGTCGCCGGTATAGCGCTCCAAGACTGGTGAGCAGCTCACGGAGTTCCGCGCCGACTCGCAACGGCTTGACGGCGCAGCCTTCAGCCGTGACGGCCGGTACATCGTCACCGGCGGGCTGACGGCGTGGTCCGCATTTGGGCCCGAATTGCCGCCGCTGAAGGGTCACAAGAGCCGGCGAAAGGATGCCGCATTTCAGCCGCGATGGGAACTCCATTGTGACCGGGGCCGACGATGGCACGATCGGATTGTAGAAAGCGAGCACGGGCGACCAGCTCGCGCTGCTGCAGATGCCCAGCGCTTCGGGCACCTCCGTGCAGCTCAGCCCAGGCGGCGGGGTTATCCTCATTGCCGGTCAGGATTACGTCTTCCGAATGTGTGACTGTGAGATCTGTGCCCCCATCACCGATCTCCGGAAGCTCGCCAACGGGCGGCTGCGCTACGTGGCAGCCCCGCAGCCCTGAGCACACCAACGTCTACCAGCTGGTGAAAGGAGCATGCAGTGACGAAGATTTTTGCTCCTTACGTGCCGTGCTCGCATGACCATTCTCGTTGCAGTAGGCGGGGGGTACAGGAGCAGCTCGGGGGCAGCCAGGTTGTGGGTCTGGTCAGGTTCGCTTGTACGAAGGTGCCGGCGAGCACGAACTGGGTCGGCAATGATGCCAACGAGCTCGGTATTCAACACCCCCTCTAGTGCGGGCCGGTTGTTTAGTGAGCCAAACGCTGGTGGTTTTCACCTGTGTGTGAGCCCGAGTACGGGGATCGGCGACCTGGGCCTCGTGGGACTGAACGACACCATCTCGTCGATCGCGCCCGGTTGTTGACGTCCTCAGTTCTTCCCTTTTCTTGTGACCAACTGGGAAGGGCTCAGTGAGGGGTCAGCGGCGCAGGAGCGCTTCTTGCATCGGAGTTCCACCGGCCTGCGCGGCATCCCGCTGTTGGGGAAACGCGAGGATGAGGTGGAGATCGCCGAACTCGTGCCAGCGGTAGCCCGTTCGGATGGCCGTCTCGTAGCTGCGGACGAGGAGGTCGCGGCCGGAGCCGGGGTGGGCGCGGCCGGCCTCGTCGGCGAGGGTCTCCAGGGCGCGGGCGACGGTCGTGCCGACCGCGATCGCCCGCCGGCCGGCACCGCGGGTGGCGTTCACCCGGTTGACCGTTGCGAGCGGCACCCGGTAGGGCTCGGGGTACGGGAGCGTCCAGGCGTGGGCCGCGTAGCCGTAGCGGATCGGCCGGCCGTGGGCGGCGAGGTAGCCGAGCGGCCCGCCCGGAAGGCGGACCGCCGCGTACCAGAGCCGTGGGAACGCTTGCTGATTCTCGGCGGGATACGGTACGAACAGGTCCACCGCGCCCCCGGCGGGCAGCGTGAGGCGCTGGCCTGGTGCGCCCTCGAAGAACGGCAGGCTGCCCGCCCCAGACGGCACGCGCAGCTCGACGAGCCACAGCCCGCCCGGCAGCTGGGTGCCCAGGTGGACGAGCAGCGCTCCGCCGTTGGCTGGGACGGCGGCCGGGAGTGTCGCCGAGGTGTTCACGACGAGCGGGTCGCCGGGGTCAAGAAAGCCGGGCAGGTCCTGGAGCGATCCGTCGAGCAGCGCGGATCGGGACGCCACGAGCAGCCGGACCTCGTCGCGGGCGAGGCCCCGGGCCTCGGGCGGCTCGGTGGCCTCCAGCACCTCGGGCAGGACGAAGTCAAGCGCGGCCACGCTGATGGGAGATCCACCGCCGTCCGGCTCATGGCAGATCCACCGCCGTCCGGCTCATGGCAGGGCCGCAGGCGTGAGGGCGCGGGCCTCGTACCGGCCGCTCGGCAGGTCACCGTCGATCAGCCGGAGCAGCCCGGAGACGCCCGCCTCGGGCGGCGGGCGGTCGGAGACGTCCTCGCCGGGAAACGCGTCGGCCTGCATCTGCGTGCTCATGTCGCCGGGGTCGACGCGGTGGACGCGAAGGTCCCCCCGCTCGGCCGCGAGCACGGCCCGTGACCTGCTCCAGCGCCGCCTTCGACGACCCGTACCCGCCCCAGCCCGGGTAGGCCTCGACGGCGGCGTCAGACGTGACCGCGAGGATTCGCCCGCCGGGCCGCAGGATCGGCAGCACGAGCTGCGTGAGCCGCAGAGGTGCGAGCACGTTCACCCGGTAGACCTGTCCCAGCGCCTCTACGGGGTACTCAGCGAGCGGCGGCAACGGCGTCGGCCCGAGCGCGCTCGCGTTGTGCACGAGCACGTCCAAGCCGCCGAGGTCGCGCGCTGCCGCGACGAGTGCCCGGCGATGGGCCTCGTCAGCGATATCGCCGGGCAGCGCCCGGACCGTCGTCTGAGCCGCAAGCTCGGCGGTCGCGGTAGCCAACGCGTCGGCTCCGCGAGCGTCGGGCACGAGCCCTCATCCCTCGGCCGCGAGCGCACGCGCCAGCGCGAGCCCAAGGCCGCGCGAGGCGTCGGTGACGGGCGCGATGCGACGCATGCCCCGACGGTAGGAGCGGCCGGCTGGTCTGGCCTCTGGCCCAGGGCCGATCCTGGTCGGGACCTTGGTCCCTACGCCGCTCAATACCCGGGGCGGCTGAGGAGCCCACGTTGGCGGACGGCGCGCATGGCTGCGGACAGCGCCAGGGCGCCGACCGCGAGATAGACGAGGTCGAGCAGGCCGGCGAACAGCAGGCGCCCCAGCTGCGCCTCACCTGTGGCGAACAGTGCCCGCAGCGCCTCGAACACGTGGGCGGCGGGCACCATCAGCGCCACGCTCTGGAGCCAGCCGGGGAGCACGTCGACCGGGTAGAACACCGCCGCGACCGGCTGCAGCAGCGCGGCTAGCGACCACGCGAGCACCTCGGCGTTCGACCCGAAGCGCAGGATCGCGGCGCGGATGACCAGGCCGAGCGCCCAGCCCATCCCGACCAGCACCAAGAGCGCCGGGAGGAGGATGGCGCCTGCGCGCAGCACGTTGAAGCCGAACGCGACCCGTGTGACGAGCACGAGGACGCTCGTCCCCACGAGCACCCGTGCCGTGGAGAACAGCATGCCGCCGAGCACGTACTCGACTGGTCGCAGCGGGGAGGCGTGCAGGTTCAGCACGTTGCGGTCCCACATGTCGATCATGTAGGTCATCACCAGCTCCTGCTGGCTGCGGAAGAGCACGTCCCACAGGACGACCGCGCCGAGCAGCACGCCCACGCCGCCGGGGATGCGCGCCCGAGTCGTGGCCAGGAACGTCGCGATGAAGCCCCACAGCACGACCTCGATGAGCGGCCAGTAGAACAGCTCCATCATCCGGAAGGGGCTGCGGCGCATGATGAATGAGTGCTGCAGCACCACGGCGCGGATCCGTCGCCAGCTCATGCTCGGTTCACCGCCGTCCGGCTCATGCCTGCCTCCCCTGCTTGGCGACCTGGAGGAAGACCTCTTCGAGGTCGTTGACCCCGAACTGGTCGCGCAGGTCGGCGACCGTGGCGTCGGCGAGCAGGCGGCCTTGGGACAGGAACAGCACCCGGTCCGCGAGCCGCTCGATCTCGGGCATGTTGTGGCTCGTGACGAGCACGCTCATGCCCTGCCGTGACGCGACGTCACGCAGCACCGTACGGACTCCGACGGCGTGCTCGGGGTCGAGGCTGGCGGTCGGCTCGTCGAGGAACAGCACCGCCGGGCGGTTCAGCAGCGACTTGGCCAGCGAGACCAGCGTCTGCTGCCCGCTCGACAGCGTCTGGCACAGGCGCCCGAGCAGATCACCGATCCCTACCGTCTCCACGACCTCGGCGATCGTCGCCCGCGGCGCGTCGACCTCGTAGATCTCGGCGTAGACGCGCAGGACCTCACGCACCGACATCCGCCACGAGAAGTGGCAGTACGACGCCATGAAGTTCGTGCGTCGCAGGGCGGCGCTGCGCGCGCTGGTGACGTCATGGCCCAGCACACGGACCACCCCGGACGTCGGCGTGACGAGGCCCAGCAGGGCGTGGATGGTGGTGGTCTTGCCGGCCCCGTTCGGGCCGAGCAGGGCACAGACCTGGCCAGGTGGGACAGCAAACGTGACGCCGTCGAGGGCGCGATGACGCTTGAAGACCTTGACGAGGTCGACGACCTCGATTGCGGGAGAATGCACGGCAGAGAACCCTTCGCGGAAGGAGCGGGCGGACGCGAAAGCGGGTCTCTACCGTCGTGGTTGCACGGTTGCCACCGTACCGGGCCGTCGATGGCCGGGCAACGGCTCACCTGCAGGCTGTCGCAGCATCAGGGACGCGTGCCCGTCGTCCGCCCGTCGTCCCGCTTGCAGGGTGCAGGTTTGGCCGGGTATTTCGGGCGGGCGGAGGCGTCCCCACCGCAGGCGGCGAGCGCCTCGGCGTCGTCGATCGGGCGGGGGGTTGGTGCGCGTGTTCATCAGTGCCCGGCGAGGCCCTCGTGGACGGCGTAGAGGGAGGCTTGGGTGCGGTCGGCCAGGCCGAGCTTGGCGAGCACGCTGCTCACGTGCGTCTTGACGGTCTTCTCGGCGACGACGAGCTCGCGGGCGATCTCCCGGTTGGAGCGGCCCTGGCCGAGCAGTGCGAGGACCTCGCGCTCGCGGGGGGTGAGGCGCTCGGCCGCT
>JBOGEB010000009.1:50245-52852 GCA_050743125.1 Egibacteraceae bacterium
GCTGCTCACGTGCGTCTTGACGGTCTTCTCGGCGACGACGAGCTCGCGGGCGATCTCCCGGTTGGAGCGGCCCTGGCCGAGCAGTGCGAGGACCTCGCGCTCGCGGGGGGTGAGGCGCTCGGCCGCTTGAGGTTGGGAGACCTTGCGGAGCACCCGGGAGGTGACCGCCGGGTCGAGCAGCGCGTGGCCGCGCGCTCGCGGGGGGTGAGGCGCTCGGCCGCTCGAGGTTGGGAGACCTTGCGGAGCACCCGGGAGGTGACCGCCGGGTCGAGCAGCGCGTGGCCGCGCGCTCCAGCTCGGACGGCTCGACGTCCTTCAGCAGGTAGCCGGCCGCGCCGGCCCGCACGGCCGGCAGGACCTGGTCGTCGCCCGCGAAGCTCGTCAGGACGATCACCGCCACGTCCGGGTCGCGCGCCCGGATCCGCTCGATCGCCTTGATCCCCCCGCCGTCGGGCAGCACGAGGTCCATGAGCACAACGTCCGGGCGGAGCCGGGCTGCTCGGGCGACCGCCTGCTCGCCGGTGGCGGCCTCGCCGACGACGGTGATCCCGTTCCGCGAGGAGAGGAACGTCCACAGGCCCTGGCGCACGACCGGGTGGTCGTCGGCGATGACGACGCGGATCTCGGTGCTCACGGTGGGCACTCCAGCCGCACGGTCGTGCCGGCGCCCGGCGCCGACCTGATCCGCAGGCTCCCGCCGAGCCTGCGGGCTCGCTCCCGCATCGAGATGAGAACGTGTTGAGAATGCGCGCAGTGGCCTTGGATGCGGCTGGGCGCGATGCGTGCGGCTTTCCTCCGCAGCCGCGCGAGGCGCATCCGGGACCCTCAGCGGCCTGGCCTACGGGTCTGGGAGCGCCACTTGGACTGGCGCGGGCGTTGGCGCCGCTGCGTGCCCACCCCCCGCCGCACCGGTTGCACCTTTCCTTCGGATGCAAAGGGAAGCGGGATCCGAGTTGCCGCCTTACGGCAGCAAGACCGCATTCTCAACCACGCGCTGAGGCCCAGATGGCGTGCCCGCACCGACCGGGCGACGGGGTCGAACCCCACCCCGTCGTCGCGCACGACCAGGACCAGCGCTGGTCCGTCGAGCGTGACCTCGACCGCCACCGTCGTCGCCCGCGCGTGGCGGAGCGCGTTGCCGAGCGCCTTCTGGGCCACGCGAAAGACCTCACGCTCGAGGTCCAGATCTCTCCGCCGGTCTCCGGAGACCCGCAGGGTCACGTCGAGGCCGTGCGCCCGGCGCAGCACCTCCACATGGTGACCGAGCCCGTCCGCCTCCAGCGCCGGCGGCCGCAGCCCGTGGATCGCCGCGCGCAGCTCGGCGAGCGCCGACCGGGCCAGCGCCTTCACCGTCCCAGATCGTGCTCGGCCTGGGCCGGGTCGGCGCGCACCGCCCCTGCGCTGCCGTCTCGGCGACCAGCGCCAGGCTGAACAGCGTCTGGTTCATCGCGTCGTGCAGCTCGTGGGCGAGCCGGGTGTGCTCTTGTGCGACCGACAGCTCGCGGGTCAGCTCGAACAGCCGCGCGTTCTCGATCGCGATCGCCGCCGGCGCGGCGAGCAGCTCGATCAGCCGCTGATCTTCGTCCGAGAAGCCCGGCTCCTTGCGGTCGTGGCTGGTCAACCCCTGGTTTCTTGCCTGATCCAGTCGAGGTACCGGTCGCTCCCGCCGACGATCGGCGTCGCGGTGATCTCCGGCGTGTCGTACGAATGCTCGCGACGCAGGGTCTCGACGACCTCGGAGAGCAGCTCGCCCCTCGTCTTGATCACGCACAGCCACTCGGTCGCCTGCTCCAGCTCGCCCTGCCACCAGTAGTGGCTCGTGATCGGCCCGACGATCTGCACACACGCGGCCAGCCGAGCTTGGAGGAGCTTGCGGGCGAGCTGGGGCGCCTCTGCTTCTTGATCCGTGGTCGTCATGACTTGGACGTAGTCAGCTGCGGCGGTCATCGTGAGTTGCTCCGAATGCTTTGTCGAAGCGCACCCGGGCGACCTCGGGCTCCCGGGCGAGGACAGTCAAGCCGTCATAGATGTCGGTGTCGTAGGTGCATCCAACCCATCGCCCTACCATGAGCTGCCCAGAGCGATGGACGGTGTAGAACATGACCCCGCGCTGCCGGTCGTTCGGGTCGATCGCGGTGTAGGAGCCCATGAGGAATGCGTTGTCGTGCAGCGTGCAGTCCGCGCGCCACAAGTAGCCGCCGATCGGGTTCGCTGGGCTCACCGCTTCATTCTGAAGGACCACGTGATTGCCGGCCTGCTCGACCCGCAGGACCTCGGTGTTGATGTTCAGCTCGTCTTCGACGGTCGTTTCCCATACGGCGTGCCACGTGCCGCTGAGGTCAATGCCTGCGGCGTCCCACATCGGCGCGTGGCGGCCCCGATTCTCTCGCTCCCTGCGCAGTAAGGGCTCGAGTTCGCTCCGAGCGCCAGGAAAGGACTCCTCGACCTTGTCCAAGAACTCGAGGGGAGGCAGGTGGATTCCCCGCATCATGTTCGCCACTGTAGATCGTTTGTATGCCAGGCGCTCCGCGAATTCTTCCTGGCGCAGTCCAGAGTGTTTCCACACCTTCCGCAATGTATGGGCAAAGGTGGGGGTTTCCACGGGGC
>JBOGEB010000010.1:0-14741 GCA_050743125.1 Egibacteraceae bacterium
CCGAGCTTGCGCGCATCCCACTGGTACGCAGGGTGTTTCGGCAACGGTGAGGTGGCTAGGTTGTGGTTCAACCGGCCGAGGCGGTGGTTCGGGCGCCCCTTCCTGCGCATCTGTGTCGGCGGGCGGGGCGGGGTCAGGTCTGCGCAACGGCCTGTGTGCCGACGGTAGGGCGGGAGGGAGCCGTCTCGCCGAGCAGTGACCCGGCCTGCTTGGGGCGAAGGAGATCCACCCACGTGCCGCCCCACACCCCTGTCTTGCTGGCCGGTGGCAAGCGCCCATTCGAGGCATGGGCCGGACACGGGGCAGCCGGCGCACACGGCCTTGGCCCGCTCGGCCTGCTCGACTGCCGGGCCGGTGGCCCCGACCGGGAAGAACAAATCCGGGGTCCATACCGCGACACGCGGCGCGGCCACGCCATTCGAGGGAGCTCAGCATCAGTCAGCCTCCGGGGCTGCGGGCACGGCTACACCGTCCGTCACGAGTGACGAGCGGCCCTCGCCTGCCCCGACCACCCAGACCGCGTGGTCGTGCCCGGCAGGTCTCCGCGGAGACCAGACGACCTCCCATGCCTCGCCGCAGACACGACAGCCCACGTCGAGACGGCCCTCGACCTTGAGGGCGGCGATCGGCAGGACGACCCACCCGAGGCAGCAGGGGGGTGGGCGACGCCCACTCGTCCTCGTCCCACATCGCCGGCGCCGCATACGAGCCGCCGCCCATCGGGTCGATCGGCGGCGGCTCGGGCGGTACGACGATGGTCAACACCGGGCTCACGCTAAGCCCGCCGCTCGTGCCCCAGGCGTTTCCCGGGACGTTGGCACTCCCGTATCAGCCGGTGACGCCCAGCCGTTCGGCGAGCCCTCGCAGACCCGGCGTGCGCGACCGGCGCTCTCGTCTCAGGCACACCCGCACCAGCTCCCGCGCCTTCACGCTGTAACGGACGTCCTCGGGCGAGTGGCGCTCGGCCTCCAGCAGCACCGCCACCGTGGCCGCGTCGTCATGGCGGAGCGCATGCGCGCGGGCGATGTCGATGAGGCAGTGGGCGCGCCGCTCCGGGATCGGCAGCTGATCGACCTCGACGTGGTCGGCGAGCCGTACCGCCTCGACGGCGTCGCCCGACTCCAGCGCCACCGCAACCTCGTGCGCGCCGACGTTAGCCGGACCGAACGCCTCCCAGTAGTCGTTGCGTCCCGGCCCGACACGCTCAGCGGCGGTCCGGGCGTCGCCCAGTAGCTGCCGCGCCCGGGCCAAACCATCCGCGCGGGCGGCCGCGACCGCCTCGGTGAGCTGCAGTGAGCCCCACAGCGACCATGCCTCCACGCGGGTGGCGTCCGTGGGCGCGATCGCGTCGGCGGCGTCCGAGCACACCGCCCCAGCCTCGTCGAGCCATCCCGCGCGCAAGAGCGCAAACGCAAGATCACGCGCCGACGCCGCCATCAGCAGCTGGTCGCCGGAGTCCTGCGCAGCGGCAACCGCCCGCTCGGCGGTGAGCAGGACCAGATCCCGTGCGCCGGCATCGCGGGCGAAGCGTGCGGTTACGTGATAGGCAGCCGCGACGCACCACCTGGCGCCGGGCACGCCCTGCGCAACGGCTGCTCGCGCGCCGATGAGCAGCTCAGGGAGAGTGCTCGCGGCCGCCTCGTAGGACCCATTGCAGGTGCGCTGCCCTGGGCACGCAACCGAACGGCGTCAGGTGTCTCGCGGTCGGCCAGGTGGACCGCGAACAGCGCGCGGCGGATTGCGGGGATGCCGCGCGGCGGGTCGAGGGGTCCGCCGCCGTTCGGCGGCAGCTCCACCCCGCCGATGAGGTCGCCCGGCTCGACCTTGAGCACGTTGGCGAGCGCCAGCAGGTCGGCGATCTTCTCGACGGTGCGGTCGCCGCGCTCGATGAGGGAGAGCCACGGGACGGACCGGCCGACGAGGCCGGCCAGGACCTGCTGGGTGAGCCCGCGGCGGTGGCGCCAGTGGGCGATCCGCTGCCCGACCGGGGCGTCTGGTGTGTGGAGCATCCACGCAGCATATTGCGCGGACGCTCCACACAGTCTCAGCTACTCGATCCACAGCGCGTCGAAGCCGGGTTTGCTCGGGTCGTAGCGGAGCTCCCAGGGCTTGGCGCAGGTGGGGCAGGGCAGGGTCACGTAGCCGAGGACGGAGAGTTCGCTGAATGGGACGGCGACCTCGCCGTCGCAGCACGGGGTGGCCGAGTGGCAGTGCTCGTTGTCGATGTGGACGGCCCGGCGCCAGATGCCCGGGCACAGCTGCTCCGGTTTGTCTGAATGATCCATGCCGGCGAGCCTGTTCCGACACGCCAGAACCGTCGAGAGTCAGGGCCGGACCTCGGGCGGGGCGAGCCCGGACCCGGGCCGCCGGTGACGTGGTGCGGTTGAGGCGGTTTCCGGTGAGGAACAAGCCTTGGTCGGCCTTGCAGCGCGGCGCGGCTGTCCTCGAAGGTGGAGATCGGGACGGCAGCCGACGAGGCTTGGAGAGCGGCGGCCATCCCCGAACAGTTGGCGGGTTCGAGCGCCTGGCCGGGGCTGCAGCAGCGCAGCTGGGCTACCCGCGCTCGGTGAGGGCCCGAGCGGAGCGTCAGTCGATCCAGAGCGCGTCGAGGCCGGGTCTCCACGGGTCGTAGCGGAGCTCCCAGGGCTTGGCGCAGGTGGGGCAGGGCAGCGTCAGGTAGCCGAGGAGGGAGAGTTCGCTGAGTGGGACGGCGACCTCGCCGTCGCAGCACGGGGTGGCCGAGTGACACTGGTCGTTGTCGATGTGGGCGTTCCGGCGCCAGGTGCCCGGACACAGATGCTCCGGTTTGTCTGAGTGGTCCATGCCAGCGAGCCTGCTCGGGAGCGCTGGAGTCGTCGAGAGTCAGGGCTGGACCTCGCGCGGGACGAGTCCAGATCCGACCGGTGGCCCGAACCGATTAGCCTGGCAGATATGGACGTGTTCGATGCGCTCGCGCGGGCCCGGGGCAGGGGCGAGCGGGTCGTGCTCGTCACCGTGCTCGAGGTCGGGGGCGACGCGCCGTCGCACCCGGGGGCGAAGCTCGTCGTCGGCGAAGACGGGGTGGTCGCGGGGACGCTCGGCTGCTCCGAGTTCGACGGCGCCGGGGTCGACCTGGCCGGCGAGGCCCTGCGGGCCGGTGCCCCGGTCCGCCGCCTGCTCGAGTTCGGCGCCCACGGCCTCGAGCGCACGCTGGAGCTGTTCGCCGAGGTCCACACCCCTGAGCCTGCGGTCATCGTGCTCGGCGCCAACCCGGTCGCCCGCGCGGTCGCCGACTTCGCTCGCGCGATCGGCCGGCGGGTCGTGCTCGTCGCGCCGGGCGGGGACACGGGCGTGCGCGCCGGCGTCGAGGTGCGGGCTGACGACCCGCCCCGCTACCTGCTCGCCGCGCCACCCGGCCCGCACGACGCGGTCCTCGTCAGCGACCACGACGCCCCCTATGTGGAGGAGGCGCTCCGCGTCGCGCTCGCGAGCGAGGCGTTCTTCGTCGGGATGCTCGGCAGCCGCCGGCACGCTCCCGAGGTCGTGCGCCGGCTGCGGGAGCGACAGACGCCCGAGGCCCACATCGCGCGCCTTCACTCGCCGTGCGGCCTCGACATCGGCAGCCGCACCCCAGAGGAGATCGCGCTGGCGATCGTCGCCGAGATCGTCGCCACCGAGCGCGGCCGGGCCGGGGGATCCATGAGCATGCACTGGTCAGCCCAGCCGTGATTCCCGATGGCCGCGTCGAGGCCCTGCGCGTGCCGACGCCGCCGGGCTGGGCGCAGGTCGCCCTCGCCGACCTGCCCGCGACGATGAGCGACCACGCCCACGCCGAGAAGAAAGCGGCGCTGTCGGCGCTCTCGCTGTTGAGCCGCGAGCCGGGGCGGACGGCGCTCGTGGCCAAGATGGCCAGGCTCGCCCGCGAGGAGCTCCGCCACCTCGACCAGGTGCTCGCCCACCTGCGCGCCCGCGGCTGGCCGCTCGCGCCGGACCGGCCCGACCGGTACGCCGGCGCGCTGCTCGCGCTGCGCCGGCGGGGCGGCAGAGGAGACCTCGTCGACCGGCTGCTCTGCGCCGCCCTGATCGAGGCCCGCTCGTGGGAGCGGCTGAGCCTGCTCGGCGAGGCGCTCGCCTCGACCGGGCACGACCTCGCCGCCTTCTACACCGAGCTCGCGCGCTCGGAGGCCGGCCATTACCGGCTGTTCGTCGATCTCGCGGTCGCTGAGTGCCCGGGCGAGGACGTGCCGGCCCGCCTGGGCGAGCTCGCCGAGGCCGAGGCCACGATCGTCCTGGGCCTGCCACACGAGCCACGCGTCCACTGACGCGGTAGTGGCCCGGCCGCGGTAGTGGCCCGGCCGCGGTTGACCTACTCGATCCGGCGGTACTGACGGACCGCCAGCGCGGAGAAGGCGGCCAGGATCACGGCGATCCAGGCCAGCGACGCCAGCACGGGCGCCGTGGTCGGTCCGCCGAGGGTCAGGGCGCGCAGGGCGTCGGCGACGTTGGTCACCGGGTTGACCTTGACGAACGCCTGCAGCCAGCCGGGCAACGTCTGGGTGGGCACGAACGCGGAGCTGGCCATCGTCAGGGGGAAGACCCAGATGAGCCCCACCGACTGCACCGCCTCAGGGTTGCGCACGGTCAGCCCGATGCAGGCCCCAATCCACGCCATCGCCACCCCGAACGCGGTCGCGAGCAGGAACGCGCCCACGACCGGGACGACGCCGGTCGAGAAGCGGAACCCCAGCAGCGCGCCCACGGCGACAAGGAGCAGGACGTTGAACGCGCAGCTGGCGGCATCCGAGAGGATCCGGCCGGACAGCACCGCGGATCGGGCGATAGGCAGCGACCGGAGGCGGTCGACGATGCCGTTGGAGCGGTCGGTGTTCAACCCCATGGCGGTCCCGAAGGCGGTGAACGTCACGAACTGAACGACGATCCCGGGGACGACGAAGTTGATATAGCCACCGCCGCGGCTGATCGCTCCGCCGAACATGAAGTTGAACAGCAGCAGGAACATGATCGGCTGGACGGAGGACCACAGGGCCAGCTCCGGAGTCCGGACGAGATGGAGCAGGTGACGCCGGGCGATCACCAGCGTGTGCGTCACCGCGCGCCGCCCGCCTGAGCGCGGGCGTGGTCCGGGCAGGACCGTGTCGATGTCTCCTTCGAGCGCAGGCGGGTGGGGGAGGTTGGCGAGGTCGGTCACGCGGCGCTCCTTCCCGGCTCGCCTGGCTCGGCCTTGTGGCCGGTGAGCTGCAAGAAGACGTCGTCGAGGCTCGGCCGGCGGAGCGCCAGGTCGGCGATGGCGATCCCGGCGTCGTCGAGCCGGCGGACGGCTACGGCGACCAGCGCGGTGTCGTCGACGGGGACCCCGACGAGCCTTGTGTCACGATCGACGCTGGGGGCGCCGCCGGTCAGCGTGGCCAGCTCGGCCGCCACGGCGTCCACGTCAGCCGGGTCGGCGGGGCGCACCTCCAGAACCTGCCCACCGGTCTGCCGCTTGAGCTCGTCGGACGTGCCACGGGCGATCACCCGGCCGGCGTCCAGAACGGCGATCTCATCCGCGAGCTGGTCGGCCTCCTCCAGGTACTGGGTGGTGAGCAGCACGGTGGCGCCGTCCGCGACCAGCTCGCGGATGATCCCCCACATCCCGATCCGGCTGCGCGGGTCGAGGCCCGTGGTCGGCTCGTCCAGGAACAGCACCCGTGGTCGTCCCACGAGGCTGGCGGCGAGGTCGAGGCGCCGCCGCATCCCGCCCGAGTACGTCTTGGCCAGACGCCGGCCGGCGTCGGTGAGGTCGAAGCGCTCGAGCAGCGCCTTCGCGCAACGCCGCGCCTCGGATCGGCCGAGGTCGAGCAGCCGGCCGATCATCTCGAGGTTCTCGAAGCCCGTCAGGCTGCCGTCAACGGCGGCGTACTGGCCGGTCAGCCCGATCACCGTCCGGACCTGCGCCGCCTGACGGACGACGTCGTAGCCAGCCACGCTCGCTCGCCCTGACGTGGGCGTGAGCAGCGTGGTGAGGATGCGGACCGCCGTGGTCTTCCCCGACCCGTTCGGACCGAGGAGGCCCAGCACGGTGCCGGAGGGCACCTCCAAGTCGATCCCGTCGAGCGCGCGCGTCTGCCCGAACGACTTGGCTAGGGCATGCGTCCGAATGGCGATGGTCATCATGCGCTCCGTTTCGGCTGACAGAGGTGAGGCGGCGCCCTGACCGCCTGATACGGCTTCCATTGCCCGCGAACGCGGATCCCGCTTGCTGTTGCTATGACGCTCGGCGTGGCTCAGCGGTTGCACGATGGCGCCACCATCTGCCCGGCATCCATTCCCCAGACCACCGCGCCTGCGCTCCCTGCTGGCGCTCGGCCTCGACTTGGGCGCCTCGACCTGGGCACGGGAATGGTCGCGTTGCGGTATCTGCGCCTCACCGTCGGCACCGTGTCGCTACGATCAGCCCGCCCAGGCCCGTCCGGTCCCAAATACCGTTGTCGTTTGGGCGGTGTTCGCGCTTGTGGCCAGGGTTCGTCACGCATGCGTGACGAACCCTGGCCATATGACGATTCCTGGCCACAGCGCTGACATGCGTCACGCACGGTCAGAATGGGCTGCTCACGATGACGCTGGGTCTGCTGCAGGCGGACGCGGCGGGGGTCACTGCGACCAGCGGCCGGCACGCGCTCGAGGCGTGCGGCGCCGGCGCGCCGCGTCACTGCACAGCGGGAAACAGCAACGTTATGTATGCCCAAGCTCTATGTCTGCCGGAGCTGCTCGCGCATGCGCTCCAACATGGCCTCGAAGTCGTTGCGGGTCATGCCGGCCCGCAGGCCCACCTCGTCCAACGCCCTGACGAAGCGGAGCGCCGAAGGCGGCGAGGAGCTCGACTGCTCGAGCTGGTGCTCGGCCCAGTCCTTGATCTCGTCGATCTGCTCGTGGTCACCACAACACTGATTAACGACGGTGAACCTGAAGTCGGCGTCCGACACCACGTCCGTTTCCCTCGCCTTCATAGCGCCCGACCGCAACTCGCCGTTCACCATCGGGTAGAAGCGGTAGAGGAACGTCAGGCGCGGCAGGGCGAACTGCCGAAACTGCCGTGGCCGTTCGCTGACCAGCAAGGCCCTCAAGGACCACCGCTCTACCCGGCTGGCGAGATCCGACAAACGGGAGTGCTGTCTGCTCCGGCCGGAGCGGGCACCCCCATCGCGGGCCAGCGCGTCGAGGATCTTCGCGCACTGGCGGGCGAGCGCGCGGTCGCGGCCGTCCCACTCAGCGAAGAACTTGTCCCACGCGCGTCCCTCGTCCGCCGGCTGACCGTCCAGCGTCGTCCGCACCCCCGCCCAGCCGTCATCGCGGAGGCGGGTCAAGCGTTCGGTCGCACAGTCAGCAAGGAACAGCCTGAGCTGGTCATGGCTCCACCTGAACCGCCGTGACCCGAGGGTGCTGAGCCTCCGCACCCACCAGAACACCAAGAGCCCTGACAGGACGAACCCGGCCCCCCCGAATCTGCCCATGAGGACAAGCTGGGCGCGGTCCCACCCCGTGGTGAACATCGCGTTCAGGGCCTCGGGGATAAACCCGAACACCACGACGAGGATGGCGAACGTGATCCCGACGTGCTGGAGCACGTCGGTCCCGCGGACCCGTCGCTCGTCGAACGCGAGCGTGATCCCGTCCAACAACGTCTCATAGCTGCGCTGGACCTGCTCTGCGTCCTTGTGGACGCGCTCCGCCTGCCGGGCCGCTTTGTCGAAGTAGCCCGTCTTCGTCAAGGAGTAGCTGATGGGCGGCACTTCTGCCAGGGCTGGCAAGGGCCGCTCGGTGAACTTCTGGTCGAACTGGTCTTTCAGGGCGTTTGCAGAACGCTCGACCTTCTGGGCTGCCTTGTTCGCCTGGATCGCCACCTGGTCGAGGTCCGCGATGCCCTGGAGCAGGGTGTTGTGGACCAACTCGATCAGCCGGTGAACGCGGCTGAGGCGGCGCCCGCGCGCGACCGGCAGGTACAAGGCGAGCTGATCCCAGAACTCCTCGGCCTGGTGGACCACGGCCTCGTAGACCTGAAGATGGCTGGCATAGATGTCGAGGCTTGTCACGACGTCGAACAGCTGCGCGGCGGCGGAGGCTTCGAGATCCGTCAGCTCCCACGCCAGCCGCCGAGCCTCGTCCTCCCGCTCGGGGGCTGGTTCAAGGAGCGGAATGACGAGGTAGCAGGGGAGTTCGCCCTTCGCGTCTGGAACGAAGCGCCGCAGCATGAGGACTCGTTCCCTGATCACGCTGGCCGCCACTCCGGCGCTGCGGACGTCGGGCACACGGAGCAGCACCCTGGCGAGCGTGTTGAGGGCGTCGGTGCTCATGACGTCGGCAGCGCCGGGTGTGGCCGGAAGCCTCTCGCCCCTCATCATCCAGAACTGCGGCGGCCGGTGCTCGCGACCGAGGATCTCCATTTTCGCGAGGTGGAACTGCTCGCCGACGCGCTCCTTGAACCCGGCGCGCAGCGGCCCCGCATAGTGGTCGCGGAGGAGCTCCACCTGGCCGGGTAGGCGCAAGGGACCCTTCCCCGTCGGATGGGGGGGAGGGTCAGGCGCGTGCGCGCCGCTCGAGGGCTTGTGCGTCCAGACGGAGAACAGCGTATAGAGCCAGTAGCGGACAAGGCGCTCCTGGAGGGACTCCTCGAGGTGCGTCTTGAAGCGGAAGTCGATGTAGACGTGGACGCTTGGCGCTGAAGGGTTCGGCTTGCTGGCAAGCTTTGCGGACTGCTTCGGATCGAGGTAGATCTGGCAGGCGAACAGGTTCATCTGCTCCGCGAGCAGCGTCTCCTGGTGCTCCATCCAGGCACGGGTCGCGACCCGCCCACACTGCTCCATACCGCTCGCGATGAGCTCGACCGTCCGTCGGGCGTCCGCCCCGCTGTGCCACCACAGTCCCTCCCCGTGGGCGGGTCGGCATGTCATGGGGTCCGCAGGGGCCTTGGGTTGCCGCTCCTGCTTCTGGAACCACTGGTACGGCGCGAAGATCGGATCCTGCCCGCTGGCCTGTTCGGCAGCGATCTTTCCAGCGGACCACTGCGGGTTGTGGAGGATCCACGCGCCAGCCGGCGAACCGGACTCGTCTTCGGTGTTCTTGTCAAGAGCGAGCAATGCGTCGAGGAGGCTGCGGTAGCGGTTCCCGAGCTGCTCCTCAGCCCCTCCCCGTAGGGGGAACCGGCAGTACGCCCAGGTGGCATCGACCATCACCAGGCGCGACAGGGTAAGGCCGTTGTCGCCCGGCGTCCCCGTCATTTTCGGTATTGCGCATCACCGACCAGGATGCAGCATGCTGTGACTGCTCTGTTCACCTAAGGTAGCGGGTCGTGTCCGAGAGAACGACCATTAGGGGTAAAAAATATCTCCCGGCCAGCTTGTGGCCCTCGCTTATTGTGGGGCGGTCTGTCAGCGGTCCTCGCAGGTCAGCGCACAGCACAGCCGGGACGCCCCGCGCGTCCCGGCTGCGTGTCCCGCTACGCCTGTCAGAGCTCTGCGCGCATCCGTTTCAGCATCGCCTCGAAGTCCTTGCGGGTCATGCCGGCCCGCAGGCCTACCTCGTCCAGCGCCTCGACGAAGTCGGCCGCGGACCTCCGCTGCTCGAGCTGGCGCTTGGCCCAGCGCTCGATCTGGTCGATCTCTGCGTGGTCAGCCCTGCACTGGGTGCTGACGGCGCGGTTGAAGTCGACGTCGGACGCGACCCCTTCGTCGGCCGCAGGAATCGAGCTTGACCGCAGCTCGCCGCGCATCATCGGGTAGAAGCGGTAGAGGAACGTCAGGCGCAGCAAGGGGAACCGCCAGAACTGTCGAGGCCGCTCGGTGACCAGCAGGGCTTTCAACGCCCACCGCTCCACCCGCCTGCTCAGATCCTTGGGTCGGGGGGGCTTGTCGGTCGGGGGCTGGGCGCGCTTATCGCGGGCCAGCTTGTCGAGTAGCTCCGCGCACTGGCGGGCGAGCGCACGGTCGAAGCCCTCCCACTCCTTGATGATGTTCTCCCACTTGCGCGTCTCGTCCGCGGGATCGTCAAGCGCCGCTTGTACCCGCTTCCAGCCGGCGTCGCGGAGGCGGGTCAGGCGGTCGGTCGCACAGCTGGCAAGAAATTTCCGAAGCTGCTTATGGCGCCGCCTGAACCGCCGCGACCCAAGGGTGGAAAGGCGCTGTTTCCACAGGTACACCCAAGTCCCTGCCACGAAAAACAGGACCATCGCGGCCAAGGCTCCTCCAGCCAGGGCAACGAGCCGATCTGGGGACTGTTCATGGCCTCCCCAAATGGTGAACACCGCGTTCAGGGCCTCGGGAACAAACCCGAACACCACGACGAGGATGGCGAACACGATCCCGACGCGTTGGAGCACGTCGATCCTGCGGACCCGCCGCTCGTCGAACGCGCACGTGATCCCCTTCAACAACGTGTCGTAGGTGCGCTGGACCTGCTCCGCGTCCTTGCGGACGCGCTCCGCCTGCCGGGCCGCCTTGTCGAAGTAGCCCGCCTGGGTCAGCGACGAGCGGACGGACTGCCTGTAGCGGATCGACCGCTCGTCTGGCAGAGGCCGCTCGGTGAACGTGCGGTCGAACTCGTCTTTCAGGTCGCTCGCCGCCCGCTCGACCTTCCGGGCCGCCTCGCTCGCCTGGATCGCCACCTGGTCGAGGTCCGCGATGCCCTGGAGCAAGGTCTGGTGGACCAGCTCGATCAGCTTGTGGATGCGGCTCCCGCGCGCGACCGGCAGGTACAGCGCGAGCTGATCCCAGAGCACCTTGGCCTGATGGACGACGGCCTCGTACGCCCGGAGATGGCCGGCGTACAGGTCAAGGTCGGTCGCGACCTCGAACAGTTGCGCGGCGGCGGATGCCTCGAGGTCCGTCAACGTCCCCACCAGCCACCGCGCCTCATCCTCCTGCGCGACAGCTGATCCACGGAACGGGATCACCAGGTAGCAGGGAAGCTCGCCGCCGGCGTCCGGGACGAAGCGTCGGAGCACGAGCATCTGGTCGCCGATCACGCCGGCCGCCACCCCGGCGCCGCGGACGTCAGGGGTCTTGAGCACGAGGCGAGCGAGCGCCTTGACGTCGTTGCTGATGGGGTCGGCGGCTTCGGGTGTGGCCGGAAGGCCGTCGCCCTGGGCGAACCAGAACCGCGGCGGACGGTGCTCGCGATCGAGGATCTTCGTCTCTGCGGGGGGGAAGTGCTCGAGGACGCGCGCCTTGAACCCCTTGCGCAATGTCTCCGCGTACACACGCCAGTCATCCAGCTCGGTGACCTTCCAGGGACCCTCCCCGGTTTCGTGCGTGGGCAGCGCGGGCGCATGCTTGACGCTCGAGGGCTTGTACGTCCAGACGGACAACGTCGCGTAGAGCCAGTAGCGGTCGAGGTGCTCCCGGAAGCGGAGGTCGATGCAGGCGGAGGCCGGGACCATCGACGGGCCGGGCGCCGGCCCGCGGGCAAGCTTGGCCGCGCGCTGCGGGTCGAGGTAGATCCGGCAGGCGAACAGGTTCATCTGCGCGGCGAGCAGCTCTTCCTGGCCCTGCATCCAAGCGCGGGTCGCGACCAGCCCACACTGCTCCAACCCGTTCGTGATGCGCTCGACCACCTGCTGGGCGCCTGCCCCGCTGTGCCATTCCGGCTGGTCGGCGTACCGGCGTTCCTTGAACCAGCGGTAGGGCGCGAGGATCGGATCCTCGCTTTCCGGCCATTGGGCGGCCTGCTCGGCGTCGGGGAACTGCGGGTTGTGGAGGATCCACGCGCCGGCCGGCGAGCTGGAAGAGGAGTCCTCGTCGAGGCCGAGCAGCTCGCTCAGGAGCCTGCGGTGCCGCCTCCCGACCTGCTCCTCCGACCGGAATCGTCGGGGGAACCGGCAGTAGGCCCAGGTAACGTCGGCCCGCACGAGGCGTGCCACGGTAGGGTCACGCTCGTCCGGCCTTGCCTCCAGCGTTTGCATGCGGGGAAACACGCTGCCTCCCTTCCTCCGGAGGTCCCTCGCCCTTTACCACCCACGAGCTGGAAAGTCCTTACAGCCACCGCGCAGATTGTTTCGTCGGCAAGCGCCGTGGAACCAGGACCGCCACAGCGGCGCGAGTCCGAGTGGCAACACCGCAAGGCAGGATGCTCTGCGCACGAACGCATGGAGCTGGTGAGGCGCGGCGCTCAGTCCGGCGAGAGCTGTGCGCGCATCCGCTCGCGCATCGCCTCGAACTCTGTGCGGGTCATGCCGGCCCGCAGGCCCACGTTCTCCAGCGCCCTGACGAAGTCGAGCGCTGGACGCGGTTGGGACATCGACTGCTCAACCTGATGAAGTGCCCAGCGCTTGACGTCATCGATCTCATCGTGGCGACCGCTGCACTGGTTGCTGATCGTGAATGTGAAATCGGAATCCGACACGACATCTGCTTCGGTCGCCTCGACAAAGCTCGACCGCAGCTCGCTGCCCATCACCGGGTAGAAGCGGTAGAGGAACGTCAGGCGCGGCAAGGGAAACTGCCAGAACTCCCGTGGCCGCTCGGTGACCAGCAGCGTCGTCAATCCCCACCGCTGCACCTGCCTGGCCAGATCCTTGAATTCGGGGGGCCTGACACCCCAGTTGTCGGAGGGATCCCTACCGGGGTACCGCGCGTCCAGGAGGTACGCGCACCGGCGGGCGAGGTCCCGGTCGAGCTCGTCCCATTCAGCAAAGATCTGATCCCATTCGGGTCCTTCGTCCTTCGCCGAATCGTCGAGCGCGGTGCGCACCCGCTTCCAGCCGTCATCGCGGAGGCGGGTCAGGCGGTCGGTCTGACAGTCGGAAAGGAATTTCTTGAGCCGCCGATGGAGCCGGATGAACGGCCACGAAACGAGGATGCCAAGCCACCACATCCACACGCGAGCCCCGAGCGCGAACAGCGCGAACCCGCCGACCCCAACTCTGCTCAGACGAACGAGATCGTTGTTGGTCCACGCCTCCGGCTGGGTGAACAGCGCGTTCAGGGCCTCGGGGACAAACGCGAAGATCACCACGAAGACGGCGAGCCAGAACCCGACGCGCTGGATCACGTCGCTCCCACGGACCCGCCGCTCGTCGAACGCACGCGTGATCCCCGCCAACAACGTTTCGTAGCTGCGCTGGACCTGCTCCGCGTCCTTGTGGACGCGGTCCGCCTCCCGGGCCGCCTTTTCGAAGTACCCCGACTCGGTGAGCGAGGGGCGGATGGACTGCTTGTTCTTGTCTGGCAGGGGGCGCTCCGTGAGTACGCAATCAAATTGGTCTCTCAAGGTGCCCGCCAACCGCTCGACCTCTCGCTTTGCCTTGTTCGCCATGGTCGTGACCTGGTCGAGGTCCCCGATGCCCTGGAGCAGGATCTGGTGGACCAGCTCGATCAACTTGTGGACGCGGATCAGGCGAAGCGAGCGCGCGACCGGCAGGTACAGGGAGAGCTGATCCCAGAACTCCTCGGCCTGGTGGGCGACGGCCTCGTACGCCCGCAGATGGCTGCGGTGCATGTCGAGGCTGGTCGTGACGTCGAACAGCTGCGCGGCGGCGGCGGTCTCGAGATTTGCCAGCTCCCACACGAGGGGCCGAGCGTCGTCCTCATGCTGCTCGACCGTGCGTCCACGGAACGGAAAGACCAGGTAGCAAGGGAGTTCTCCGCTGGCGTCCGGGACGAAGCGCCGCAGCACGAGCGTCTGCTCCCTGATCACGCCGGCCGCCACCCCGGTGCTGCGGAGGTCGGGTACGCAAAGCAGCACGTCGGCGAGCGCGTTGAGGCCGTTGTGGTTGAGGCGGTCGACGGTTCTGCGGGTAGTCGGGAGCCCGGGGCCGCTCGCGTACCAGAGCTGCGGTGGCCGGTAGTCACGGCCGAGGATCGTTGTCTCCGCCGTGGGGAAGTGCTCGCGGACGCACTCCTTGAACCCCTTGCGCAGCGCTCCCGCATAGCGGTGGAAGGGCTTCACCGCGTAGGGGCTGTGGCCCGTTGGATGAGCTAGGTCGGGTGCGTGCGCGCGGCTCGAGGGCTTGTGTGTCCAGGCGGACAACGTCGCGTAGAGCAGCCAGTAGCGGCCGAGGCGCTCGCCGAGGCGCTCGTTAAAGCGGAGGTCGATGCACACGTGGGCGCTTGGCGCTGGAAGATCCGCCTGCGGTGCCAGCTTCCTGTGCGCCCACTCGGGCGCAAGGTAGAGCCGGCAGGCGAACAGGTTCATCTGTGCGGCGAGCAGCGCCTCTTGGCGCCCCATCCAAGCCCGGGTCGCGATCTTCCCGCACTGGTTCAACCCGTCCGCGATGCGCTCGACCGTCTGTGTGGCATCTGGTCCGCTGTGCCACCACCGCCCCCGTTTGTGGGCGGGCCGGCAGGTTGCAGAGGGGGCCTCGAGCAACGGCTTCTGGTCCTGAAACCAGCGATAGGGCACGAGGATCGGATCATCGCTGCCGGGCTGTTTGAGCGCGCGCTCGACCTCCTCGGACAGTTGAGGGTGGTGGAGGATCCACGCGTCGGGGTCGGCGGCGTCTTCGTGGAGGCCGAGCAGCCCGTTCAGGAGGGTGCGGTACCGCTCCCCAATGGGCTCCTCACGGTCCCCCAGAGGGAATCGGTAGTGTGCCCAGGTGAGGTCGACCATCACGAGGCGTGACACCGTAGGGTCGTGGCCGTTCGGCCTGCCCCTCATCGCGTATCAACCACCCCGAACGCGGTGCACTTGCCCGCACCGCCCGTTCTCCTTCAGGATAATCGATTCTGGGCAAGCTGTCAGCGGTTTCCGCAGGTCAGCGGCTTGAGCCTGAC